>CABVRS010000018.1 GCA_902500745.1 uncultured Nitrospira sp.
TGATCCAGAATCCGAGTCCCGTTGAGACACCGATCACGAAGAACGTGGCTCCCATGGACAATGAAATGACGCCGACGATACGGGTGACCTTAATGATCTCCTGCTGAAGGGGGCTGAATTCGGTTTCAACCGTGGTGGTGAGAGAGGCGATCTTGCCAAACTCGGTTCGCATTCCGGTTGCGAACACGACAGCGCGCCCATGTCCTGACAGGATCGTGGAGCCAGCGAAAACGAGGTTGGGAAGATCGAGCCAATGACCGTCGTCTATCGGCTCAGCCGTCCGTCGTTTTGGCCTTGATTCACCGGTCAAGGCGGCATTGTCCACCCGCATCCCGGTGGCCTCGATGAGGCGCGCATCGGCCGGTACCCGTTCACCCTCTTCCAAGATCAGCACATCGCCGGGCACGAGTTCGTTCCGGGCGGCTTCAACGGATAGCCCGCCTCTCATGACCCACGCGTTGCTCGGCAGCAGGCGGCGGAGTGTCTGAACGGCGTGTTCCGCTTTGTATTCTTGGAAGAAGGCGAACCCGGCGTTGATCACGATGACGCCGAGTATGGCCCAACCCAGTGTTGCCATACCCTCACTGGGTCGCATGAAGTCGGCAGCAAAAGAGAGGCCGGCGGCGATCCAGAGGAGGATGGCGAGGAAGTGGGTGAAATGGCGGACGAGTCCACGGAGGAGCGAGTAGTGATCTGGCTCGACGAGAACATTCAGTCCGTATCGGGCCACCCGTCGTTGAGCCTCATCGCAAGACAGACCCCCGTTGCTGGTTTCCAGGCGATTCAGCACTTCTTCGATCGAAAGTTGATAAATGTCGTGATGGCTGAACTCAGACACGGGTGCCCCGCACGATCAGGACAGAACAGGGAGCGTGCCTCAGCAAGCTTTCCGACACGCTTCCCAGATGGAGCCGCTCGGTCTTGGTCAAATCACGAGCGCCGATGACCAGCAGCTGGTCGTGATTGGCCTCTATATAGTTCACGATGGTATCGATCACGTGGTTCATCTGGATTTGTGTGACGACGGGATAGCCTTCTTTAATGAACTCGTCCCGTAGACCGTTGACCAACGCAGTGGCTCGTTCCATGACCGGTCGCTTCAGTTCAGCCAGCTGTAACTCGGACAAGTAGCGTGTCGCAAAATCCGTGACGGGACTTACAACCGACGTCAGAATCGTGACGGTAGCGGATTCCGGAAGGATGCGTGTTCGAAGAAACTTAGCGGCCGCCCGCGATGGTTTGGAGTCATCGACCGCAAGGGCAACATGGAGAAGGTGTGGCATCGGCTGTTTCACGACCAACACCGAACAAGCAGCCGTCGATGCCACCTGCCGTGAGACGCTTCCCAATAAGAATCCCTGAATGTCGCTCAAGCCGCGCGACCCCATCACGATCAGATGTGCCTTCAATCGTCGCGCATGTCTGACGATCGTGTTCGGAAGTGGGCCGTGAGCCAGGATGGTCTGGAGTTTGGTACCTGGTGCAGTAGTCGCCAGGCCAAGAGCAACGCGGGCTGATCGTGCGGCATCCCGAAGAAGAATGCCGCCGGCCTTTTCCATGGCGGCGAGCGCGCGGCGCTCGCCGAGGGTATTCTTGCCTGTCAGCGATTGAAGAGCGGGTTTATCGACCACATGCAACAACGTGACATGTTCGGGTTTACGATCGGCGAAGGCCTCAAGTGCTTGAATCCCCCACTGTGAATACTCCGATCCGTCGACGGCGCATACAATCCGCATGATCGATTCCCTTCCGTGCTCGATGGGATGTTATGGAAAACGTTCCAGGTATCAGACCTGCATCGGATGTGCCTGTAGGATGGAGAGAGATGGACAAAGAATCTCTCATCAACCAAAGAGTTAGGAGTGGAGTCCCCGCTTTGGTCGATCAGGATGGTGAGGCATTTCGCAGCAAAAATAGTGGCGGCACTGTGGTGATTAGCGTCAGTGAGCGAGAGTTTCGTGATTTGAAGTTGAAAGAAGATGATGCGTCCATGAAGGAGGAGCAATGAAGAAGCAAGCGACGAAGAAGGGGAAAGTCGTCAAGGTCAAAGACTTCGATTCCATGACAGTCAGCCAGGTCATGGAGAAAGAAGTGCAATTTGTTCGTATGAAGACGAAGGGAGACGTGATTGCCTCCCTCATGATCGAAGGCTTCGGGGCCGTTCCGGTCGTGGAAAACGGGCGTAGACTGGCCGGTATCGTCAGCGAACATGATCTCTTGGCGGCTGTCGACGATGGTCGGCAACTGGGTGTTGTTTCGGCAAAGGACATCATGACCTCCAATCCCTATTCAGTCCGGCCTCAAACGACACTTGGAACGTTGGTGCATGTGCTGCGCGCCAGTGATCTGGTTCGTGTCCCTGTGGTGGATGACAAGGATAAATTGGTGGGTATCATCGCAAGACGCGATGTCCTGCGAACCTATCTGGCCACTGGTGGTAAACGATAACCGCGAGGAGCACATGAGACAAACCGAGTTCTTCATGAAGCCCTGTGACCCGAAGACGTTAACCGTCGGACAGCTCATGCAAGACGCGGTTACGCGATGCACGACGCGCACCGACGCTTCGACCATTGCCCATCTGATGACCCATCAAAACTACGGCAGCTTGCCTGTTGTGGATGAAGAGGGGATGTTGATTGGGATTGTGACTGAATACGATTTGCTGCAGGCCATGCTCGAGGGGCGAGATCTCCGGAAGATTCTTGCCACGGAAGTGATGTCGATTCATCCCGTGACAGTGACCGAAGATCAAACACTCGCTCAAGTGGCTGACCTGTTCCAAGATCGATATTTAACTCGCGTGCCGGTGGTGCGAAACAACAAACTCGTTGGAATTCTGGCTCGACGGGATCTGTTGTTCGGCTATATGAAGGCGTCGCAGCATTGGTCGTGATGATGCGGCACCTATCTCGATGATGAGTGGCGCTGTTTATTCTTCCTGGTCTGATCGTCTACGGAATCGGGGAGTGGAATACACGAAAACTGCACAGATGAGCGGGGGCTGAGCCCGGACATCTTCCTTTGAACCTGTGGGGCTTCATACACGCCCTTTCCCATTGCCTGCTTACCCAGGTACACTACGCCGATGATGTCCCCTGCGTGGTCGTGGTTGATATGGAAAATCCTGCTTGTCATCCTCGTTCTTATTCCGGCCAGTTCCCACGCTGAACCGAGAGCAATATCCCATGGGCCCTGTGACATCATGTATCCCAGTGATGCGATGGTGCAGTGGGAGTGCCGGACCATTCGAACGGGTGAATCGCTGGAAAAGCTGTTCGGCGACCGGTGGATCGATATTGCACGGTTCAATCGGATCGATCGACGTCATGCTTGGGCTGGGCGGTCCATCAGGGTCCCTAAGCGCCTCCGCGATCTTCAATCATTTTCGCCACTGCCTTTGGCGTATCCGCCTGCCGGATCGGAGGAACAGTTCATCCTCATCGATCTTTCTGAACAATTTCTTGGAGCTTATGAATATGGGGCGCTTCGGTTTGCGGTACCGATTGCCTCCGGGCACGGCCACGACGAAACACCGACCGGTGAGTTCAGCCTTTTCACTGCCCATCGCGCGCATCAATCCGAGCTCTACACCGTTCAGGGAACGGACCGCCGATATCCTATGAACTACGCGCTCAGGTTTTATATCGATCGCAAAGGGGTGTCATATTGGATCCACGGGCGAGATTTGCCGGGCTATCCTGCTTCGCACGGCTGTATAGGACTCTACGACGAACCGATGCAAACAGAGCAGTATGGGTATCCACACGACCCGAAGCTGAACGATGCAAAGCGGCTGTTCGAATGGGTATTAGGTCGTGAGAGCAAGAAAGACCGGGTCATTTCGATGTCGCATGGCCCGAGAGTACAGATTATCGGCCGATCCCCTGGTTTGTTACCAGGACCATCCAACACCATCGAGAGGACGGATCGTCGGCTCGTCAGTGTAGAAGGGGGTGAAGTGGAGCATGATGGGGGAACAAGCAATGGGTGGAGTCCTGCTAAATAATTATTTCGCAGGGCTGAAGAAAGACTTTCAGCGGGATTTCACGGTCGTCATGTCCCTGGACATGTTTGGCACGAATCTCCTTTAGTGCGGCCACAATCTGCGGCAAAAAAGAAGATTCGTAGCCGAGTGCGACCATGAAGAGTGTATTCGTGTTCTGGTTCGTTGGCACATTGGAGGCAGTCACGGTCCCGGTCACCCCGCTGCCGCCCACGCCTGAAATCATGGTGTATCCTTTGATTCCAAGTTTTTGAAACAGCACAACGACCTCTTCCTCAAATCTTTTCCCACAGACAATGTGCAGCATCTTCATGATAGCCCTCTCTCATGTTGCTCTTGTGTTCGGGACAGTTGATGCGTGAGCCTACCATAATAGTGGAAATCCTTAAAGAAATGCGGCAGTGTACTCCGGGGGAATGGTGAATGGCCCCAGGATGCTGCTTGCGCCATTAAGGGGACTTCGCTATATAGAAGTCCATCGACAGCGCCTTGCTCACTCTTTGTGTCGAAGGAGGGATCGTCTTTATGAACAAGATCCGGGTTGGAACTGGGCTGATCGGTCTCGCGTGTCTATTAGGAGTGACTGGCTGCGCTTCCGGAAAAGCTGGGATGCAGCCGGTATCGGAAAACTCACCGGTGTCGGCCACGACGGAGATGGTCTCTGCGACACCTGCCGAAGCTGCTTCTGAGGCACTCTCGGATTCGCTCAAGGTGTGTCTGGCAAGGATCCCAAGTGATTCCAGTGACGGCACGAAGATGGTCGCTGAGCAGAGCTGTCAGGACAACGAAGACCTCCACCAAGGTGTGGTCGGAACTGCCGTCGCAAAAAGCGGTGGTCGTGCATCCGCCGGGACGCAAGGTGATTCGCTCGAGTCCTGCATGGCACGCATCCCTGAAGACGCTACTGCAGGTCAACGTCTGCTGGCTGAAGAAACCTGTGCGCGCGATCAGTTAACGCATCGCTGAGAGACGAATCTAGATGTTCAGGAGCCAGGTTCTGGCGATGAGCCTGGCTCCTGAACCGGCAACAGATCTTAGTATCCTCTGATTTTCCTCCGAGCCTATTGCGCTGACTCGCCAATCTATTGGACGGTCCGTGCTTGTTAAGGCAAGGCTGCAAGAAAAGCTCTGCGAAGCAGGACGAACCCTCGTGATATCGCGGTATCTGCATAACACCTCTTGACTCATCAAAATCTGTTGCTATATGGTTTAGCCATGGCTGCTGTTGCTCCATCGATCAAGAAAGCAGTGACGCTGTTTCACGCTCTGTCAGACGAGACCCGCCTAGCGTTACTGGAGCGATTGAAAGAGGGAGAACAGTGTGTCTGTGAGCTGACGGATGCGATGAAGGCCGCGCAGTCTCGACTATCGTTTCACTTGAAGGTGCTCAAGGATGCCGGTCTCGTCGAGGATCGCCGTGATGGGCGATGGATGTATTACTCGCTCAGTTCCCAGGCCATTGAGGAGCTGGAAGACTTGGTGGATTCGCTCAAGAAGGCGGCAAAGTCGGTAAGTTCAACACGACGTTGTTGCTGATTTTCTTAGGCCTTATAGATCAATATTTATTGATTGGAGGTGCGTCATGAGCAAAGACCAGACTCTAAAAGAAGAAATCAAGACGAGATACGGGCAAGCCGCTCTGCAAGCGCAACGACAGGAACGGCGATCGTGCTGTGGAACCGGTACGGTGCTGGAGGCGGGCAAACTGGATCCCATCACTTCCGGTCTCTATGCAGATGACGAGACGTCCACCCTTCCCGATGACGCGGTGCGTGCGTCGCTCGGCTGCGGCAATCCGACTGCTTTGGCGCAGATCGCGCCGGGGGAAACCGTCTTGGATTTGGGATCGGGCGGCGGCATCGATGTGCTGCTTTCAGCGAGACGGGTTGGGCCGACCGGCAAGGTGTATGGCCTGGACATGACCGACGAAATGTTGGAGCTGGCGAGGGCCAATCAGGCGAAAGCTGGGATCACGAACGTGGAATTCTTGAAGGGCGACATCGAACACATTCCGTTGCCGGACAACTCCGTCGATCTCATCATTTCCAATTGTGTCATCAATCTGTCTCCCGACAAGGATCTGGTCCTCGCGGAAGCCTTCCGTGTGCTGAAGTCGGGTGGGCGCTTGGCTGTATCGGACATTGTCGTCCGAGGAGAGATACCGGAAGACATTCAACGCAGCATCGAGTTGTGGGCCGGGTGTGTCGCGGGCGCGTTGGAGGAAAAGGAATATCTCGTGAAGCTTGAGCGGGCGGGGTTTGAACGAGCGTCCATCCAGTCGACCCGGGTCTATACCGCCGCTGATGCTCGAGAGCTCTTTGAGGGCACCGGCATTGATCTCGATACCATCGCGCCGGCCGTCGATGGGAAGTTTATCAGCGGTTTTGTCAGGGCGGTGAAGCCGGAGACAAGCCCGGCGGCCTGCTGCTCGGCCACGTGCTGTGCATGAAATGGCGAGTGCTGCATGGCCGATGTGGCGCATTTCCCCACAGTGCATGTCTGACTAGTGGAGCGTATTGCGACAGTTTTGAATGGGTGAAAGGTAAAGGGTGAGGCGTAAGGTGAAGTCTACAAAGTGGTATTGATGGAACATAATTTGCGAGAACTAGCCGTATGCCAACGTTAACCAAGCAATCCCTTCAAGCGTATCTACAGATGCGTTTTGGCCCTCACGTCGAGCTGCTGTCCTACGAAGTCATCGGCAAGGAGAGCTCTAAGGGAGCGCAGAAGCGTTATGGATATGGTACGCCTGTTAAACTGACGTTTAGAAACAGGCAGAAGGCTCAATCCGCCGTGCTTGAAACCATGAAGCCTGGTCCGTTCGGGCATGAACATATGGCGGATCGCGCCCAGGCGATGTTGTGGGACTACGATTCCTATGGACGCCTCCCGCGCCATGTGAAGGCGCTCGATGTGGGAGCCTTCAATGCGAAGCAGACGCTCTTTTCTCTCGCGGAAGCCCGGGAATTCTTCGTGCTAAATGAATGGACCGAGGGAGCAAGCTATCATGCGGATCTTGAACGATTGATGAAAGGCGGAGTGTTACGCAAGCTGGACCGACAACGGACGATCGTACTCGCTCGCTACTTGGCCCAGATCCATGCCAAGAAACGGCGTGACGCCGACCTCTACAAGCGTCGGCTGCGTGAATTGATCGGCCACGGCGAATGCATCATGGGACTGACCGACAGCTATCCCACGCGCTGTGGATTTATCACCGGTGATCTGTTGCGAACAATTGAGGAGGCGTGCAACCGGTGGCGCTGGCGCCTCCGTGACAAGACCCATCGACTGTCCCAGGTTCATGGGGATTTCCATCCGTACAATGTGCTGTTCCGTAGTGGGACGGATTTTGCGGTATTGGATCGGTCACGGGGAGAATGGGGCGAACCGGCCGATGACGTCACCGCATTGACGATCAATTATCTACTGGACTCTCTCATCAGCTGGGGGAAGCTCAAAGGTTCCTTCGAGGGACTGTTCCGATTGTTCTGGGACACCTACATGGAAGCCAGCGGCGATCAGGAAGTCGTAGAAACAGCTGCGCCGTTCTTTGCCTTTCGCGGCCTGGTCGTGGCGAGCCCGCTTTGGTATCCCAATCTGTCGATCGACATCCGACGCAGCCTCTTTCGCTTTATTGAAAACGTACTCGACGTTCCGTACTTCGAACCAGATCGAGTCAATTCATACTGTGGGCGATAGCAACGATCACTGGTGAGCCATCAGCCTTCACCTCATAAGAGCCCGGCGCACGGCCACGTGTTGATGGATGACCGATGACGACTGATGCTGAATCAAAAGCGTTTGCCGTTTGGCTCACCGGTCTTCCTGCATCGGGGAAAAGCACCATCGCTCGAGAACTTACCGCCCGACTCGAAACATTGGGCTGTACCATAGAAGTGTTGGAATCAGATGCGGTACGACAAATCTTGACTCCTCATCCCACCTACGCTGAAGCCGAACGAGACCTCTTCTACCGTGCCTTGGCTTTTACGGGAGCCAAGTTGGTCTCGCACGGCATCACGGTCATCTTCGATGCGACAGCAAACAGGCGTGCCTATCGTGACTTCGCTCGAAGCCTTATCCCTACGTTTATCGAGGTCGCAGTAGAGTGCCCGTTGGAACTCGCCATGCGGCGTGACTACAAGGGAACCTATCGGCGAGGTCAACGTGGCAAATCCTCGACAGTGCCAGGGCTCCAAGATCCTTACGAAGCACCGGTCAATCCTGAAGTGGCCATAGACACGACGATGCTCTCCGCGAAAGACGCAGCGGGGAAAGTCCTGGAATTAGTAAAAGAGAAGTTCAAGACTGATTCTACTCATGGACGGTTTCTCGCCTGATCTCCGCCATGGACAACATTCAGACAGTGCTCAGAGGCAGCTAACGAGCATTTATCGCTGCTTGAGGAGCTCCTCCCCCTCCCTTTATAGTGTTGCGCTATGCGCAAGAAGTCCATATCCAGTCGCAGCGCGGGGAGTGGTTCCCATTCGGATGCGAAGACTAATCTCCTCACTCCGACTCCTGCCTCGGCAGCCCTGCTTTCCGCCTTTCGTGCCTTTGCCGTCAACGATCTGTATACCATGGCCCCTAAAGCGTCGGTGCTCAGGGGATATGATTATTACCGGCAGCAGCGGCTTCAGCACTATGTGTGGGGGAAAGATGGTGCGACGCTCACGGCGCAGGTCCAGGGAACCATCCTGTACGAAGTCATCTTTTCTCTCGAGGACGAGTTTCTCTCTTCGTTTTGTGACTGTCCAGCCTGGGATTTCGATCGGCTGTGCAAACATGTCCTGTGCGCCTGTTTTGCCACCAAACATCTGCTGTCGCCCGAGACGTTCCCATTGTCTGCCCGGCAGCACGTCTACCTGGCTGCACTCCGAACCGAGTTACTCGGCGACGTCGCTGAGATCGGTTTGAGCAAGGCGACAGTTCCCTCGCGGAATGGCGACGGCCTCCATGAGTCGGGTTATGAAATCGTGATCGACGCCGGCCAGTCGTATACGCAGCTCTTGATCCATCGAAACGGCGTGCGGCTTCCAGGAGGATGGGTTCCCACGTTGCCACCCGAGCTGCGTCCGCTCCTGAATCCGTCCTGGTTTTCATCAGGTTATGGAGATGAACCCTTCCTGCGCTATCTCCGCGTCTCCAAGCGCCGATTCCCCATTGTGCTGAAAACCGGCCGGGAATCCGTTGCCCTTCAATGGGCCCCATCAGTCACCTGTCGGAGCAAAACGGAGATCGCTCTTGCCGATGATGACGTAACCATTCGTGCGGTCGGCGTCGTCGACGGAACGGTGCTCGACCGGATCGTCCGGTTTCGTAGCTTCGTGGTCGATGTGAGTGGCGGCCGCTTGCTCTGCTTGGAGGACGAAAGCGGTTGGGCCTCGTTTCGCGCGTTGCGCAACGGCGTCCAAGGTTTCAATGCCTATGGATATGGTGGCGGACCGGTCGGGGCGCTGTGCGCGGTGACCTTGCCGAACGGCCAGGGCAACGAACGATGGCAGGATGTTTCCCATAAAGTGGAATTCACCGTCTCGCGAGAGGTGTTCCAATCCGCTCAGATCGACCTTATCCACAAGCAGGCGGACAAGACCCTGCACGATCTGTTGTTGCGCGTGGATGGGCAAGAGGCGTCGATACATTCTGCGGCACCCGTCTCGGCTGGTGAGGAGGTGTCGTACGCGTTGATTCTGACACCGTTCGCCGACGAGGCCGGCGCGCCGACCGCCGCTTGGACGCTACAGATGGAATGCCGGCACGGTAATGATCTGTTTGCTCCAAGCGCTTCCACCTTTTCATTCATCTGGGCATTCGAGCAGGGTCGCGCCGTATCAGCCCCGTTGCGGGCACAGAAACGCAAGGCTGTGCTTTACGATCTGTTCTTCGCGTTGCTCACGGTTGGTGAGGCCAAGGAACGAGACCGCCGTATCAAAACGGCGCTGGACCAGACCGATTGGGTACGGAGCATCCGTCTTGAGGCCGCTCAATGGCTGAAACATCATCTGTCGGTGTATGCCAGGCAAGATGTGCGACTGCAGGTCGAAGGAGGGCGGTGGACGCTCCGCGCGATCGACAAACCGCGAGAAGTGTTGCTGTACCGGACTCCATTTGAAGTCTTCGGGCTAGACGCGTTTCGCGGCATGTCCTCGTACGATGCGATGAAGATCGACTCGTTCGTGCTGTTCCAGCGATTACCGGATTTGTTGGAAAAGCTGACGGCGGCTGGGATAGCGTTGCTGTACGAAGACAAACCACTCCGGCCTATTCGGTGGGACTGCTCGGTCCAAGTCGGGCGTCAGTATCGAGAGGGGGCGGGGATCGACTGGTTTGAGATCCAGCCGGAGATTCGCTGCGACGGGGTGGTGATCGACGAGACGGAATGGCGGGCGGCCGTCCAGCGGGGCGGAATGATAGACACCGGGCAGGGTCTGCGGGTCTTGGATGGGCAGACGCTGGAGCGGCTGCGCGCGATCATCGGCCTCACGGGTGATGTGCCAGAGGATCGGAAAACCGCGCAGGTGGTGCGTGTGCCTCGGCTCCAGATCTTCGATTGGCTGGCGCTGCGTGAGCAGGGCATTCCGGTGTCGCTGCCCGCTGAGGATGAGGCGGTGCTGGGACGCTTAATGGGATTTGAGCGGATCGAGAAGCCGCCGTTGCCGAAGAACCTGCATGCGAGGTTGCGTCCCTACCAGCGGGACGGCTACGCCTGGCTGGCGTTTCTCTATGAGCATCGATTCGGCGCCTGCTTGGCGGACGATATGGGGTTAGGCAAAACCGTCCAAACCATCTGCCTGCTGGCCGCCATCAAGGAGGGACACATCAAGACGGCTCGTGGAGTGAAGGGCCCCCATCTGGTTGTCGTGCCGACGAGTCTGCTCTTCAACTGGGAACAGGAACTGGCACGCTTCGCGCCCGGCTTGAAGGTCCATGCGTATAGTGGAAGCGAGCGGACATTTGACGCCCAGGACGGCGAGGTGGTGCTCACAACCTATGGACTGGTCCGACGGGATATCGACAGCTTGGAGCGGATGGCGTTCAACGTGATCGTGTTCGATGAAGCGCAGGCGGTGAAGAACATTCAGGCGGACACGACGGGCGCGGCCCGCCGACTCCAGGGGCGCTTCAAGATCGCGCTGACCGGTACGCCGCTCGAAAATCATCTGGGCGAGTATTTCTCCGTGATCGACCTGTGCGTGCCGGGGCTCCTGGGCGAATACGATCGGTTCAAGACCAACCTGAAGCGTGTCGAGGGTCGTACGCTCGATCGAGTGTTGCGGCGGACGCGACCCTTTATTTTACGTCGGACCAAAGCGGAAATTCTCCAGGACCTGCCGCCGAAAATCGAGCACGACGTATTTCTTGATTTGTCCGATCGCCAAAAGACGCTCTATCAACAGACCGTCAACCAGGTTCGCTCCACGATCGATCACGCCTATCATACCAAGACCTCCGGGCAGGCACAGTTCATCGCACTCACGGCCATCCTGAAACTTCGGCAAGTCTGTCTGTCGCCCCGTCTCGTGACGAACCAAGCCGATGAGGCCTCACCCAAGCTCAGTTTCCTGGTGGAGCGGCTGCACGTTTTGCGCGATGAGGGACATAGTGCCCTGGTCTTCTCACAGTTCACCAGTTTTCTGGACCTCGTGCAGGACGCGTGCACTCGGCACGGATTGCCATACCATCGCTTGGATGGGGCCACGGCACCGGCTGCGCGCAAAGCCCGTGTGACGGCATTTCAGACCGGCGAACAGCCGGGCGTCTTTCTCTTGAGTCTCAAGGCGGGAGGGCAAGGGCTGAATCTCACCAGAGCGAGCTATGTCTTTCTTCTGGACCCCTGGTGGAATCCCGCAGTGGAGCGCCAGGCGGCGGATCGCGCACACCGGATCGGTCAACGGCAGACGGTCTCAATCGTGCGGATTCTCATGCGCCATAGTATCGAAGAGAAGATGATGGCGCTGAAGCAACGAAAGCTTGAGTTATATGACGCAGTCATGGCCGGTGTGGTGCGAGGCTCCGGGCAAGGCCTACTGACGAAAGCCGACTTCGACTTCCTACTTTCGCCGAGTGCGTGATCGGGGGAGGCGTTGCTTTTCCGCTGTGTGGCTGCAGATGACCATTGTCTTTCCTTCGGTTCCATCCGTCCGATTCACGCGTCACATCTTTTTAAGAGAGTGGTACCCAGGCGTGGACTTCCGTTCCACATCCAGGCCTTGTCCGGATACGGAATCTTCCGTTCAAAAGGCGAACTCGCTCCTCTAAGCTGGGAAGCCCAAGTCCACGGGCAGGCACCCCAGCGGATTCTTGAACGAACCCCTTCCCATCGTCCTGGATGCAGATGCCGATTCCGGAGAAGGTGCCGAGCAGCCGCACAACAATCTTGGATGCTTCTGCGTGTTTGAGAACATTTTGCAAGGACTCCTGCATCACGCGATATAGGCAGGTGGCAATGTCGATCGGGATGACCTGCGGAACAGCGCGCAACTCAAACTGCGTCGGCAGCCCTGAGCGTCGACGGAACTCATCGGTGTGGTCATGGATCGCGGCTTCTAAACCCAAGTGCTCGAGCTGTGGGGGATGAAGTCGGTAAGCAAAATTGTGAATGTCGTCGGCGAGTTGCCCGGCTGCTTCCTGCACGGCACGCAGGCGAGGCAGCAACGCCATTTTGGGACGGCACATATGTTCCAGCGAACCTACATCGACCGCCAGGGCGGCCAGTCGTTGGGTCATATCGTCGTGGAGTTCGCGGGCAATCCGCTGCCGCTCTTGATCCTGTGCCTTCAGCAGTTTGGTTGAGAGATCCTGCAAGCGAGCATGGTACCGTTCCAACTCACGTTGCTTCTGCCGGAGCGCTTCCTCGGCCTTCTTCCGTTCCGTGATGTCCCGG
Organism: uncultured Nitrospira sp.; assembly: GCA_902500745.1. Classification (GTDB taxonomy): domain Bacteria; phylum Nitrospirota; class Nitrospiria; order Nitrospirales; family Nitrospiraceae; genus Nitrospira_D. The sequence continues at coordinate 12,894 of CABVRS010000018.1, forward strand.
ACAATGGCCGAACATCCGATGATCTGACCGTCGAGCGTCTTGACGGGAAATATCGTCAGCGATACAGGAACAAGGCTCCCATCTTTTCTCTTGCGTTCGGTGACAATGTCCTGAATCAGTTCTCCCCGCAACGCTTGAGCGACGCTCGCTTCGACTTCGCCGGTACGGTGAGCCGGGACGAGTAGATTGATCGATTGCCCGAGAATTTCTTCCGCCGAGTACCCGAACACTTGCTCGGCTGCGGGATTCCACGCGACCAACACGCCGTCCTTGATGTTCATGATCGGATCCGTCGACGACTCGACGATGGCCGCCAGCCCACGCATCTTGGATTCTGCACGCGTCCGCTGCTCAGACTCTTGCCGTGCAATCGCCTGGGTGCGCTCAAGCTCGAAGGTGCGTAGGGCGAATAGCTTTCCGCCCCAAAGGCTTGCCCAAAGGGTGAGCAGGGCCATGGTTCGGTCTGCGAGGGAGAATGTAAACAGACTTCCAGAGGGCGAAACAAAGAACCCGGCGAAAATAAGCATTGAGCATACTCCGCCCACGACGAACGCAAACCGCCACCCTCTACGCCAGAGGGTAGTCAAACAGAGCGGCACGTAGAGCATGTAGACGGCAAAGCCAAGCGGAGTGATCCAGTCAAGCCCAAAAATTACAATAACAGTGAGGAGCAGCTGTAGAGGGACACGAGGCCGCTGCGAGGTCGTTGAGAGATCTGCATTATGTTCATGTGATGCAGAGACAAAGAATTGGTTCCAGTGGAGGGCGGTACGGAGGCTCATTTTCGTATTGAATGTCGAACGCGAGTTGCCCAGAGCATCCAATCGTGATCGTCCTTGTCAGAGGGCGATCACGAACAGGGATAATAATGTTTCTAAACCAATTTGGCAATGGAAGGTTTTCGTGAGTGAAGATCAGCTTGGCGATCGGTCTGGCTTGATGGTGAGGAGGATTCTCAGCGGGGCCAGCGCGGCAAGTCGTCAATGACTCCAGATCTACCGCAGCTCTTCGAAGCATTGGCAATCCGGAGGTGAGAGGCGATACGACAAGGCCAGAAACCTGCATAGCGGGGGGAGATGATCAGAGATATTGTGACAAAGCGTCCTCAAGTCAGATGCCGCACAAACCACCACCCCGCCTGTTCCGCCACCTGTTCCAGTGTCCCAGGCTCTTCGAAAAGGTGGGTGGCGCCGGGGACGATGATCAACTTCTTTTCACAGGTCAGCAAATCATACGCAGCCTGATTCATCTCAATCACCGGTTCATCGTGGCCACCGACAATTAACAAAGTGGGAGCGATGACCGACGGCAGGTAGGATTCTGCCAAGTCTGGTCGTCCTCCTCGTGACACGACGGCCTTGATGTTCGATGGCTCTCGCGCGGCGGCTTGCAGAGCTGCGCCAGCGCCGGTACTGGCGCCGAAATAACCGATCCCCAAGTTTCTGGTCCTGGTCTCCGACTCAAGCCAGTCTTTGGCCAGTAACAGCCGGTCTGCCGGCAGATCAATATCGAACACGTTGCGCCGATTATCCGTTTCCTCTTCGGTCAGGAGGTCCAGCAATAAAGTGGCCAGTCCTTCCCGTTGTAGATGATGAGCGACGAAATTGTTACGCGGACTCAATCGACCGCTGCCGCTGCCATGTGCAAAGACAACCGCGCCGCGTGGATCAGCTGGGAGGCCAAGGATGCCCTCTAGGGCAAGTTCCCCTTTGGTAATTCTGACGCGGTGCTCATATTGCGGCGTCATCGCACCTCTTTCTTAAGAGAACGGCAGGGCGATGGACGACTGAGTCCAGGCGGCAATTTGGTCTGGTCATCGACACAGGCGGCATTGAGTTGTGTCTGAGTGAGACCGATGACGGTCGACAGCATGGCGCCCTTGATATTCGCGCGACGCAGGTCCGCTGAGTCCAGCCGAGCGCCGCTCAGATCGGCTCCGGCGAAGGTCGCGTCCTGAAGGTTGGCGTCTTGAAAATTGGTCTGGGTTAAGTTGGCGTAGCTGAAATTCGATCTGCGGAGATCAGCACCGACCAAATTGGCTTCTTCCAGATTGGCCTTGCTGAATTGGGTGTGTCGAAGAGAGGACTTCGGAGCGTAGATTTCGCTCAAATCGCCGCCTGCGAAGTTAGTATGTGATCCCTTGGCTCCGATCAGTACTGCGCGGTTGAGATGAGCACCCTGGAAATCGGCTTCATCAAGCGCAGCGTGGTAGAGAATGGCCATTCGGAGCTTCGCCGAATTGGCATTGGCCTTAACCAGGACGGCCTCTTCCAGATTGGCTCCTTCTAGATCGGCGTGGAGTAGGCCTGCGCTATGTAAGTTGGCGTACCGCAAGTCCGCGCCACGGAGGATGGCATCCTTAAGGTTGGCGTTGTGCAAATTCGTTTCATCCAGATAGGCGCTTTCCAAGTCGGCTTCGACCATATGGGCCCCTTCGAGTTGCGCATGGTCCAGCAGCGTGCCTTGCATGCTGGCACGGGACAGATTTGCTTTGGTCAAGCTGGTGCGTCGTAGGTCGGCCCCTGTCAGATCGGCATTCACCAGAATGGCACCCTTCAATGTCGCGCCATAAAAATACGCTTCGGCGAAGTTGCCGTCCGTCAAATCGGCAGAGGTAAGATCAGCGCCTTGTAATTGGGCTCGCTCGAAGGCGGACTCTTTCAAATTTGCGCCGTTAAGGACGGCATCAAAAAGAGCCGCTTCGTCACCGATGGCACGAGAGAGGTGCGTACCTGAGAGTCTGGCGCGCCGAAGATCGGCTCCGGACAGGTTACTGTCTTCTAAGATGGCTTTGGCTAGGTCGACCCCAGCAAGGCTGGCTTGAGCGAGGGTGACGTGAGACAGATTTGCCTGCCGTAGGACGGCCCCTTCAAGGTTTGCCCGTTCAAGATTCGCTCCGGCGAGTGTTGCCCGGGTGAGATCAGCTTGGCAGAGCTCGAGGCGTTTCGCAGTCGGGTTGCCTCGATACTCCACCCATCGTTCGTGAGAACCGACAAGGGCCTGCAGCGCTTTAGGCGGTACGGACTTCTTCTTGTGGAGGTTCTTGCAGAGAGGGACGGCGGGCGAGGTTGGTTGGGAGGCTGAGGGATTAGCGGCCTCAGTCTCTGTGACGGTGGACGCAATGAAGATGACAAAACTCATACAGACGGTCGGCAAGAAAGAACGCGTCATATTGTCTCCTAGATGTTAGAAACTGTGGTCGACTGCGTGAGCTAAACTCTACAAAGCTGGAGAAATTCGAATCTCGTAGGCCGGGCCAGGGGGAGTTGTCTCATCGACACACTCATCGAGTCTGCTCTGACAGCCAACGAATGTACGCCACGACATCCTGCATCTCTCCGTCGGTGAGCTGCCCGCGCCACGCATGCATCGGGCTGAAGACGACGCCGTGCTCGATCGTCCGTAGTAATTCTTCGTCTGATTTCAGGAACGATTGAAAGCGCTGGAAATTGGCCGGAGGGACTTTCAGAGAAACAGCGCCAGATCCATCTCCTCGACCGGTCGGTCCATGGCAATTCTGACAGTGGTGTTCGTAAACAGCTTTGCCGCGTGCCATGTCAGGCGGATAGTCTTGAGCGTTAAGAGAAGGGAGGGCGGGACCGTTCGCTACACAGAACCCGATGAGCCCTGCTGCAAAGAGTCGGTATCGTACGAACTGCCGAGGACCTGTGAGGATCATGTTAACTCTTCTTTGTGGTGTGAGTGATGAATGGGCTAAAGACTTGCCGCAGGTTCTTGCTGCCGCATGCCGGACATGTGACTTCTCCTGCTTCGTGTTCTTTCAACGTTACCACAATCAGCGATTCTTTCCCGCAATTGAGGCACTGATAGTCATACATCGGCATGGTGAATGCCCTTTCGATGATGCTCCGGTCGTTACCCAAAAATCATAAGTGGATAGGTTCCTTGGTGCAGCAGAGCATGTGAAACACTGCCGAGCACCATGCGGGTGATACCGCGGCGCCCGCGCGATCCTACGAGGATGAGGTCCGTATCTGATGCCTTGGCTTGGTGGAGAATTTCGTCAACCGGAGTGCCCAACGTGGTCACGACGCGAGTTTGGTAGCCATATGGTTTCAGCTTGGCGGCTATGTCCTCGAGGAAGTCCGTTCCCGTATGGAGGGAATGGGTTTCCATGTGCTCTGCCGAAATGGCATCTACCGGCCAGGGCGGCCTGGTGTGGGGGAGGACAGTCAACAGCGTGATGGTCGGTGCGTCCCGAAAGGGGTTCTGTTGAAGGAAGGAGAGGGCATATTCTGCATCGTAGCTCCCTTGCAGGGGCAGTAGAATACGATGAAGCGCCTTCAAGGGTCCGGGAAGAATCAGTTTCGCACCTGGCCCAAATGTCAGCACTCGGTGGGAGACACTTCCAACGAGCCGTTCTTTGATCGGCCCAAGGCCTCGGGCCCCCAACAGAATGAGGTTGACCTTGAGTTGTTCAGCCAGCGCCACAATTTGATCCACCGGAGATCCGACGACCAAATGCTTCATCACCGGTCCGGCATCCAACGGCAGCAACGACACGATCCGATCCAACAAGCGAGTCCCGTCGTCGCGCATGTTTCGCTCGACGGTTTCATACAGTTCCTGTGCCACTTCCGGCATCATCATCGGATAGGCTGGTCTAGGGACATCAAGTACGTGCAGGAGATGCAGTGCCTCGGCACGAGCCAGATATTTCAGGGATCGCACCGCCTCATATGAGTTGTCGGAACCATCAACGGTGAGCAAGAGTTTCATAAACGCCTCACTGACAATCCGTCGGGCACAACAAAACAAAATAGATCACGATCGCCACGCCTAACCCCACTGCCCCGAGCAGAAGCCACTGTGCACGTGTCATCGTTCCCTCCAATACCTGGAGTTGGTATTCAGCAAGTCCGATGCCGCTGCGTAACAGTGTGAACTGGTGGCTGAAGTAGAGTGGTGGAGGGTTGGGATTCGGGCAGATGACGCTTTCTGCTACAGGAGGCGAACGACCGCTGTAGCAGAGATCCCCTGCCTGACGAAGCGGACCTATGACCGATAGCTGATTCAGTAGGAACAAACCACATCAAATCCTTGGATATCTCAAAGCCTGCGACCATCACCCACGTTCTAAGACGAGTGGCACCGCGCTTGCTCAAATCGTGATCAGGAGGATCGTTCATGGGGCGGGATTCGAATCTCTTCAAGACCATCCTGGTTCCAGTTGATTTCTCTCCTTGCTCAGATGAGGCGTTCCGGGTGGCATGTCAGATGGCGCGTCTTTGCGGGGCGGCGATGCTGATCCTGCATGTGATCGATACCAGCGCCCTTGCGGCGTTCAATCGATTGGGTTTGCTTGCTGTTCCGTCCGATGCCGCCCCACAGCGCCGCCGCTTACGCCATCATGCTCGTCTAAAAGTCAGGCAGTTGTTGGAGTCGAGGGAGGCCGAGACGGTAAAGGTCACTCGCATGATTGTGGAAGGGGCGCCATTCGTTGAGATTGCGAAAGTTGCACGCACGGGGGATATCGACTTGGTTGTGATGGGGAGCTACGGCGGCCGGTCCGGCAGCGTGGATAAGATCTTCTTCGGGAGTACAGCAGAAAAGGTCGTTCGCACGGCGGGTTGCCCGGTATTGACTGTCCCGATTCCGGTATCCGTTTCTCAACGGGGAGCGTCGCGTTGACAAATAGAGGGAGGAGACTATGACCCATGAGCCTCATCGTGTGCAGTGGCGACTGTTAGGCACGGTTCTTTCTGTGGTGTGTGTGGCTTGGATGTATGGAGGGATCCTTCTTGCGCAATCTGAACAGACAGTGGATGTGACCATCAAGGATTATAAGTTCGTGACGAAGCAGAGTACGTTACGACTGGGGTTCCCCACAATTATCAAGGTACGGAATGAAGACGCGGAACGACACGATTTTAGTTCAACCATGTTTGAAGGGATTCCGACTCAGATCGAAAAAGATGGTGTTATCGTGTATGGCCGTGGTGTGGGGGGTGTTTTCCTCGGCCCGAAACAGGAGGCGACCATTCGATTTGACATGACACGACCGGGGCGGCACGTCTTTCGATGCTCCATTCACCCGACGATGAGCGGCGAATTGCTTCTACTTAGTGCGGAGGCAGTGTGACTTTGTCTGAAAGCGGACTGAGACTTCTCCTGGCGACCGACGGGTCGCAGGGATCAGCGGTTGCGGAGGACTATGCCTTTGCACTGGCCCGATTATGGGGTGCTTCGCTGAGCGTGATGAACGTGTTGGAGTCCCCACCAGGGTTTGATCCGGAGAATCCCGTCAATCAACTGTATTTGACCGAGCTGATGAAACAGGCGACGAGTGCGCTGGCCACGCTGAAGGCACGGGCGGTTGATCGTGGCATTTCGATTCACACGAGGATCGCCACAGGGATCCCAAGCGAAGAAGTCCTTTCGGTGGCGACGGGGGAAGATCCGGATCTCATCGTCGTGGGCACGCGAGGGAAAACCGGCTTGGCCCATGTGTTGCTGGGAAGTACGGCCGAACGGATTATCCGGGGAGCGTCCTGTCCGGTTCTAGCTGTGCGAGGCGAAGGTCAAAGCAAGGAGCTGGTTGAGCAAGGCCGACGTGGCTATGCCGATCTCGATCGGATTCTGGTGCCGGTCGATTTTTCCGACTGTTCGCTCGATGCCCTGGAGTACGGAACGTTAATCGCCCAACGATCAAAGGCCTCGGTGAAGATCCTTCATGTCCTAGAGCCGGTCTCATATGGACTAGACTTTACGCTCCCGCATAGAGAAAAACGGGAGTCGGACAGGATAGCGTACACGAAGCGATTATCGGAGCTCGTCTCGGCGCTTGCTGCTGCCGGTGTCCCATCCGAATCCCTGATCGTGGGTGGACTGCCGACTGATTCGATTCTCGACGCAGCTCGGATGCAGCAGGCTGACTTGATTGTGATGGGAACTCATGGACGCCGCGGCTTGTCTCACGCGTTATTCGGCAGTATTACGGAGTCAGTCCTTCGAAAATCTTCGTGCCCTGTTCTGACGGTCCGGAGGCCGAAATTTCGCCCTGGCCATCGACGTGTCGTTTCAGCTCGGTCTCTATCAACCAACGTGTAACCGAGGAGCAAGTCATGCGAACGAGTGTCAAATCAGCCGGTAAAGGGAAGGCCAAATCCTCCTCACTCGCGGGTGTAATTGAGACGCCTATCGAGTTACCGGACGGAATGTGGGACCGCATCTCGCGGAAAGCCTATGAACTCTGGCTGCAGCGAGGTTGCCAAGAAGGGAATGCACTCCGCGACTGGCTTGACGCAGAGGAAGTCGTCATGGAAGAAATTCATGAAGCTCGCGAGTGACCAAGCGGCCGGGTTTTGGACTCCGAGACCTCCGTCCCTTGACGCGGTGCTTGTGCGACTTGACTCGCTGTCGCGCAAGCCCACCTTTGCTCTACAGCGGGAGATGGGGCTGGCACGAGCTCTCAGACTCTATCTGGGAGGAGGGGCTGGCAGAATTGTCGCGCCGCTCGCACAAGAAACGGAACTCGCCAACCTCTCACTCATCTGTGATTTCTATCCTGAAGACGGGCAGTTGACGCTCATCGAACAACTTCGGGATGTCATCACCGAACATATTCCCGATGAAGAACGGCGGTGGCTCGATCCGCTGAAGCATTCGTATCTCGATGTATTGGAACTCACCTCTGCAGTGCAGACTCAGGAAGCGCTGACTGTGCGGTCGCTTGGAGATCGAACCGTGTACGTGGTGCCAAGCGTTGAATCCCTCAAGGACGTTGTGGCGGGCCAGGTACTACTGACCCGTGTGATTCGCGACCCGAATGCCGGCACATCAGAGAAAGCGGTATGGTCCGGCAGTGGCATCATTCTTTCACCGGCTGATGCCAGTGCGTTGCTCGAGATCACCGCAGAATGGCGCCGGGAGATGGAGGTGAGTTCCGGATCCTTTGGGTTAGGGGAGTGGCAGGAGTTTGCCAAACGCTTTGGGTACATGCTGCTTTGGGCGTTCGCACAACTCCGCATGGATGCGTTGGTGGACGCCGTCGGCCATATTCGCTATTGCCGCTCCGATGGCCAGCCTTATCTCTACGCCGTGGCCCTGTACGACCATCGCGACTATCGTTCCTTTGTCGATGGGCTGTCCGAGGTGAGCGAGCTTGAGTCGGAGAAGACAGTATCTTCGGTAGGAGGGCAAGGCAAAGCTGGAGCGTTCCCATCGACACACGCATGGGTTCAACGGGATGGAAACGGAGGGTCCGACCGGATTGTCGCCAGGGTGACGGTCACGTCGTCTCAGCTGATGGTGGAATGTGACGGGCCTGAACGGCTTGATCAGATCAAGCATCGGCTCGCCGCTGCGTTCGGGTACTCACTACATTTCCGCGATGAAACGCTCGTGCCTCCGATGCGGCAACTCTCGAGAGCCGAGCTCATGTCCGATGAACCACCGACCTTGGTCGTGACGGGTGAAGAAGACCGTAGGCTGCTCAACCAGTTTCTGGAGAAAGCCTACCTGGAATGGTCGGATCAACCTCATCTCGCGCTTGGTGCTCAGACTCCTCGACATGCGGCTGCGTCTCCGAATTTGCGGGAAAAGGTGGCTGAGTTGATCGAGGAAATGGAGCAGCATGATCTGGGCTATCAACGATGTGGCCAACGCGCCTTCAATTATAATCGTCTTCGCGGGCATGTGGGGCTGGAGGAAAAACCTGAGTGACCCATGGTGCCCATACAAGCGGTCCACCATCGCCGTTGTTGATGGCAGCACGATCTGCAGCCCCACCGCTTGCCTCTTGCTGAAAGGGAGTATACAACCAAGTCGAAGCGTATGAAAAAGTTGGAGAGCCGATGGGAAACAGCGTAGGGAGACACAGATGACGGAGCAGCGAACAACGGTGGGGATTCTCGTCGGTGGAGGGCCAGCCCCTGGGATCAATAGCGTGATCGGCGCAGCGACGATTCGCAGTATTCTTGGAGGCTCAGACGTCCTGGGGATCATCGATGGGTTCAGGTGGCTCATGGAAGGGGGGACCGGACAAGTGCGGCCGCTCTCGATCGAGGAGATTAGCCGAATCCATTTTCGCGGCGGTTCTCATTTGGGTACCTCTCGGGCCAACCCGACGAAAAGTGCGGAGTTGCTGGACAACGTCTTGTTCTCGCTGTCGCGACTTGGCGTCACACGGTTGATGACGATCGGTGGGGATGACACCGCGTTTTCGGCTATGAAACTGGAGGAGCGGTCAAGCGGTCGTCTACAAGTCGTTCACGTTCCCAAGACGATCGACAACGATCTTGACCTCCCTCATGGGATTCCCACGTTCGGGTTTCAGACTGCCCGCCACGTTGGGGTTGAGATTGTGAAGAATCTTATGGTGGATGCTCGCACCACATCGCGCTGGTACTTGGTCGTGACGATGGGGCGTAAAGCCGGGCACCTGGCATTGGGTATCGGAAAGGCGGCTGGTGCCACGCTGACGATCATTCCGGAAGAGTTTAGAGACCGTCCGGTGAGGCTTCAACGAGTCGTGGATCTGTTGATTGGGGCCATCATCAAGCGGCGGGAACATGGTCAAGCCGATGGAGTGGCGGTGCTGGCTGAAGGGTTGATCGAAATTCTCGATCCGCACGATCTTGGGGGCCTGGATCATGTGGAGCGAGATGAACACGGTCATATACGCATGACTGAAGTGGACTTCGGCGATGTCTTGCGTCGGGAACTGGCGAAGCAGCTTCATGCGCTGGGGCTGTCCTCGACCTTTGTGGTAAAGAACGTCGGATATGAGCTCCGCTGTGCCGATCCCATTCCGTTCGATATCGAGTACACACGTGACCTAGGATATTGTGCCGCGCAGTATCTGCTGGAGGGCGGAACGTCGGCCATGGTCTCGATTCAGAATGGACGGTTTACCCCAATACCATTCAAGCAGATGGTGGATTCCTCCACAGGACGGACCAAGGTCAGGATGGTTGATGTCGATTCACAGTCTTACCAGATCGCTCGACAGTACATGATTCGGCTTACGACAGATGATCTGAGCAACCCGGACCTGCTGGGGCGATATGCCGCGTTGAGCGGCCTGTCTATTGAGGTGTTCAGAGAACGGTTCAGTGCAGCGTACTGAACGCACGAGATGTATTTCGTCGAAGCCTAACAAAGGATGTCCACTATGAAGATTCTTGCGGCGACGGATGGGTCCAAGTACGGCAAATGGGCGATCGAGTGGTTGGCGGATGTGCCGTTTATCGTGCAGCCGGTTGTTCGTGTTCTGCATATTCTCGACGTGGCAAGTGTTCGGGCTCCGTTCATGGTCCAACCGATCGCTGTCGGTGCGGAGCGTTATATCCAGTCCGAGGTCAACCGGATGGAGAAGACAGCCAAGGCAACGAAGGAAGAGTCGGTCGCCTTGCTGGCTAAGCTAGGCTTGAGTGGAGGGGTCACGGTGGAGCGAGGTGCTGTGGTCGGCACAATTATGAAATATGCGCAGCGGGGCGCGACCCTTCTATCGATCGGCTCGCGTGGGCTGGATGCCTTAGATCGCTTCATGCTGGGCAGTGTCTCCAATCATGCCATCCACCATGCGCCTTGCTCGGTCCTAGTGGTGAAAGAACGTCCGCGGCCTGTCCGACACGTCGTTCTTGCGATCGACGGGTCCGCTGCGTCTGATAAGGCGCTTAGGTTTCTCATACGTCAGATTGATCCGACACCAAATGGTTCGGGTCGCGAATCGATGCTGGTAACCCTGGTGCACGCGATGCCGTATTTGAAGTATCCGGAGGTGAAAGAGGCTGGGAAGCGGTTGATGCGGCGATACGGAGAGAAGCTTGAGGGATCAGGCTTTAGGATTCAGGAGGCTCTGAGGTTGGGAAAGCCCGCCGATGAAATTCTGACCGTGGCGAAACAGGAAAAGGTTGATCTGATTGTAACTGGAGCCAAAGGGCTTGGCGCGATACGCCGCGTACTGCTCGGTAGTGTATCCACCCGTGTCGTTCAACATGCTCATTGTGGGGTGCTCGTGGTTCGCTGATCGCCGGATGTAAGAAATGACCCAAGAGATGGGGTTGACGGCAAAGACTAAAGCACAATAGACTACCTCCCTCGCTGAATAAATAATTATTGGGGACAGAGGGGGTTGTTATGTCAGCACTACCGAAGATCGACCAGGACTCGCTCCCTGATCGTTTGGTGACGGGGCTTTCCAAAATCGGTTTGGCGATGAAGAGCCGAACTTGGAGGCGAAAGGGACGACAAGGTATTGGTCCTTTACAAATCCAAGTGCTGACGTTCCTCCGGTCTCGTACGACCCAATCCGCAACCGTTTCGACAATTGCTCGGGAACTCTCCGTTAAGCTGCCCACGGCCTCCGAGGTCATCCGAACGCTTGAACAAAAACGGCTGGTCCGTCGACGACGTCGTGAAGCCGACAATCGTGTCGTGACTGTGCATCTGACCGCACTGGGGGCTAAAGCAGGCCATGTGGAAAACCGATGGCCTGAGATTTTGGCGTCCGCAACCGACAATCTATCGATGCAAGAACAGGTCGCTCTTCTGACGGCGCTGGTGAAGCTGATTCGTGCGCTTCAGTTACAAGGAGAAATTCAGGCGGCGCGGATGTGTGTGTCCTGTGAACACTTCGGTCCGCATGTCTATAAGGGATCAGATCAGCCTCATCACTGTGGTTTCTACAAGGTCGCATTTGGAGATGAAGACTTCCGCCTTGATTGCCCGGAATATGCAGAAATTTCCGAGGTGGATCCTCGCCAGACGGCCAATTCTTCTGAAACGGCGAAGGTGACCCAAACCATTCTGGTTTGATCCCGGGTGCTCTCAGGTGCAGTTACTGCGCTGATTTCTCCGTTTGCTTGAGGTAAAAGCGGCGGTCCTCCTCAATTTTCCCCGTCAAGTCCTCCAAGGCCATCCGTAGGGCTGTCTCAATAGGAACACGGTCAGAATCGGTTACCCATCGTACTGATGAACCCGCTACGGAGTGTTCAGCACGATACGAGTTGACGGCGTGTTCGCCCTCACTCATCTCTCCGTGTAGGACGATCCGGTAATGGTAGAGCCCTTGTCGGGAGTTAAGGGATAGTGTGGTAGCCACGCGAAGCGTGAAGTCGCCGGGCTCACCTGAAACTGATGCGAAGGTGCCACGTTGTTGCAGATAGCCGAAGATTGCCTGAGTGAGATCAGCCTGCGACCATTTCAGCAATGTGATGCCTGGTCGATGGTCGGCGCCTTCTAGTGAGGGAGGGCTGACAATGAGCTGAAGGTTTCGCGGAATGCTGATGGACGAAGGCTCGCCTGGAAGGGGTGTCACGTGAATTTTATGGACACAGCTTGCGCACGTTATCCATAGAGATAACATGAGAACGACGAACGGAGTTGGGAAAGGCCTATGCAGTTGATACAGGGGAAATGTCTTCACCGGAGCCACGAGATGAACGATCAAGGAGTTGATCCAGAAGTTGACCCTGACACGATCTCTAAGTCTTGCAACGCTCGAATGGCCTGTTCCCGGTACGCGCGCTCAGTCGAGTCGGTATATGTATCGACCACCCGCTGATAGGATGCACGGGCTTTTTCCGGCTGCTGCTTGATCGCGAAGTATTGCCCCAATGCAATCCAGTTTTGAGCGGCTGTTTCTCGAGCCGTTTTCATCAGTGCGAACTCACGCTCAACCTGCGTGGTCCCTTGAGACTGCCCCCGCTTTCTGACCGTTTCCGCCATCTGATCGGCCATGACTTCGATCTGTTCATTCTCGTGAACCGCAGCACCCACCCGATTAGCCTTGAGGTGGCCGTAGAAGTCCTCCACGTGAGCCTTAATGACATCGGCTCGCCGTTGATATGAGTCTGGTGCGCAACCAGACATGATCAAGACGAACAGAGCTATGACACATGTTGTGTGGAAAGAGAAACGATGAGGCGCGATCATCATGGACCCTCGATAGGTGAAAGTCTAAGGGCGCTTGAATCGGTGGAGTCTAACATAGGCCCTCTCAGGCGAACACTAACCCAATCGGTGGGGATGTTGAATGGTTTCCTTCTCGAGACCGAATGGAGAGGAGAAGCCACTTGAACCTCTCACGATCGCTGCGTTATCTTACTAACCGCTTTCCAAGCAACAGAGAATCTCGCAGGAGTAAAAAGGTGGGCCTTCGAAAAATGAGGAGGATGATATGAGTAAGAGCTTAAAAGGGACAAAGAGTCACGACAATCTCAAGCATGCGTTTGCAGGAGAGTCACAAGCCAACCGTCGGTATCTGTATTTCGCTCGTCGAGCGGATATTGAAGGCTATCCTGACGTCGGTGGACTTTTCCGAGATACCTCGGAGGCAGAAACCGGCCATGCATTCGGCCACTTGGATTTCTTGAAAGAGGTCGGTGATCCAGCCACGGGCGTGCCGATGGGCAACACGGATGCGAACCTCAAGTCTGCGATCGAGGGCGAAACCTATGAGTATACCCAAATGTATCCCGGGATGGCGAAGACCGCTCGGGATGAAGGGTTCCCTGAGTTAGCCGAATGGTTTGAAACCTTGGCAAAAGCCGAACGATCTCACGCCAATCGGTTTCAGAAGGGATTGGATAGCCTGAAGGCTTAATAGCCTGGGTATCAGCGCACGTTCAGCGGCCAGTCTTCGCCGGCGAATTCACGCCACATCGCCGAAGACTGACCGCTGAACGTTTTTTGGAGAGATGAATGATGAAAGGCCTCAGTCTCATCCAACCGATCGACGCCAAGCAGCTGGAGAAGGAGACCCTACGGATCTACGAAGTCTGTGACGGGTGTCGACGCTGCTTCAATCTGTGCCCCTCGTTCAACACATTGCTGGATCGGATTGATGTGCATGAAGGCGATGTGGCCAAGCTGACCCCCGGCGATCATCATCAGGTCGTCGATGAATGTTACTACTGCAAACTCTGCTTCAACCATTGCCCGTATACGCCACCGCATCACTATGAAATTGATTTTCCCCATTTGATGGTGGCTTGGAAGAAGCGCCTGGCGGCTGAGCGAGGTGTCCGGTGGCGAGATCGTCTGCTGATCATGACGGATAGGATCGGACAATTGGGAAGCATGACCGCTTCGATCACGAACAGCCTATTGGGCAACCGATTCGTCCGTCGTATCCTTGAGCGAGTGATGGGGATTCATCAAGACCGTCAGCTCCTGCATTTTTCACGCGAAACGTTTCCTCGTTGGTTCGGCCGTCGAGCCAAGGTGTCTTCCACCGACCCACCTGTTCGCAAGGTCGCTCTATTTGCCAGCTGCCTTGTAAACTATCAAGCAACGGATGTCGGCAAGGCGACCGTGCAAGTGCTGGAGAAGAACGGTGTTCATGTGGTGGTGCCGCAGCAGAGCTGTTGCGGAATGCCGAGCTTTGATATCGGCGATACCCAAGCGATTCAACAAGCCGCGCACAACAACGTCGCGTCATTGCTTCCGTGGGTGCTCGATGGTTACGATGTCGTGGTCCCGACCGCCAGTTGCAGCTTGATGTTGAAACGTGAATATCCGGAGCTCCAGCGCGATGAGCAGACCAAACAGGTCGCCGAGCGGACCTTCGATATCTGCGAATATCTTATGGGAATGAAGAAGACCGGCCATCTGGCGACTGATTTCACGATGAAGCCTGGGCGAGTCGCGTATCAGATTCCTTGTCATCTGAGAGATCAGAATATTGGGTTTAAATCCAAGGAACTCATGGAGTGCGCCGGCGCGCAGGTCGAGGTCATCGAACACTGTTCGGGACATGATGGCGCATGGTCGGCTAAGACAGAGTTCTTCTCACTGTCGATGAAAATCGCCGGGAAGGCCGTCCGCGCAATCGAGCACGCCCAACCTGACCTTATCGCCTCGGATTGTCCACTGGCCGGATTGCAGTTGGATCAAGCCCGAGGATACGCGCATACGCCCGGAAAGACCGTGCTGCATCCGATACAGGTTGTCCGCAACGCGTATGGGTTGCCTGCGTAGCGGTGAAAGCAAGGAGTGAGACCTCCCTGTGCGTGCCGAACCATGTGAGGAAATTCGATGAAGACACTTAGGACAGACGATCTGATCTCGATCGAAGAGTATGATCGGCAGCGCGAGTCGTTTCGGGCGAGCATCATCGCACTGAAACAGCGGCGCCGCATTTCGGTTGGCCCGTTGATTACCCTCGTATTTGAAAACCGAGATACGCTCAGGTTTCAAATTCAGGAAATGATTCGAGCTGAGCGCATCGTCGATCCGGTCAAGGTTCAGGATGAACTGGATGTGTATAATGCATTGTTGCCGGATTCTGAGGAATTGAGCGCAACCCTCTTAATCGAGATTACAGACGAAGCAAGGATGAAAGACAAACTCGATCAGTTCATGGGGCTGGATCACGGTAACAAGGTCTCGATTATTGCCGATGGCGAGGCGGTCTTCGGCGAATTCGAGGGCGGACGAAGTCATGAAACGAAAATCAGCGCCGTTCATTTCGTGAGATTTCGACCGACGGCCTCGATGAAGCAAACCTTTACGGACCTCACTCGTTCAGTGAAGATTCGAGTGAACCATAGTGGGTACCAGGAAGAAGTGTCGGTCCCAGGTACCATGAGGGAAGAGTGGCTGGCCGATTTGAAAGGCAGTGCCGAGTCGTAAGTGCTGAATGTTGAGTTTTAACGTGTGACCCATTTGTTACAAACGGAGCACTCAGGACTCAACACGGAAGACGTATGTCATTGGTGTTACTCACAAAACGCATCGAATTTGCCGCTGCGCATCGCTATTTGCGGGCGGAGTGGGATGAGGCCAAGAATCGTGCCGTGTTCGGCCACTGTTACAATCCTCCCGCGCACGGACATAACTATTTGCTGGAAGTGACGGTCGCCGGAGAAATTGACCCCAAGACGGGAATGGTGGTCAACTTGTTCGATCTCAAACGGGTCCTTCTCGATATGATCGAAGAATTCGACCACAAGAACTTGAACCTCGACATGCCATACTTCAAGGACCGAATCCCCACATCAGAGAATTTTGCGCACGTGCTGTGGGCGAAGCTGGCCGTGCAACAGGATATCGGGACATTGCATACCATTCGGCTGTGTGAAGATGAAGATCTCTACGCTCAGGTCACCGCTGCGGACGGTCTCGAGATCGCGACCGTCACAAAACGGTATACCTTCAATGCGGTCCAAGAGGGCCATCAAGGGCGGGATTGGGATTGTTTTGTGACGATTCGTGGGAAGATCGATCCGGCAACAGGCATGGTAACCGACATCGGTGCATTGGATCGATTGGTGCAGGATGCAGTCATCAAGCCGTTCAATCGGCAGGATCTCTGTCAGGTGCTCGGTTCCGATACAGTGAGTGGAGAAGCGCTCACGAAGACCATCTGGGACCGTCTCGTTGGGAAATCCACGGGTGGAGCCCTCCACAGTGTCCGTCTCGTCTCAAACCGAGATCTTTCCTTCGACTACGCGGGCTGATCAGAGGGCTCACGTCTTTCAATTTCAACGTTCCGTCGTCTAAATAGAGATCCAAGCTTGCGAGGGGAAATGAGTGCATCGGGCTCGATGTTTATCGGCATTGTGGGGGCGCTGGTGTTTCTGATCAGCGTCTTCACGTTTAGTCAGAGAAACTGGAAGGGCGGTCTCTTCTGGCTGCTATCCGGTATTGGACTCATCGCGTTCTTGACCTACATGGACAAGCCATCTTCAAATCTGTGGCCCTAACAAGATTTAGGTCGATGTTCGATCAATGGGCCGGCTGTTTGTGCCGATGCGGCTTTCCTTCTGGATGTGCGGATTGGCCCTTAGTCTGGCGAGGAGTGAAGCGAGCGGCGTGAGCGTCCTGTTCCGGCATCTTGATGAAGACGATGATCCCGGTATCCGGGTTGATCGTAAAGGTTCCGGTTCCCTTCAGCCTGTTCTCTCCGGACGGTTCCAACTCCACTTGAGTGCGGGCTTTTTCGGTTCCATGTTGGATGGTGGCTTTCGCTCTTGCTCCATCCGTCGGGATACCCTTGTCTGAATGATCCGTCACGTACAGAGTCAGTTCTCCGTCCGTGGCGACCAGTTCAAGGTGATAGGGGCCGGCGGTGAGCGCTTGTCCCCCATGGACGGGCGTAACAGGGCCGGAATCTTTAGACTTGTGGGCGTAAACCGGTACTACCCCAAGGAGTATTGCGCATAGCGCGATATGGCCCAGCAGATGTTTCATGATCCGTTCTCCCAGAAAGCCGATGTCTTTCTCACGGCAGACGCTGATGTTGAACATCAGTGCTTCGGCGTATGGTGGTGATGGTGGTGCTCACCGCCGTCGGTTTTCGATGGATCCTCCTGCGGCTTCTCGCTCGGGTCGGGCTTTGGCTTGAGCGGCATGAAACGGGCAGCGTAGCCATCCTGATTCGGCAACTTCATAAACACAATCACAACGGTACTCGGTGTCAGCGCAAAGGTGCCGGAGCCACCAAGGACATTACTCGCGACCGGATATAAGTTGATCTGTGTCTTTGTTGACCCATTTTCGATGTTGGCCTTCGCTAAGCCGCCATCGACGCTAATAGGATTGTCCGCATGGTCCGTGACGTAAACCGTGAGGGTTCCATGCTTGGCGACCAGTTCCATATGGAATGGTCCGGTCATGCGCAATTGTCCGCCATGGGGGGCTTCGACGGATTCGAAATACTCATCCGTATGCGCCCACGTGGGAACTGTCGGGGCCACGAGTACGCTGAATATCAGGAAAACAACCAGCTTGTTCATGCTCGACTCGCCTCCTCACTCGCGCGTCACCCAGCGCGGCTGCTCTCGGTGGTGGACAGGCTTATTCAGGCCGCTTGCTCAGCGGGGCATCGGCATTACCGAAGCAAGTGGTCTGAAATGAGTGCGACGAGTTCGGCCGGCTCGACGACTCCTTCGCGTGTCAGTAACAATTTACCATGCGCGAAGAAATGAGTGGTGGGGTACGTTTCAAATGTGTGGGTCTTCTTAATTTCTCGGCAGCGCCCGGGCACATGCATCTTGGCCTTCCCGACCTTCAGATCGGGAAACTTCGCAGCCACTTCTTCGAGTATCGGGTCATAGGCTTTGCATGGTTCGCAGGTGGCCAAGCCATACACAACGACCGCACCGGTGCTGTCGGTGAATTCTTTATAATTGGCGTCGCTGACGTCGAGGACTGTACTCATGGGCGTGCTGGGCTCCGAGTGCTGAGGACTGAGCTCACAAGCTACTCAGTCCTCAGTCCACGTTGCGTTATCTGGTATCGTTAGTTCAGCTTCGAGAGCGCATCGAGAATCTCTTTATCCTCGCGCGCAGTCTTGATCTCCTGCACCTTCACATAGGCGACCTTGCCGTTCTTATCGACGATGACGGTCGCACGCTTGGAGCAGTTCAGCGGCTCGAAATAGAGACCATAGGACTTCGCGGTCGTCCGGTGCACATCCGACAGCAAGCGGTGTTTCAGGTCCAGGGAGTCCGCCCAGGCTTTGTGGGAAAAGAAGCTGTCGCAGCTGACGCCGAACAGCTCAGCGTTCGCAGACTGAAACTTGGGGAAGTCGTCAGTCAAACACTTATTTTCGCCCTGGCAGACGGGGCTCCAATCCAGGGGATAGAAGCAGAGGACAACGTTCTTCTTGCCCTTATAGTCGCTCAGCTTCACGTCCTTCTGGTCTTGGTCCTTCAGGTTGAAGTCCGGTGCCGTATCCCCTGCCTTGATTTCCGGTGCTACATCACTCATCTCAAACCTCCTTATAGAACTGTATGGGTAATTGCTGGACTGAGGTCTCGAATCGGAAGGACCCCACTGCCTAATTCACTTAAACTTTGTAACCTGTGTTTTTAAAGCTTGTCAACAGCCTATACAGGCCCGAGGCAGAGTGCGGGATGATAACATGTTGAGTAGACGAGGAAATCAGGAATTTATCAGTTCTCGGAATCCCAACATCCGCCCGGCAGGTGCCGCAGTACGATAGTTCCTGATCTGGACCGAGCGACCAAGCTGAGGAAGATCCAGCGATGTTCCGACCTTCGGAGAGTGGCCCACCCGCAATAATTCGCCGGCTGATGCCGACAGGACTTCCTTAGCGGTGCTGTCGGAGAGTCCCTTGTTGGTGAATAGTTCAACCTCATCCAGTCCGAACTTGCTCAACCCCAAGGAGTAGGACCACACCCGGTCGTCGTGTGACGTGTCGTCATGCACGATCGACAGATGGTCGTCCAAGACAAAACTCGCGAGCGTCCGCTGCTGCCAGTCCGATGGATTGATGTACGCTTGGGTGATGACATCATAGGCCGTGCCTTGCGACAACAGCGTCAAGCAACGGGCAAGGCGCGCCGCGAGCAGGACGGTATCGGGCATGTCCCGTGGGGAGGTGAGAGAGGGGGCCACCGCGCCCATGATCTCGTGTTCCCAGGACAGCTGTTTCATGACGTCAGCGACATGACTCATCGGCAACGGCATGACCACATGGGCCGACCAGGGACCGTGTGTCGCCTGCCAGGATTCAGGCGATCCCTCTTCATGACGGATGACCAGAGGGCCACTATACTCACGGTCATAGACTGCTTTGACCTCGTCGGTCGCAGGAGCGGTACCTCGATAGCCGATAAAGTAGAGAGGTGGCCGTTTGGCGGACGGCTTGGGAGTCTTCTTGCGAATTCTCATATCAGCGTCCCTATCTCGTTTCTCGTAAAGCCCGTCTTGCAAGCGAACGACGCTTCACGTTTCACAAACACCGGGGGTGATTATTTCCCGGCTTTCCGTGCCTTGCGGCGGTCGTCCGGGTTTAAGAGGCGCTTCCGGAGACGGAGGTTTTGTGGCGTGACCTCGACCAGTTCATCGGATCCGATATACTCCAAGGCGAATTCCAGCGTCATTTCACGCGGTGGAGTAAGGACCAAGGCTTCGTCGGAACCGGATGCCCGCATATTGGAGAGGTGCTTCTCCTTGCACACATTCACATCAAGGTCTTCATCGCGGCTGTTTTGGCCCACGACCATTCCTCGGTAGACCTCGACGCCAGGACCAATGAACATGGCGCCGCGTTCTTGAGTCATGAAGATAGCATACCCCGTGCTCTGACCATCTTCGTAGGCGACCAATGAGCCGTGTGGCGCAACGATCAGGTCTCGTTCCTCAGCCGGCTCGTACGCCGTGAAGACATGGTGCATGATGACGGTTCCTCGGGTCTTGGCCAACAGCACGTTCTTCAGCCCCATGATGCCGCGGGTTGGAATATGGTATTCGAGGTGCATTTCACTGGTGCCGACATCGGAATGAATGAGCCGCATGTGGCGCATTTCACCACGGCGCTTCCCGATTTCCTCGATGACCGTGCCTTGATAGGTCTCCGGCACCTGGATGGTCAACTCCTCATAGGGTTCCATGACGGCGCCGCCTTCACGATGGAGAATGACTTCCGGTTGCGAGACTTGCAGTTCGTATCCTTCCCGTCGCATCTGTTCGATCAACACCGACAGATGGAGTTCGCCTCGGCCTGCCACAAGGAAGCGGTCCGCGCTGTCGGTTTCGTTCACGCGGAGCGACACGTTGGTCTCGAGTTCCTTGAAGAGGCGCTCACGCAAATGGCGCGAGGTCAGGAACTTCCCCTCCCGTCCGGCGAAGGGGCTGTTGTTGACGGAAAACGTCATCTGAACCGTCGGTTCGTCGATGGTCACACGCGGGAGAGCCTCCGGCGTGTCGGCGTCGGCGATGGTGTCGCCGATGCTCACGTCATCAAGTCCCGCCACCGCGACAATTTCGCCGGCCGCTGCCTGTTCGGTGTCGGCTCGGTCGAGACCCGAATACACCGCGAGGTCGGAGACCTTGCCGGGAAACTGGGCGCCGTTTTTCCCGAGTACCATGACATTCTGCCGTCGAGCAATGGAACCGGACTGAACCTTGCCGATCCCCATCTTGCCTTTATAGGGATCTTGCACGAGAGCCAGGACAAGGATTTGAAGCGGAGCCTCGGCATGAATAGCTGGGGCAGGAATCTTTTCCAGGACGGTATCGAGTAGCGGGACGATGTCGGTCCCCGGCTTATTGACATCAAGCGTGGCGATCCCCTTGATGGCCGACGTGTAGACAATGGGAAAATCGAGTTGTTCGTCCGTGGCTCCTAAGTGGACGAAGAGGTCGAAGGTGCGGTTGACCACATCGTCGATCACCGCATCCGGCCGATCGATTTTGTTGATGACGACAATAGCTCTGTGTCCGAGTGCCAAGGCTTTCCGCAACACAAACGTTGTTTGCGGCATGGGGCCTTCTTTCGCATCGACCAGAATCA
>CABVRS010000019.1 GCA_902500745.1 uncultured Nitrospira sp.
AGAGCGGAGCCTGCCTGGAAGATTGCCACTATTGCTCACAATCATCGATTTCAACAGCACCGATCGAACGGTACAACCTCCTCCCACAGAAGCAAATGATCGAGGGCGCCCGGCAAGCCGCCGCCTCGAAAGCCCAGCGCTATTGCATCGTCATCAGCGGGCGCAGCCCGCTTGACCGGGAAATCGACGAAATCGCCGGAGCTGTTCGCTCGATTAAGCAGGAAGTTCCGATTCAGATTTGCTGTTCACTCGGCCTGATGAACGAAGCCCAAGCCAAGCGGCTGAAAGCCGCCGGCGTCGATCGCGTGAATCACAACCTGAACACCAGCGAAGCCTTCCATGCGTCGATCTGCACCACCCACACCTTCCAAGATCGGTTGGCGACGATCAAGAACGCGCGCGCGGCGGGATTGGAAATTTGCTCGGGCGGCATCGTCGGCATGGGCGAGAGCGACGAGGATCTGATCGAACTTGCGACAGCCTTGCGTGACGTCAAGCCGGACTCCATTCCCCTGAATACTCTGCACCCGGTCGCCGGCACTCCGCTGGAGAATTGCGACCAGCTGACGCCCCAACGCTGTTTAAAAGTGCTCTGCCTCTTCCGATTCCTTCATCCTCGGACAGAAATTCGAATTGCGGGTGGCCGAGAGCATAATCTGCGCAGCCTCCAGCCCCTGGCGCTGTATCCGGCCGACTCCGTCTTCGTGAACGGCTACCTGACGACCCCAGGCGCACCGGCCCCCGAAGTCTGGGGCATGATCGAGGACCTCGGCTTCACCATCGAAGTGAATTATCAGCAGCCTATGGCGATTTCGTAGTTTCATCAAACACCCTTCGTTCATATGGAACGAGCCCTCCAAGTTCTCAATAGCCTTGAGCAAGAAGGGACTATCAGCCACTACGCAATTGCAGGAGCGATGGGGGCCACGTTCTACGCCGAACCATTGCTGACATTCGATCTCGATATCATCGTGCTGCTGCCTCAAACAAAGAGTGGCCTCCTTACTCTATCACCGCTCTACAAGGCTTTGCGCGCGAGAGGCTATACTGAAGAAGGAGAATGCGTTCTGATCGAAGGCATACCGGTGCAGTTTCTTCCTGCCTACAATGCACTGCTGGAGGAAGCACTACGGGAGGCTCGGACAATGCCGTATGAGATGACCACCACGCGGGTGCTTAGGCTTGAACATCTCCTCGCCATTTGCGTGCAAACTGGTCGTGGGAAAGATCGTGAACGAGTGCGAATATTGCGGGAACAGGCACAGATAGACGATTCTTATCTTTTTGAAATTCTCCATCGTCACCGACTTGAGGAGACCTGGAAGATATGGACCACCTGAAACCAGAGATTGAGAAACTCTTTCGTGCGAAAGAGAAGCGCCGGAGCCGACTTGCGGGCATGCCATTCCCGGATAAAGTACAAGCAGTCATACAATTGCAGCGAATGGCAGCGCCTGTCCTGCGCGCGCGCGGCAAGCAGGTCATCGTCTGGTCACTCAGCGACGGTTCAAATAGATGACCTCCTAGACTTTCTTTAGACGTAGATCACAGTGACCAACCGACCGGTTCGACATCCTCGTTGCATCATCATTGCCGGGCCCAACGGCTCGGGGAAGACTACGTTTGCGAAAGAATTTCTACTTCGCGAGGCTGGAGTTATCCATTTTGTGAATGCCGACCTCATTGCCGGTGGACTATCACCACTTCGCCCAGAGTTAGCCGCAAGACAAGCAGGACGGCTCCTCCTAGTGGAATTGTCCAGACTGGCCAAGTCACGGAAAAACTTTTCTTTTGAGAGCACCCTCAGCGGAAGAACATACATGCATCTCTTGCAGAGCTGGAAGGCAACAGGGTATACGATCAGAATCGTCTTTCTTTCACTGACCTCATCCCAGCTCGCACTTCAACGTGTTGCCGCCAGAGTTGAACAAGGCGGACACGATGTCCCTCGTGTCAGTGTGATACGCCGTTTCCAGCGGAGCTTCCACAACTTCCAGACGCTCTATCGCCCACTGGCTGATACCTGGTCGGTCTATGAGAATTCAGGTGATGCTCCACGACTGCTGGAGGAGGGACCATGAGAAAAGCCAAAAGGAAGAAAGAGACAAAAGCATTTTCGGAAGCCGTCGGCCGTGCACTCCGCCGAGCGGCTAAAGCGGCACGCAAAACCGCCAAGATGTACGGCACACCGATCTATGTGTGGGAACACGGTAAAGTAGTGGCAAAGGAACCGTGAACTTTCCGACCTTACCGACTTGATCTCTCTCAGACTCATAGCGTGAACTCAGCAATCAGGGCCCGGTTGACATGCAACGCACGGAGAATTGTGAGTTGAGCATCCCTCGTGCTTTCTTCAAGTAGTCATTGGTTATGACCTATAACGGTGATTGAGGTAACGATGTTCCGCTGTCTATTGCGTGTTCATGGGAAGAATCTTGATGTGAATGAAGTGGCCAAGAAGATCAGATTGCCGTATCACCGTGTTTACAAAAGAGGGGAACTTAGGTGGCCATCTCGAAAAAAATCTCGCTTGAACTCACCAAATCGAGTTTCTGGCTTCTCCTGTATGGTTGGCCAAAGTAGTGACAAGACAATGAAACAGCATGTAAAAGATGCTATCAGATTTTTGGATCAATATCGCTCCAGCTTGGCAAGGCTCAAAAAGCGACCTGATGTTGATAGCATAACAATCGATTTTGGATTGGAATCGAGGCTCAGCGAAACAATCGCGGCACAATTTGACTATATCCCACCAACACTTGTGAAATTGGCTGCCAGGCACAACATAGGATTTGAGATTTCTAACTATTCTGGTGATGCTATTGATCGCGCGGTTAACAGTGCTGCAATGACTACGAAGTTAAAACGTAGACGTGTCAAATCCTGACATCCAAACAAAGCCAGATTATTCTAAGCTCCGGCACTCTCGATACTGAAATCGAGATCCATGCGCTGGAGTGCCATACAATCTCGCTATTGCCTGAAATGAATGAGAGTAGGAATGACCGTGTCCTTAAGGCTGTCCGTCTTTGACAATCCGAAACCTCACCTCATCTACATACGAGTAAGCCGAAGTCTGCTCCCCGGCAAACAAGCCGCAGCGGTAGAAACCGGGTAGCCAGCCGGTTTTCGGAGGGGTGAGGAGAAAATAGCCGGAGCGGTCGTTCATGGCGGTGATGACTCGATCTTGAACGGTTCCTTGCGGGTCTTCCGTCATCTCGCGTGTTTCCGGAACACATCGTGCGGTCAGTGGTACAGCCTCGAACGAATCCGACACCAGCTTAAACACTAAATAAACGTCTGGCTGTGTGGTAGGAAAGGTATCTCTAGGATTCAACGGGATGAACTCGTGGGCGCCGGTGGGAAAGTCATCCCGCACCACTTTCCTAGCCGGAATCACATACCGAAACCAGCTAAAATCCGCGTCACGCCCGGCAATGGCCACACCGGTATCCAGCGCCTTCTGCGGCTTTACCTTTTCGATTGCCTTGGCAAAGAAAGCTTCTTCCGATCGAGTGGGAGTGCGCGCTTTCAATTCCTTCTCTCGTTTCGCCTCTTCTTCTTTCAGTTTCACCAGTTCAGGAACGTGAGGCGTTACTTTGTCGAGCCAACGGGCAATCTTATCCTTCGCCAACACGCGGGTCCCGGCTGGGAAAGCAATCCCCTTGTTGGCCTCTTCAAATTCAACCGCCGCGTCATACAGCATCTGGAAGTGAACGAAGGCGTCTTCCCACCGTTCCAACTCGACATAGCACTGACCCATCCGATAGGTCGTGTCCGCGAAATCTTCCTCTTTTGGATTGAGGTTCGACATATTCCCGAACACATCTATCGCTTCTTCACACCGGTTCAATTGCATGAGGGTGAGTCCGAGCTGCTGGGTAGCAACGGGGTCGCTGGGGTTGAGTTCCAGTAACTGGCGATACACCGGTTCAACCTCTTGATAGCGACCGGCTTCGAACAGCTTCCACGCATCCGACCGAAGAGCAGCCCATGCTTTCAATTGATCTGCCGTGGCCTCAGGGGTCAGCACTCGCGTGAAGCGTCGCCCTCGATCCATTGATTCATAGAGTTGCGCAAGTTGATTCTTGGCCGGCAGCTCCAGCGGAGAACCTGGGGCCATATGCTGCAGGACATACTGCAAGTCGGCATCTGCGCCTGCATAATCCAGCACGTCAAACCGGGCACGAGCGAGGGCCAACCGCCAGCCGAGTAACTCCGGCATCAGCTCCACCGCCCGTGTGTAGGATTCCAGTGATTCTTCCAAGCGATCGAGCTTTCGCAGCTCTTGCGCCAGTCTCCAGTGAATGAGCGGATTGTTCGCCTCGATCTTGGCGATGCTCCGCAACTCCGAGATTGCCTCGTCCTCTCGCCCCCACCGCACCAACACCCCCCATTTCGCCCAGCGGGCATCCAGCGCCGTGGGTTCGGCGGCAAGGGCCCGATCGTACGCTTGCACCGACTCCTGCGGGTCTCGAAATGTGGAGAGGATATCTCCGCGCAATGTGTGCAGTGCAGAGGCTTCAGGATGCTCCTGGATTCCCTGATCCAATAATTCAAGCGCGGCAGTCACGGCTCCACTATCCCAAGTGGACATAGCCTGTTCGAACACCTGTTCGACCGGGGAGACACCCCTCTCCTCGGCCAGCGCGGGAACCCCTATCACACATAGGAGCACCCATACACCCACAAGCCTGGTCACAGAACAGAACCGGAACCAGTCCAAACGAGTTGTCGTGGGTAGCGTGAATGATCGAGTCAGGTGCATGCGGTAGTTTTCTGATCCTGCTCACTATATCAAGAAGCTCGACCCTGGTGAAGTGCGCGCGCGTCTCCTCATGTGCTTGACGGACAGGCAAGAGCAACGTAGGGTGTCGCGCCATGTTCGATGTCGTTCTCTATCAGCCTGAGATTCCCCCCAATACCGGCAACATCATCCGTCTCTGCGCCAACAGCGGCGTGCGGCTACACCTCGTCAAGCCGTTAGGATTCTCGTTGGACGACAAACAACTGCTGCGCGCGGGGCTCGACTACCATGAGTTTGCCACGCTCACCGTCTACGAGAGTTGGGCTGAGTGTGCGGACCACTTCAAGGCTCACCGCCTGTTTGCCGTCTCGACACGCAGCACGCAACGGTATGATCGCGTCGCTTATACCGAGGGCGATGCCTTTCTGTTTGGCCCTGAAACACGCGGCCTTCCGGCCGCACTACTTGAATCGTTTGCAGTGGAACGGCGCATCCGTGTGCCGATGCTCCCTGAGAGCCGCAGCCTCAACCTTTCGAACGCCGTTGCAGTGGTGGTGTACGAAGCGTGGCGGCAAGTCGGATTTACAAACGGGCTCTAGCGACTGTTCATCATGCGACAGGCTTCTTGATGGCATCGGCATTTTCCCATGCGTTCGTGGCCCTGGTATTCGGAAAGGCGTCCCGCCATCCGATCATGACTCGCCAGGTCTTGTTTCTTGGCATGGCCTGCTCGATTGTCCCGGATCTCGACGTCATCGGCTTCTCCTTCGGTATTCGTTACGGCGATCTCTGGGGTCACCGCGGCCTGACCCATTCTCTCTTTTTTGCGTGCCTCCTGAGCGCCGCCCTCGTGCAGTTCTTGTACTGGCGCGCATCGACATCCGCAAAGCTAACGCTATGTGTCTATTTCTTCTGCTGCACCGCTTCCCATGGTGTACTGGACGCCATGACCAATGGAGGTCTAGGCATCGCATTTTTCTCGCCGTTCGATACAACCCGCTACTTCTTCACGTTTCGTCCCGTCGCTGTCTCTCCTATCGGCATTGGGGACTTCTTCACCGGTGACGCATTTCGAATTCTGGCCAGCGAAGCCACGTGGATCTGGCTCCCAACTATCATGACGTTCTTGATTCTGCGCGGGGTTCAACAAATGTGGTTCTGGAGACCATCTCGAAATGGTCACGGATCAGGGGGACCAGAAGAGGCAAAGAAAGACTGAGCCAGTGGCTGCTACATGATCAATTCTACGAGCCCATACACTGGTCTCTTCTCGCCCTCGTACTCCAGTTCACCGGCCACGACCGCCATTGAGAACCCTCCGACCGCCCAGTTCCCAATGCTGGTCCTGCTTAACTGTTTAAGGATCACGACAGCCGGCCCCTTGGGCGCTGTCCAGGTCACCCGCCAGGCGGTCGGCCATCTATAAAAACCCCAGGCTAGCTCGCGGCCAAGCACCTCCACGTTCATGTCCTTCATCACGTCGCTCTCGCTATGTAACGCCATAAATCCATCACGAAACCCCATCAACGGCGAAAGGCGTTCACTCTTCTGGCTATGGAAGTACAGATCGCCATCCAGACCCATCCTCAGATAAAAGCCTTGGTATTCATTCCACATGTCCCAGTACGTATGGGTCAGTCGATTGACGTTCGGCATCATGAAGGATTCATAGGTCACCCGCCCCGGGATTGTTCGTCCGTTCCAGGCCAAGACGGCCTGGGCTGTTCCCATAGAGACCACGGCGCCGTCATGCCGTGTGCGAGTTCGTCGTACGATTGGGGACATCTTCAACGACAGCCGATTGTTTTCGCTCACAATCGTCATACCGGTGTATGGCATGCCGGCAAATCTGAAGAACGGCGACTGCGGAATGGTCTTGAGCTGCTTGCCGGAATTGTCGTACCGCCCGCTCCCCTCGAGCTCTACCCAGCCCTGCCTGTCATCATGCAGGAGGACAAGGTGCTCGGCTTGATAGGTATCCCCGTCTCGACCACGACTGTTATCGAGCGCAAACGCGACATGTCCTTGGTGATCCTGTCCGATGAAGGGAAAATAATCGGAGATGTAGATGAGTGTCGCACCAGGAAAATCATCAAGCGAGTGAACGGTCGGCGAGTCACTTTGCGCCGTCCTCGCAAGCAAGACCGAGGCAATCCCCAGGCAGAGACCTATTCTTAGAATGGCAGTCACGTGAACGCACCAATGGCTTCCACTCTGATCCAGAACTGCGGCAAAAGCAACTTCAGGTCGAGATACCCGCCGAAAGCATGCGCGACGTTCCGTCTTGATCGAGCCTAATGTGAGTACCAGCTTGACGACATAATACTTGACATATGCAATATATTATTGCTATCAGATCTCCATGGATCTTCCTGCACAGGCCGAGCGACCTCAGCCCCATTATGCTAATCACCTCAGAGTGTTTCGTACGCAAAGAGGCTTCTCTCAGGGAGAACTCGCCAGTCGGGCGGGGATTACCCGACAGGCTATATCGTCGATTGAGTCGAATCTGTACTTGCCGACGACCGCCGTTGCCCTTCAGTTAGCTTCAGTACTGGCGTGCCGCGTTGAAGATCTGTTCAGCCTGACCCCGTCAGAAGAGATCATTGAAGGCACGCTGGTCGGCCGGCTTCCTTCTCAAGGAAAGACACAACTTCACTCGATCCGCGTGAAAGTCTCAACCGTGGGCAAACGAACCGTTGTACGACCTGTCAGTGATCTAGGGGACCAACTCTCCTTCGCCGTTCCTGCCGACGGATATCTCACCGACACACAGAGCACCTCGCCTGGCGCCACCGTCCGCGTGAAGCTCTCCCGCGATCGTGAGGCGATCCAACAAGAAATCTCCGTGGCAGGGTGCGATCCGGCGATTTTTCTCCTCGGTGAACACCTGCGGCGACAGAAAGATCAGACGTCTGTCGTAGGCTGGACCATGGGAAGCATGACCGCGCTCCAGGCCCTACAGCGAGGTGACGTTCATGTTGCCGGTATGCATCTGCGTGATCCGGCGAGCGGTGAATCCAATGTGCCATTCCTCAGACGGTCGCTGAAGGGATCCGGTTATGAAGTCGTGACCTTCGCAACCTGGGAGGAAGGATTCCTCGTTCGCCCGGGCAATCCACTATCGATTCGCACCGCCGCCGATCTTGCCTACCCGACTGTGAGACTGGTCAATCGTGAAAAGGGCTCTGGTGCCAGACTCCTTTTCGATCAACGATTGCAAGCAGCCGGAATCGCGGCGAAGCAAGTTCGAGGATATGACGACATTGCACTGACGCATTTCGAAGTCGCGAGGACAATTGCGACGGGTCAGGCGGACGTCGGAATTGGGATTCGGTCTGCTGCACAACACTTCAACCTGGATTTTGTGCCGCTCCAGGCCGCGCGGTACGATCTGGTGGTCCCAAAAGCTTATCTCAAGTCCCACCCCACGCTGACGCGTCTGTTTGAAACACTTGTCAGTCGCCCGTTTCGAGACGAGATCAACGCATTAGGCGGCTATGACACCGGCGAAACCGGAAAGGTGCATCCGCTCCGCTCTGCCTGAAATTGAACACTCAGGAATATATTGCCATGTCATGAGTCAAACCGAAGCGAATAAGAAGGTCGCTATTGTAAGTGCCGCCACCCCGACGATCGCAATGTGGCTTATCGTTGGAGTGGCCCTGGCCGAGAAGCCATCTGCATGGCCTCCGCCACCGCTGACGGCATATCTCTCCTCTCCATTAGAAATGGCCTCCGGCATCAAGCAACGGGCAGATGCCGTGACAGGACAACACTGGATTGAACCGGCCGATGCCGTGCTCATCCGACATCGTGAGCTTGCGTGGAGCAGATACCTACGAAGCGCCGCGCATCTCCCCGACTGGCTGGATCTCGGTCTCGAACATCGGACCCGTTTTGAATCCTATGACCACCCCTGGCGAACCAGTCAGCACGCTGGGAACGGACAGAGAGACGCCCAAATCGCGCTTCGATCACGGGTTCGCGTCGGTGTGGGAGGAAACGGTCCCCTGCGATTTCTCTTTGAGGGCCAGGATTCCCGAGCGTATTTGGACGACACTCCCGGAAGCTTCCGGGATAGCACAACGGTCAACGAATTCGACATCGTGCAGTTGTTCGGGTCAGTGACGATGAACAATGTCTTGGGAACCGGATTACGCACTGATTTTCATTTCGGACGGATGACGATGGATTTCGGCCGACGCCGACTGGTCGCACGAAACGATTTTCGGAATACGACCAACGCATTCGACGGGTTCCATTGGCAGCTCAATCACGGTCAGATCTGGCGATTCAGAGCCTTCATCGTAGAACCGGTTATTCGCGACGAGGTGAGACTCGACACACAGAGCAGCAAGTCGCTCTTCTGGGGGACCTATGTGGAGAGCCGTCATCTCTCTTGGCTCCAAGCCGAAGCCTACTACCTCGGTTTGAACGATAGGCAAGTGACCAATGCGGCAACCCGCCGCACCTACTCCACGTTCGGAGGGCGCTTATATAAAGATCCCACGCCAGGAGAACCGGATTACGAAATGGAGAGTTCCTGGCAGATCGGAACACGCGGAGACACGGATCACTTCGCGCATTTTCAGCATGTGGATCTCGGCTACACCTTCAACCTCCCCTGGACACCGCGACTGGTCTTCCACTACGACTACGCCAGCGGGGATCGCCAGCCTGGCGATAGCCAAAGCGAAGGCTTCGACACATTGTTCGGAGCTCGCCGATGGGAATACGGGCCGACCGGCATCTGGGGTCCGTTTTTTCGGACAAATCTGAGTTCGCCGGGCTGGCGACTCATCGTCACGCCGTCACCGGGCTGGATTCTGCAGGTCAAACACAGGCTCTGGTACCTGGCCCAGGCGACAGACTCCTTCGGCAGTTCCGGTCTACAAGATCCCACCGGGCAGGCCGGCACCTCCCTCGGACATGACATGGAGCTCCGCGCGCAGTGGGCACTCAACACGAACTTGGACGTTGATGTCGGATACGTGCACTGGTTTAAAGGATCGTATTTTGATCGTCTCCCCTCCTCCGCCGGTCTACCGGCAGGAGGGAACAAAGATAGCGATTATGTGTATGTTCAGATGCGCGTCAGGATCTAGGCATTCTGCATGAAACGACTCGTACTCTTCTTCTGCTTGATCATGATGCTGACCCCAGACATGGGGCGCACGGAAGAGATCACAATTGCCGCCGCGGCTGATCTGAATTTCGCCTTTAAGGAACTCGTCCCGCAATATGAGCAGATGACCGGCCGGCACGTCACCGTCTCGTTTGGATCATCAGGAAACTTTTTCGCACAAATTCAGCACGGCGCCCCTTTCGACCTCTACTTTTCCGCCGATATCAATTATCCACACAAATTGGAAGAAGCCGGTTTGACCGTTCCAGGATCACTCTATCGCTATGCGGTGGGGCGGATCGTGCTGTGGGCTCGTCAGGACTCCCCTCTCAACGTCACACAAGGATTCCCGATACTCCGCCAATCTTCTATCAAAAAGATTGCCATCGCAAACCCCAAACATGCGCCCTACGGCCGGGCGGCAGTCGCCGCGATGGAATATTTCAACACCTACGACGAAGCCAAAAACCGGTTGGTCCTGGGAGAAAATGTCTCTCAGGCCGCACAGTTCGTTGAGTCCGGGGCCGCCGATATCGGCATCATTGCACTCTCATTGGCGCTTGCACCCGTCATGAAGAATAAAGGGATGTACTGGGAGATCCCCGCAGAAGCTCATCCGCCGCTCGAACAAGGAGCCGTGATGCTCAAGTCATCGAGGCATCAAGAATCCGCGAAACGGTTCCTCGAATTCATGAAAAGTCGACCAGGACAGCTCATCATGACGCGATATGGGTTCACCGTTCCGGAGTCCCGATGAATTGGACAGCCATTGGGGTGACATGCCAACTCGCAAGCCTGACATCGATCGCGTTGCTGGTCATCGGCCTCCCTATCGCCTATTGGCTGGCCTATTCCACATGGCGTTGGAAGTTTCTTATCGAATCGATCGTGGCCTTGCCGTTGGTGTTACCTCCGACCGTACTGGGGTTTTACATTCTCGTGGCCATCGGACCACATAGCCCGATCGGGCACTTCTACACACATATCGTCGGGCACCCACTGCCGTTCAGTTTTCAAGGGCTGCTCCTCGCCTCGATCCTCTATAGCTTGCCCTTTGCCGTTCAGCCCTTCGCCGCCGCCTTCGAACAGGTGGATCGGAAACTGATCGAAGCATCCTGGACACTGGGGCTGTCCAAACTAACAACCTTCTTTAAACTCATCCTCCCGCTCTCGACAGCTGGACTCATTACAGGTGTCGTACTGAGCTTCGCCCATACGCTTGGCGAGTTCGGCGTCGTCCTGATGGTGGGAGGCAACATCGAAGGCGTTACGCGTACGGTATCGATCGAGATCTACGACAATGTGCAGGCCCTCGACTATACCGCAGCGGCAAAGACGTCTGCGTTTCTCCTGGTTGTATCCTATGGGGTGCTGTTGCTGGTCTATGCCGTCAATAGGCGCGTGTGGTCGATATGGCCGCAGAAATAGCGTTGAACTTCCAGAAGACCTTTGTCGGTCGGGCTTCCATTACGGCCCAGCTCAGGTGTGCTCTCGATCCGCCCTCTGTCACGATCCTGTTCGGCCCTTCCGGCTCCGGGAAAACAACAATTCTCCGCTGCTTGGCTGGTCTCGAACAGCCTGAAGAAGGAACCATTTCGGTCGGAGAGGAGCTGTGGTTCGATGCCGCCAATCGTGTGACGGTTCCTCCACAAGCCCGCCGGCTCGGCTATATGGCGCAAGACTATGCGTTATTCCCCAATTATACCGTGGAAGGGAACATTGCCTATGGATTGACCGGCTTATCCGCGCAGGAGAAGAAGGCACGGGTGGACGAAGTTCTTCATCTGTTGCAGATCGAGTCCATGGCTCAACAGAACCCCACTCAACTCTCCGGCGGACAACAGCAGCGGGTCGCCCTCGCCCGTGCGATCGCTCGACGGCCCCGACTGTTGCTGCTTGATGAGCCATTGTCAGCACTCGATACACCGATGAGGGCTCGGCTATGCAAAGACTTGCGCACACTTCTCACACAACTAGCCATTCCCTCCGTCGTAGTGACACATGACTGGACCGAAGCGCTCGTGCTTGGTGACCACATGGCCGTGATCGATAACGGACGTATGCTGCAGACAGGTACGCCGCAGGACGTGTTTAGCCGGCCCATCAATGCCGAGGTCGCGCACGTGGTCGGGATCGAAACGGTTGTCCAAGGAACCATCACGGAGGTGCGAGATGAGTTGGCGACGGTTCAAATCGGCACCGTCACGGTAACAGCTCTCGCGTCGCCACACTTCGGACCCGATGTGTTCGTCTGTCTCCGAGCCGAAGATGTAACGCTTGAACTGACCGGCTCTGCGGACACAAGCGCCCGCAATCACCTGAAGGGAACCGTACAAACCATCATATCACTGGGCGCCCTTGTGCAAGTGACTCTCGACTGCGGATTTCTTCTGACCGCTCTGATTACACAATCAGCACTGCGAGAGCTGAACCTGCGCCTCGGCAGCGCTATACGGGCTGCGTTCAAAGCGGGCGCTGTGCATCTCATTCCACGCCGCTAATCCCATTCCTTCACAACCTTGCTGACGAATTTCCTCTCCCCAGTTTCTGTGGATAAGGCTGTGAACTTGCTTCTCTCCAGCGTATGAATGATCGACATACATGGACGGCGAGCGTTCTGCCTAGTTTTTAGTCATTGCGCCAAGTCAACCGTGAGGCACCATATCGTGTGTCGTGCAGTTATCGTAAATATTTCCACCACGTTGAATGGGTTCTGTAAAAATACGCTCGAGTATCTGTCTCGCTCTTGACTGGAAGAAATAAGCATGATACCAATGGTTACATCATGAAGCCTCAAGACATCAAACGCTGTCGAGAAGAATTGGGCCTCACACAGCAACAACTGGCCGAGGCACTCCACACTACTCGCGTATCCGTGGCGCGTTATGAGGCCGGCATGCGGAAAATTCCCGGTGTTGTGTCGGTCGTACTCGATCAATTACGACGGAAGACCGAGATTCCCATGGCCGGCCTCGTGGCGGCCGGCTCCCCAATTGACCCGATTCCGCAATCGGAACTCGTGGATGTCCCCCCGAGCATGTTGCGTGGAGGAGAGACCTTCGCCCTCAAGGTCAAGGGAGAATCCATGAAGGATGAAGGAATCTTGCCGGGCGATGTGGTGGTGGTGCGAAAACAGGAAACGGCCAAGAACGGACAAACCGTCGTCGCACTGGTCAATCGTGAAGCGACGATCAAGACATACTTCAAAAAAGGGACACATATTGAACTGCATCCGGCCAACGAGACGATGCAGCCGATCATCGTCCAACCATCGGACGAATTTCATATCGAAGGGCTCGTCATCGGCGTCATTCGACATTGCGCCGTCTAGATCACCGAAAGGAGGAAGAGCTGATGCCATCCGAACAAACACTCGTAACAAAAGAGCGCCTCATGGATTTGGAAAAGACGGTAGCCGCTTTGGACAGCCGGCTGCGGACCCTCCAATGGGGGTTGCAGCGAAGCCATCCCGGCTCATTGACTGAACGTTTTCTCAGCTTCATGAAACCCAAATCGAGGGCCGAGTTTATGTCAGGCGTCTGCAACCAACGAGCACGCTCGAATATGAAGCTGGAGACTCATGATAGCCCAAGAGCATAGCCTCCTACCGGTTATAGCAAGGCCCTGTTGCGACTGTGGCGTAGTCGTCGAACGGCGAATGGAATTGATTGATGGGTTTACCCACTCCACGGTCCATCTCTGTATCGCCTGCTGGAGCGCCCACAGACAACAGCAAGCCTTCGCCGGTGGGTGCTGTGGATGACAGAAAACCAAAGAGTTGGCTTTCTCTCCTCTTCCAATCTTCATGTCAGTGCGCTACAGTTCCGCCATGCCCCCGTAGCTCAGTTGGATAGAGCAGCGGTTTCCTAAACCGCGGGTCGTACGTTCAATTCGTATCGGGGGCACCAATTTTTCAACATGTTACCTTGTTCACTTCTCAACTCCTTCCTCTCCTGTGCTCGAAATTGTGCTCGAACCAGGGCCTACTACTCGGTAGTCAAACCGAATGAACGATTATTGGGAAATAGAAGAAGGTAACGTCGATAGCGCCCGTTTCTTTCAGGCCCTACTGAAATTCTTTCCTGAGACTACAACGTTCTATGCCGAGGGGACAGCGATAGCTGAGGACGTGAGAACATGTTACGAGACCCACAAGGAGGAGGGCGCGTTCCTCCCTCAAGCCTAGACTCTCTTCCCGGTATCAAAAAAGGTTCGGTGCAGATTTTCAACAAGCTTCATGAATCAACTTGCCCAGCTCGCAGACCACCATGCCGAGCCCGAACTGCTCAATCACCTGTCGTTACACAAGCAGACCGACGCTCTAGTTTGTTGGCATGATGCGTTTGCAAATGTACTGCTCGTTTCACGTTCGATTCCGGAACGCGTCGTCTCGCAACTTGCGTCGGAACTAGGCCTTGGATACCAGTAGTGAGAAGTCGGCTAATGGGTGGCTAGATGCCTAGCGTAAGCACCCAGGCAAATCATGTCACCGTGGTCGGTATCGACACAATATTCGGCAGCCTCCAACTGAGCCTGCGCGGTTCTTACATAGGCTTCATTCACGATATCGTATCGGTCAAACACTGATCGGGTCTTGTGCCCTGAGATTGCCATCGCCACTCGTTCAGAAATCCCAGCCCGCACCATGTTCCGAACCGCTGTTCTTCGCAGATCGTGAAATAGCTTCCCCTTGAGCCCCACCTGTTCACACACCTTCTGCCAGGTGGTCTTCGGCACACGTTCCAGACAATTTCTCCAGC
This sequence comes from uncultured Nitrospira sp., assembly GCA_902500745.1. Taxonomy (GTDB): domain Bacteria; phylum Nitrospirota; class Nitrospiria; order Nitrospirales; family Nitrospiraceae; genus Nitrospira_D. Next base: position 14,636 of record CABVRS010000019.1, read on the forward strand.
CTGCATACCGGTCCAGTAGGAAATTTCCACGTACAGAGTTGATCCCTCTTTCCATCGACCAGACAAAATTGTGCAGAGAAAATTTTACTCACAGCACAAACTCTGCTATACCACACATAGCCAATCACCATATTTTGAAATCGAAAGGGGGTGGAGTGCTCATGGCAACGAAGAAAGCAGCGAAGAAGCCTGCCAAGAAGGCGGCCAAGAAGAAAAAGTAGTCGTACCATGAGGAGGCGTCGGCCACGTCGCCTCCTCACCATTCCACATCCTCGATCGTCCGCGGTCTCACACCCTATTGCACGAGTCGCTGGCCGAACGAACACTTCCTCGGTACTGCTTCCGAAAGACTCGATCACCAGAGAGAACCCACGTCACTGACGAGAGCTCCCTTTCACGAACCAACCCTCCATCGGAATGGAATCGGCGACGGCATCAAGATGCGCCAGGGTACCCCGACGAAGCGTACCTCATGAGATGAAGAATAGGGCAAAAGGGGACGGAGCGACCGGCAGGCTGAGATCACGACCACGAAGAAGCGACACGACAAAAAAAGGGGAGGTGACGTCCGCATCACCTCCCCAACTTCCCTAGCACCAGGAGAGACTCCATGGCGTAAAGAAAGCAGCAGGTGAATCTTAGCATGAACATTCCCCTGAAAACAGAACAAAGATGTCAATGTAATCAATGGCTTGATAAATAAAATCTGGAGATGAGAAATGAAAAGCCATGGGGATGGGAAAGGATATTCACTACGCGAGGCCACGCCCGATTGAGGTACAAGGCCTGCCGACGGACCCACCACAATCCCGCACATCACCATTTCGTGTTTACTGACGACCGAGGATCTCTTGCTCCGCCTGAAGCCAGTCATCCAGTGGGCCTTGACGGATGCGTCGTTCATAGTTCTCGAAGGCACGTGCGGCGATCCGTTCATGAAGTGTTGCCGACACAGAGGGGGGGTACGACTCTGGTGTCGTTCGCCGAGTAGGTTTCTGACGCGTCGTCTTCGATTTGGTCGAAGGTTTCGGTTTGGTCTGGATTTTCGGTTTGGCCGAGGCCTTCAGCTTGATTGGCTTCTTCGATGTCACGAGTCCCTTCCCATATCATCCATCATAAATCAGATTGATGATGGCAAAGCTAGGCCATCCCTAGGGAGATGTCAAGGCGAGACCATCACCGTGGCATGGCTGCACCTCGCGTAGCGATTGAAACGGCGTATCAGGACTATGGTGATTGCTGAAATTCGAGAGCTTGTTGAGGTCTTTTGCGTTGATCGGACTGAATGAGTTGTGAGGGCTCGTGTTAGCCGGGAGGTGGTGACACCCCTTCGTTGGGCCCTGAGCTCCTCGGTTGAACCGAAGCGTCTTGAGCCATTACTGTCGGTGTGAATGCTCCCCATTCTCGGGGCAACTGCTGCAACTCAGAATGAACCACCTGAAGCAGAGCCTGGAGGTCCAGCGGTTTGGGAAGGGTCCGCCGAGCCCCGATGAGCGTGGCCTGCTGAAGCTCCTCGCCGGAGAGCCCGCTCATGGCGATAACCCTCACATCCACGCACAAGCGGATTAATTCCACGATGACCTCTAGACCGTTCATCTCTGGCATCTCCAGATCTGTGATGACCAGATCCACGGGGTGCACACGGAACCGTTCAAGTCCCTCTCGGCCATTAGCTGCTTCCCAGACCTGATATCCAGCATCCTCAAGAACCCGTGCAAGCAAGGTGCGCACGGCAGCATGATCATCAATAATCAGAATCGTGGCTGGCCTCATCGGATCCCTCTCTCACTCCGGCGGTCGCATGTGAGGATTCCCGCCATTCTCTGGACCGCATAATCAACTACCCGACCCAGAGAGTCTGATCGTCGCTCGACCTGAATGAAATACGTCCAAAGAGGGGGTAGCTGAGGAATAGACGATTCCGACACGGCACCGCACACAGCCAGCTCGGTTCAATGAACCAGTCGAGAGGCACATTGGGCCAGCTGTGAAGATCCCTCAGAAGCTACCGGAAGAACCTGGAACAGTCCCACTGGTAATTCGGGCGATGAGCGAGATACGGCAAGCCGAGCAAAGAAGCCCCAGCTGATGGCTTCTTGTGAAAGAAGCAGGCACCGTCCTATGGGTTTCGCCGTGCTCGAGGCATGCGGTGAACATGGCTTGAATCGGAAGACTGGGCTGGCGGTTCAAGTTCGCTGAGGCGGACACGCAGCAAAAGCCGACCGAGGATCACGGTCGTCACGATGAAGCCAATACTGTTCAACCACCCAACGAAAGACTGTGTGCCCGCGATCACGTTGCTCACGTTGAACAACCAGAGCCCCAGCCCCAGCGCCACAAGGTACGTAGGGCGCGTGGTCTCCGTCACATGCAGGGCCATTGCCACTCCAATCGACTCTGCCAGCAAAGCGAGAAGGAGGGACAACCCAGGATCGGTCTGAGACGTAATCCCACTGGCGGCAAATACGATACCCGCCATAAAGGTGATGCCATACGCTATCGCAACACCCCGCACAAGAGCTCGCCATGGGAACGGCTGAAGACGATCAGACATACGGCGCAGGGTACGAGCCGCATTGCGATCTTTCCCATCCTACAAAAGCCGGGGTTATGGAATAGAACGTTCCTAAGTCACAGATCGCACATTCAATTCGTATCGGAAACACCAGACCAATCTTCGGCTAGCCCGTGCACTTTTTATCGTCGCATCGTCACTGAGCCTATGAATACACACCGCACACACACCTTCCGCATCTTCCTCGTTTGATACCGCCCGTCATACGCCTCACCGGCTCTTCTGAGTTCTTAGGCAATTGATGCTGCCCTCGGTATCCATCCCACCTCACCGTAGCACATAGACCGTGTAAGGTTTTGTCGTCGACACAGACTACCGTCCATGTAACCGGATGAACAAGATGCTCTCCTTACGATGAGACACGAATGAGAGAAACTCTCAGACATCCGGTGAACGCAAGCAACGAAACGTGCCAACCATTCACCAAAGGAGATCAACGATGATGCCGACAACAATCAACAAGGAATCACAGAAGAAGAGTGACGTACTCCGTGCTCCCCTGGCCGCAGCGCTGATACTGGCATTTGCCGTACCGGGATACGCAGCAGACTTGCCCGCCTCGGTCGCTGGAAAGGCTTCGGACGCCCTGGTCACCCTTGCCACCACAGGCAATCCCGAGCCCTTGCACGCGGAGCTTGGGGGCACAGTAGTCTCTTCTGAAGACCTGCAGAAGAAAGCCAACGCCCTGATGAAGCTGAATCAGACAGAGCATCTTGCACCTAAGGCCCTCATCGCCCCGAATGGGGATGTGTACGCCATGGTTGCGCCTACCCTGACCAAGGACAACTTTATTCTGGCCGATAGCCAAGGAAATATTCTGCGAGTGGACGTCGGCGACACTGAAGGACATCACATGCCATTTGTCGTTGAGAACGTTGTGGAGGATGGCGGAACTCCTTGGTATGTCGAGTTCTGGCGTTGGATTACCCGTCAATAGATCCTGTCACCGGACAAAACCGTACGTGCCGCCCACTAAAGGTGAATGAAATGGGAGCCAGTTCAATGTCTATCAATCTCGGGTTCCGTATTACGATCAGTCTGGTTATCTGCCTGTTCTTGCTGAGTGGATGTGCCTCACGGTCTGCCGTCATTCCTGTGCTGGCACCATTCACCCAAGTTCCAGTAGACTTTACACATGTATGGACGAAAGGCGCCCATCCATTCACCGGGGCTTCGGTCATCGACATCGATGGCGACGGACAGTTCGAGATCTTTGTCGGTGGCGGAGCAGGACAGCACGACGCATTGTTGAGCTATCGCCATGGTCGCCTGGTGAATATCGAACATGGGACCGGCCTCTCGAATACCAGCGCAACCTACGGAAGTACGGCCATCGACATGGATGCCGATGGTGACACCGATTTGATTGTCGCACGCGACAACGGGGTCTACTTCTATCTCAATGACAGGGGACGGTTTCAGGAACGACCGATCCCCGTCAATCTTCCTGTAGATTCGGTTCCGTTTCACGTCGCGGTCTCGGATATCGATCATGATGGGGACGGGGACCTGTATGTCAGCGTGTTTGTGAATGCCAAGGCGTTCAGAAGCGCGACATTTAATGATCCGATGCATGCCAAACCGAACCGCATGTTGCTGAACAACGGTGATCTGACATTTGTGGACATCACCGAATCGTCCGGCACGGCCAGCAGACAGAATACCTTCCTCTCCGTGTTCGTCGATTTGGATTCCGACGGCTGGCAAGACCTCGTTGTGTCCCAGAACACCGGGGCAGTCGAAGTATTCCGCAACATGAAGGATCGCACGTTCCAGCCCGTCGCCACAAAATCTGAGTTTGGTTTTTGGATGGGCTTAGCGGTCGGTGATATCGATAACGATGGCGATCAAGATCTGTTTTTCACGAACGTCGGAGAATCGATTCCCCTCTTCCTGACGTCAGGCGATCTACAAGACGGCCAGCGCCACACGCACGAATGGATGCTATGGCGAAACGACGGGGCCTTTCACTTTACGGATGTGACCAAGACGTACCGGCTCACTGGGGAAGGATTCGCCTGGGGTGCCGTGTTCGAGGACCTCAACCTAGACGGGCGACTCGATCTGCTTGTGGCGCAAAACTACATCAAATGGCCGGTCCATAAATTATTCAAACTCTCAGGGCGTACGTATCTGCAATCGAACGAACACGGTGCAGAGGCGTTTCGCCACAGTTCCAGCCTGGGAATGGGGAACACCTACTTCGGCCAATCCCCATTGATCGTCGATCTTGACGGCGATGGCAGACAAGATCTTCTCTGGATCAATATGGACGGCCCGGTACGAGCCTTTCTGAACACGACTCGCAACAACTACGTCACACTCGTCATCCCAGACACTGTCTCTGCTCTCGGAACCCGTGTCAGCATTGAGACCGAGAACGGGCGGAGTTATACCCGCGCCGTGGTTGGCAATGTGGGTATGTTGACCGATCAAACTCCGGAACTGACGTTCGGACTGGGGAACCTCGAACGGGTCCGGCGCGTGCTCATTCATCGCCCGAATGGGCAAACGGAGATTCTTTCCTCGCCACCCATCAACACGAAGATCATGCTCAATTAGCCATATGCTTTGACCCCACACCCATTGCCGCTCATGTTGCTCGTCTTATCGTGACCATGAGGTTTTTCACTCGATGGCCCAACCCGCACAAACCTGCTGTTTTCTTGCCAGGTGTCTGCCCCTCAGTTAGACTTTTTTCACACAGCCATGGCACGAGCACGCGCAGCGGAACAACAACGGTCTCGATCGAAAACTGCTCTCATCGAGGAGATCACGGTTGGAATTAAGAAATTTCAGGAAGTGGTGGCTGCGATCAATGATATCGGACAAGACGGATTTCCCTATCGCGATGCAGCACAAAGCAAAGCTGAGCTACAGTTTCGTGAATGTCTGCGACACACATTCGGTGAGCGCTCTCAAGAATTTCAGGCACATCGGAACTTCAAAATTCGGACGGCGGATAAGGCCGAAGTCACACAGAGCCTCAGGGTCATTAAAGGTCTGATACACACCCTGGAGGACAAAAAGCTTGAACTGCAAGGGTTGAAACCACCACCAAAATCCGAGCCAGCGCCAGAGGCCAATCCCAGCAACACTGCGCGCATGGTGCTGGTTCCGCCCACGCCGCCAACCACCGTAACCACACAAACAACTTCACAGATGCCTGTTGCTGTGGCCATGCCGGCCAACGTCGGGCCTTGGAGTGCCCAGGTCACACCCACACCTGACGTACAACCGGCTACTCCAACTCCATCAATTCCAGCTCCAATGCCGATGCCTGCACCGAATCCAGCTCCGATTCAGACACTATCCCCCACACCCGCACCGGCTCCTGTTCCGACTCCAATTCCCACACCGATGCCAACGGCCCATCTTGTTCCTCCAATCATCGCCTCAACACCTCCCTCTCTCACACCGGCCTTACCCCCGGTTACCCAGCCAGTACCCTCGACGCCTGATAAACCAGTGGAGAACGCACAAACACAACCCACACCAATGCCGGCTCCAGCTGTCCCCGCGACACCCGCTCAACCAAACGTCAATTCCTCAGCCTCTGTCGCGACAAACCTATCGACGCCCTCAGAAGCCTCTGATCCCATCCCGGTTACCATTCAAAACTCGCCGTCGGTTAAGGCTTCGACTAGTCCAACCCCGATTCGGGCGAGTGAGCCAGTACTGGATCAGGATCCGCTCCAGCTCATTCGAAAAATTTGCCTGCGTCTCCATTCCGTCGCCCGCCAACTGCGGCTTCGACGAGACTATCGTCCAACACTCGAGATCGACGACGACCATGACTTACAAGATCTGTTGTGCGCATTGCTGAAGGTGGAATTCGACGAAGTAGCTACCGAGGAATGGACCCCACCCTACACAGACGGCGCGCCACGAACGATGCTCCTTGTCAATCGAGATCAGATCGCCATCGTCGCAAAAAAGACCAGATCCGGACTGAGCGCAAAGGAACTGGCCGATCAGGTCACAGCGGACTCTGCCTATTACAGAGCGCAGGGACGAGGCTCGACCTTGTTTTGCTTTATGTACGACCCAGAGGGTCGCATCGGAAGCCCGAAGCGACTCGAAACAACCCTAACCAGCGTCAGTGAGCACTGTCGGGTCGAAGTGCTTGTTGCGCCAAAGTGAGACCATGGCAAAACCACACTTAAAATCACTTCCGTCCGTTACCGCGCCCACCAAGCCCTTGAAAGCAAAACCCGTGTTGACAGGCCAGACGGACTTTGCTATAAAGCAGCCCACTTCCGGGACGATTCAATATACGATTCACGGTCCGGCCCCCGGAGATCATGGCATGTCGGATCGGGCTTACGTGCTGATTAACGTGCTCCCAGGGCAAACATCAGCCGTTACTAAAGCGCTTGCGGACATTAAAGAGATCAAGACAATCGATCCATGTTGGGGCAAGCCTGACATCATTGCCATCGCGGACATTCCTGATCAGGACGCCTTAACCCAATTGGTATTGAGCCGTATTCATCGTATCGAGGGAGTGACGCAAACCGACACCCACCTTGTTTACCGGCTGAAGGAGGCCAGAACAAAATGATCCGAAAGGACTGTCTCGCCATTGTCGCCCTTACCGCCTTTGCCTTTGGATGTAGCAGCGTTCAGCGTCCTGTCGAACCCAATGTCGTCGAGGTAACCTTGCCCGCACCTGCGGATCAGGTGAAAGCTGCCGTCTCAAAAGTCCTGAAAGACGACAACTATGATGTGGACTGGAAGGACGGAGCACAGCTTAGTACAGGCTACAGGGATGAACAGCCCAGTATCTGGGACTGGCTCGTGAGAGGGCGTCTTGGCGTCGTCCGCAGCCGAGCGGAAGCTTCGGTCACTCCTGAAACAGACAAATCCACCAGACTACGCCTGCAAGTGTCGTCTGAAGGTAAACAGACCATGTTCGACAGCTGGGGCCCCACAGAACCCCAAGTTCCTCAAAGTGCCGAAAACAAACTTCGCTTGATCAAGAACGAGCTGAAGATCGTCCCCAGCACCTACACGACTGAAACGTTTTACGGGGCGAAGAACTAGGCAGGCTCTTTCTCAGACAGCCCCTCTGCGTCCTCACCAAGATCGAGGCCGAACCGTTCGGCCATTCGATAGAGAGTCCGTCTATCGATCCCAAGGATTTTTGCCGCCTTCACTTTATTGCCCTTCATTTCCTTCAGCACCCGCATCAGATGACGTTTTTCTACTTCCTCTAGCGTGAGGTAGGCCTCATCCGGATGATTGATGAGCTGATGCTGGGCATTGACCTCCGCGGTCGCGCCTCGACGAATCGCTTCAGGCAAATCTTCTGGTGTCAGCAAGGGTCCATGACTCAACGACACGGCCCGCTCAATGGCGTTTTCAAGCTCTCGCACGTTGCCCGGCCATCCATAGTCGGTCAAAAGCGCCATCGCGTCCGGCAACACACCCCGCACCGCATGGTCGGCCCCTGCCGCGCACTTCTGCAAGAAGTGATGAACCAACATCGGAATATCTTCCCGCCGTTCCGACAATGACGGTAAGGTAATGGGAACGACTTTTAGACGATAGAAGAGATCATCCCGAAACTTTCCTTCTTTCACGAGTTGTTCAAGATCCCGATTGGTCGCGGCAATGATCCGAACATCCACCTTGGTGGAGGCCGTGCTCCCGACTCGGCGCACTTCTTGGTCCTGCATCACCCGCAACAACTTCACCTGTAACGCCTGCCCTAGTTCACCGATCTCATCGAGAAACAGCGTCCCTTCGTTGGCCGATTCAAAGAGCCCCATCTTGGTTCCCACCGCCCCAGTGAAGGCTCCCTTCTCATACCCAAACATCTCCGACTCCAACAGCGTATCGGGCAACGCCCCACAATTGACCGGGATGAACGGTTTCTCACGACGCGGGCCGTTGGTATGAATGGCACGGGCAATCAGCTCTTTCCCGGTTCCGCTTTCCCCCTGCAGCAAGACCGTGCTCTTGCTGTCGGCGACACGCGCCACCAGCTTGTAGACCTCGAGCATCGCCGTACTGCTTCCGACCAACGGAGACCATTCGTCTTTGCTTTTCAATTCTTGTCGGAACCGTGCGTTCTCTTGGAGCAATCGACAGTGATCCAGACCGCGTTTGACGACCAGCTTGATGTCCTCTTTCTTAAACGGTTTCGCCAAATAATCGTATGCACCCTGCTTGATTGCTTCAATCGCTCCTTCCAGAGAGCCGAACGCGGTCAACACCACCACCACGGTATGTGGGTTCGTGCGCTTAAATTCCCGCAAGACGGTGAGCCCATCCACGGCCCCCATGCGGATATCCGTCAATACCAAATCGACCCGGCCTTGTCGTCCACGCGCGATCACGGCTTCTCCGCTGGAAAACGCTTCCACGTGATAGCCTTCTTTTCGTAACGCGTCTGCCAAAAGTTCACGGGCGACCGCATCGTCGTCGGCCACGAGAATTGTCGCTGGTTGTATCACACGTCCTCCATCGAATGAGCGAGGTCCCTCTGTATCGCGGGTAACGTGATGATCACACTCGTCCCGCGACCGATCTCACTCGTCAGGGCCAAGCTCCCACCATGAGCCAGTACGGTTTCGCGACTCAAGAATAGTCCTAAGCCGGTCCCCTTTCCAATCGCTTTGGTCGTAAAAAACGGCTCAAAGGCTTTTTGCGTATCCGCTTCCGGCATCCCGCATCCTGTATCCTGAACCGCAAGGGTGAGCACCAGTGGAGGCATTCGGCCAGCGACCGTTGCGCCACGCTCTTGTTCTTCTGCCGTCGCATCGCGAGCTGCGGCAGAAATCGTGACCGCCCCCCCTAGAGGAGTCGCCGCCAGTGCATTGGCCAGGATATTCACCAAGACCTGATGCATCTTTTCTTTATCGGCCCAGACCAGCGGCAAACCGAGAGGAATCTGAACCGTCAATGAAATCCCTTTTGCGTGAAAGGCCGGCTCCATCAAGGTGGCAGCCGGACTGACGACGTCCTGTACCACCAGCCATTGAGGAGCCGGTTGGCGCTGCCGAGTGGAGGACAGCAAGTCCTGAATGATATTCACGACCCGAGTCAGTTGTTCATCGATAATCGCGATCCGCTTCTTCATGTCCGGGGTCACCCCAGGTTCTTCTTCCAGCGCCTGGACATGCCAGGCGATCGAGTGAAGTGGTGTCCCCACCTCATGGGCGACAGACGCGACCAGCTGTCCGACGGCGGCTAACCGTTCCGACCGATTCAATTGATCTTTTGCCTGAACCAGTTGGGTATTGGCCTTGAGCAAACTTTCTGTTTCCTGGGCCAGAGCCGCACGGGCGGCTTCTTCGCGTGCCTTCCGCTCTTCCCAACTCACACCCAAATACGCAACCAACAGCAAGACGCCGACCACGACGCTCCGATTGATGACGGCGGCTTGAAATCGCCCTGGCTTCGTCGGCTGGAGCAGCCCTGAATAGGTAGCGACCACACAGGCCAACACGGTCACCAACATGACGGTGCGATTACGCAGAGTCGTGACCAACAAGATCGGCAACACATACCCATAGGCGCCGACTACGTTGGCCGGGGAAAATTGTTCAATGACCAGGATAATGAGAAAACAGGCCCCAGCAACCCCGAGCGCCAAACGGTCGCGAGGCGTCAGCGCGATCATAGACCCACGCCGCTCCGACGGCATGTACCATTATTTACCCAAGACAATGACGTACACACGGGGTCGCTCACAGACGCTCTCACACAGAAGGACGGATCTCACGTAGCTGCGCTGCCAGCCGTTCGAATCGAGAGTCTTGAGTCAACTCTTCGACGGGAAGGCCCAACTTTCGACGCCAATTGGGATGCTGATCCAACGTCCCAGGCAGATTGGCCTGGGCACGGGTCCCGATCACGTCATCAATGTTCGCTAACACCATCCAGGCCGGGCTTCGAGCCAAGTACTGGTGAAGAGCCTCTACCAGCTCGACCGTCATCGACGGCACCTGGGCTGGATCGTTCGAGACACCGGGAGGCAGGAGTCCTTCGGACTGCAGCGCGGCGAGAATACCGGCTTTCTCCCATTGCCGCTCAGACAACATCGCGGACCGTGCTTGTTCGGAAGGAACGAGACTGAGGCTGGATCGTGCCTCAATATCGGCCCCTTCCCAATATCCGCTGAGAGTCGCAAGATCGTGGGTCGTGACGACGGCGAGCGCTTGGGCTGGATAGTGAGCCGGCGGCTTCCAGTCTCCTGAATGAGTCCGTTCAAAATACAAGACTCGATACGACAAGACCCCTGCCGCCTCGAGCCGATGCCGCACCCAATCAGGAACCGTCCCAAGATCTTCCCCGATCACCACCGTATTGGCCCGCACACTTTCCAGCGCCAAGATCGCGAGTAGTTCCTCATCACGGTAATGGACATACGTCCCCATTGAAGCAGGAAGGCCACGCGGGATCCAAAACAGCCGAAAGAGCGCCATGACATGATCAAGTCGAATCGCACCACCGTAACGGAGGTTTTTGCGGAGCAGTTCGATGACGTACTGATAGCCGCTCGCGCGAAGTCGGAGCGGGTCGAGCGGGGGGAATCCCCAATTCTGCCCTTCCGGAGCGAAGGCGTCAGGAGGAGCGCCGCAATCGGCATTCAACGCCAAGACGCCTTGAGATCGCCATCCGTCGGCGCCATAGCGATCGCTCCCTAATGCGAGATCGTGATAGAACCCGATCGGCATCCGGGCCTCTTGCGTCTGCTTCACCAACGCACACATCTGGTCGGCGGCCAGCCATTGCAGATACTGAAAAAATCGCACGCGCTGCATGTGCCGACGTCGAAACTCCCCCACGGCTTCCGATGTCGGAATGTGATAGGACTCCGGCCAGTCCACCCACGTAGCCGATACTCCGTGCTCGGCTTGCTGCGCTTCTTCCAATGCCTGAAACAGCGCATAGGAGGTGAGCGATTCTCCTTCGCGCTCGGTGAATCGATGGAAGCTCCACCCACGCTCCGTCGTCGGCTGCAATGCCGGCTCGTCACCGTCAAAATGTTCTCTGAGAAACGCCTCATAGCAGAGCTCAAGCACCTCGCGTTTGATCGACGCAACCGCATCGTACTCGACCAATTCTCCTCGTTTGACCGCATCGAGCCGCGCACGAAACGATGGGTCAGCGAGCCGGGTGTTCATCTCCGGGGCCGTGCGATACTCCGCAACCTGTTCAAGATCGATATACAGATCATTCAAAAATAGACGGCTGGTCGGTGAATAGGGACTGATGTGATAGGGCGTGGTATTTTTGAGTGCATGGAGCGGGTTGAGCCCGATGACGGCTGCCCCCAACTGTCGCCCGGCCCATTCCACAACGGAAGCCAGGTCTCCAAAATCGCCGACCCCCCAATTCCGATCACTCCGCAGCGAATAGAGCTGCAGGGCAATGCCCCACCATCGCACGCCTTGCTGTAACTGAGCAGGAAGATAACAACGCTCCGGCGCCACGATGAAACGGCTGGTCGCATCAACCTGACTGCCGCCGGCTTTTGCACAGACCGTCAGGGAATGGTAGCCGATCGGGAGATCCAGCGGAACAGCCAGCGCCACGCGGACAAACCGACGTCCGTGAACCGTACGCGTCTCTTCAATTCGAAGCCCCGGCCCCTCCGTTTGCTCACACTGCTGTTCCCCGGATTCTAACCGGAGCGACCAGTGCACGTGCAGGAGAGTCTCATCGGTGGTTTCACAGGGGACATAGCAAGACCATGTCCCTACTGCACGCCCTGACCGAATCACATGGACCGGTTCGCACCCTTGCAACCAGGGGCGATTGTCCCATCTCGTGAGTTCCTCGATCAGCTCCTCGCGGCTCGCAACTCGTAGCCCCATCGCGGAAAGAATCGCCTGGCGCGTTTCATCCGTCGTGACATGGCATACCCCGGCAATGTCATGGTAATCGGCGACAATCCCTGCCCGATCGGCCAACATGCGCAGAAGATCGCGTTCAGACTGGTCGTACATGCCGGGAGTGTGAGTGAAGGGCTACTTTAAGTCAAGGTATCGTGATGCTCTTTGTTCTGCCCGAGAGTCTTCGTTCAGCCTGTGTAAACTACCCGTTGAACGGGCGAAATTGATTCGCGCGGCATTCAGTTGAAAGAGTGCGTTGACGAGGTTTTCTCTGGCGCGAGTCACGGCCGACAGTCCGTTCGTCAGCTCAAAATGACTGGCGGAGCTCATCACGGCGTATCGTTCCCGCGCCAGATCGAGCTCGGTCGTGGCCATGTGCAGACCAGCCTGCGCGATGCTGACTTGTTCGTTTGCCGAGGCTAAGGAAGCCAGCGCATCATGCACTTCCATTTTCACGTGATTGAGCACCGATTTCAGACGAAGCGTCTCCTGCTGCAGTTGGCTTCGCGCTTGTGCGATGCGGCCTTCACGCTGCGCCCCATCAAAGATGGGAATCTGAAGGGTCAGCGCCATATTGTAGGTATCGAGGGTATTATTCCAGCGGTTCCCGATGAGTCCGTACTCGCCCTGAGCTACCAACGATGGTACCCGTTCCCCGGTGATGGAGGAATAGGTCAGCTCCGAAGCTTTCACGCGGATCGCCTGGGCCCGAACTTCCGGCCGTTGGCTCAACGCAGTATCAACCGCTCCTTCTGGCGTGGGCATAGTAGGAACACCGATCATCCATTCATCGGTCAACGCCAACGCGCTCTCGATGGGAAGGGCCAGCAGATTGATGAGGGTCAGCTTGGCATGTTCGAGCTCATACCGGGCCGACGAACCCTGTTGCCGCTCCACCGCCAATTGCGCCTCAAGTCTGGCGAGATCGAGTCGCGTCGCGACACCTCCGCGCTGCCGCTGCCGGATAGTGCCGAGTAACTCATTCATCACCAGCTGATTGGCCTCGTGCATCTTGACCATCGCCATGGCCTTCAACCCTTCCATGTAGGCAAGGCCTACGCTGGCCATCGTGTCCAACATGCGCGCTTCCGATTCCTGCTCAGTCACCTGCAGCGATTCCCGGGATGCCCGCCAGCGTTGAATTAAGCTGAGGCTGAACAGGTGTTGTGTCGCGCTGATCCGTGTATCGAAAATACTAAACGGATCGGTCCGCACCGGGGACAGTCCGATCGTTCCAAGGAATTGCGTTTGCTTGGTTTGCCGAATGTTGGCCGATAGCGTGGGCAACATCGCACCGAACTGGGTCCGCACGTGGCCCTGCGCCTCCTGTATACGTTCCTTGTACAGAAGCACATCGGGATTGTTGTTGAGCGCTGCGGTCAATGCCGCTTGCAGGGTGAGCGGCAGGAGGTGAGAGGCGGGTGCCGGTGGGGACGGAATCGGCTCTCCGCTTAAGACATCAGCGGACATGGAATCGGCAACCAGGATTCCCGTCGCCAACGCACACACACCAAGAGCGATGCGCCATGCGGTCATGTGCTTACCGCTCTCTCAGACTTTCTTGCATGGATTTGAGCAATGGACTCAGCAAATATTCGACGATACGGCGCTGACCCGTTTTGATCTCAACGGTCACGGCCATCCCAGGCGAAAGATGGACCTGTTTGCCTTCGACCTGAATGGTCCCTCGATCCATACTGACTCTTGTGGGATACACGAGGCCCACGTTTTCGATGGGCGCTGCGTCATTCGAGACCGTCACCACATGCCCAGGAATGGTGCCGTAGAGGGTGAATTGAAACGTTTCGACCTTAATTTCAACCGGCTGTCCTTCCCGTACAAATCCCACATCTTTGTTTTCGACCTGAGCCTCCACCTCGACCGGATGATCCTTCGGCACCACAATCAACAACTGTTGAGCCGGTGTCACGACACCGCCCACCGTATGCACGGCCAATTGCTGCACCACCCCGTCGATCGGTGCAACCAGACGCTGCAATCCGGCCTTTTGATCGGCTTTGGTCACCTCCTGCGCCAGTGAGGCGGCTTTGGTTTCAAGCGCCGAGAGCTCGGCCTGTTTCGTTTGCTGGAATTCGGACCGCATCGCCCGGTAGTGTGTGTCCGCCTCGGCGAGCGCCGCTCGGTCTTGTTGGAGTTTCTTCTTTTGACCGGCCAATTCCTGTGCCTTGTCGATTCGCTGCCCTTCCGCCTGAAGGAAGTCCATCTTGGTCACGGCACCGTGTTCAAGCAACTGCTTGTAGGCCTCGGCTCGTTCGACCTCCATCGGCACTGTGGCGTCCAACCGACGAAGATTTTCCTTCGTTTGGTCGACGACAGCCCGGCGTTGATCGATGAGATGCTGGGCCGCCGACACCTTGGCGTGATACTCGGCCAACTGGTCTCGCAGCAACTGCTGTTGCAACAGCACATACGCCTCTTCCGCATCGGCCGGTGCTTCGAACGTGGCCTGGTCTTGAATGAGAGCCCGCAAGCGAGCGGCGTCTACTTTTGCGGCTCGATACTCGTTGACGGCGCGAGTCCTGTCCGCGACATTGAGCGTCGAATCAAGTTCGATCAAGACATCGCCCTGCTTCACAACCTGCCCATCCTGGACATGAATGGATGCAATCACCCCGGCTTCGTAGGGCTGAATGATCTTTGAATATCCACTGGGAATGATCTTGCCTGGAGCCGTTGCGACAATATCGAGCTGGCCGAATATGGTCCACAACATCCCAGCCGTGAAGGCGGCCAAGATGGTCCAGAGCAGCGCACGACCGATCGGTGACGGAGGCGCCTGTTGGATCTCCAACACCGCGGGAAGAAACTCGGTGGCCCGCGTGCTCGGCATGGCATTCCCCATAGGTCGGTTTGATTCGGCCTCCCATGCCGCTTTCCACACCATCCAATGACGAGAAAGAGCCCCGAACGCCATTCGTTTCTCCCTGTCCTACGCTATGCGCTTGCCCTAGGCAGCTTGATGCGCGTGCAATCGCGCATACAACCCGCTGCCTCGCACCAGATCGTCATGCGTTCCCTGCTCGACGATCTCGCCCTTCTCGATGACGTAGATGCGATGGGCCTGCCGCACCGTACTCAAGCGATGGGCGATCATGAAGACCGTCCGTCCCTTGGAGATCTGTGTCATGTTCCGTTGGATCACCGCTTCAGATTCATAGTCCAGCGCGCTGGTGGCCTCGTCGAATATCAGGATACGTGGGTTCGCAACCAAGGCCCGGGCAATGGCAATTCGCTGGCGTTGCCCGCCCGACAAGGTGCATCCATGTTCTCCGATCATCGTGTCGTACCCATCCGCTAATTCCAGGATGAACTCATGGGCTCCGGCGAGTTGTGCCGCTTGCATCACCTGCTCCATCGCCAATCCAGGATCGGTCAAGGCAATGTTGTCCCGCACGGAGGCGTTGAACAGAAAGTTTTCTTGGAGCACGACTCCGACTTGTCGGCGAAGCCACGCCGGATCAACCTGCATCAAATCTACGCCATCGAGCACAATTCGCCCTCGCTCAGGGACGTACAAACGCTGCATCAGCTTGGCGATCGTACTCTTTCCGGACCCGGACCGTCCGACAATGCCGATGATCCAACCTGGCTCCACTGCAAACGACACCTTCCGGATGATCTCCGGACCATCAGGCCGGTAGCGAAAGACGACGTCCTCAAACCGTACATGCCCCTTCACGTCAGGAAGTGTGGTTCGATTCGGATTGTATGAAGGCTCTGGTTGCGTATTGAGCACGTCGCCGAGGCGTTGGACCGAAATCCCCACCTGCTGAAACTCCTGCCACAGACTCACCAGCCGCAGAAGCGGGCCGGTCACTTGTCCGGACAACATATTGAACGCGATGAGCTGCCCAATGCTCAGATCGCCATCGATCACCCGATACGCACCCACCCATAAGACCGCCACGGTGGTGACCTTTTGAACACACGTGGCTGAGTGGCCGGCGATCGTCATCAGGCTGGTGGCTCGGAAACTCGCCCGCACGTACCCCGCCAGCTGCTCTTCCCATTTCCGCATCAAGGGCGGTTCAACGGCCATCGCCTTGACGGTCTGAACCCCACTGACGGCCTCCACCAAAAACGCTTGATTCTCAGCGCCTCGATTGAACTTTTCATGCAACCGAGTTCGAATCGCCGGGGTAATGGCCACGGATAACAGCGCATAGATCGGCAGTGACGCCATCACAATGAGTGTGAGGGTCGAACTGTAGAACCACATCACCGTCATGAACACAACGGTAAAGACGACATCCAACACCACCGTGACCGAATGGCTGGTCAAGAACTGGCGAATCTGCTCCAACTCACGGACACGCGCGACCGTATCGCCGACCCGCCTGGCCTCAAAATAAGAGAGGGGCAGCGCCAAGATGTGGCGAAAGAGTTTAGCCCCCAGGGCGACATCGATGCGATTCGTGGTATGCGAAAACAGATAGGTGCGAAGCCCTCCAAGAAGAGCCTCGAACACGGCCATCGTGATCATACCGACGGCCAATACATGGAGCGTCGTAAACCCCTTGTGCACGAGCACCTTGTCGATCACCACCTGGGTAAACAGCGGGGTCAACAGGGCAAAGAGTTGAAGAAACAAGGAGGCGATCAGCACTTCACCGAAAAACTTTCGATACTTGACGATCGCCGGGATGAACCACGTGAAGTCGAAGGGGAGATCGTGCAGCCGGAGATTCGCCCGCTTCGTGAAGAGCACCAGATCGCCGGTCCAGATCATTTCAAAGCGGTCTCGGGAAAGCACGAGAGGCCGCGTCTCGTCGGCATGTTGGACCAACACTTTTTCGCCTTGAACTTTTGCCACGACCAGATAGCGTTCATCGACCAACTTCGCCATCGCAGGCAACGGCATCTCGTGCAACTTGCCCCATGTGGTCTTGACCACGCCGGCTTTGAGCCCAACATGCTTAGCCGCACGCAAGAGCGCGACGTCAGAAAGCGAGTGTCCGGACTGGCCAAACTGATGCTGGAGTTGCGTGCCGTTGGCAGGAAGATCATGGAATCGGGCGAGAATCAGAAGACAAATGAGCCCGGTGTCGGTGGGACCGGCGGTCGTCTCTTCGGTAACGGAATCGGATTGCGGAGGCACCCGCGCGGCCTGAGCTGACATGCCGTCATCTTAGGATATGGATGACGGATGGCCAAACAATTTCGATGATCGACACAGTGCACAAGCCCCCTCACTGCTCGTGCGATAATTCCTGATCGTATGCGTCGAAGGACGGGTGCTACCTCCATTTGATGGCATTTTGATGCGTTTCGCGCTGGTTTCAATCCTCGCCCGCCCCGAAGGACGGGCGCTACACGACATGAGCTTGCGGCTTCCGCTCAACATAGGTGTTTCAATCCTCGCCCGCCCCGAAGGACGGGCGCTACTGCGTACCGCTCACCACAGGGCAAGGCACATTTAGTTTCAATCCTCGCCCGCCCCGAAGGACGGGCGCTACTCAACGAGTTCGGCCGTGGCGTGGGCTACACCCGGTTTCAATCCTCGCCCGCCCCGAAGGACGGGCGCTACATTTGTGGAGCGTTGCGAAGAGGGTACGAAAGACGTTTCAATCCTCGCCCGCCCCGAAGGACGGGCGCTACTATTTTTGTGGGCGTGATGACTTGGCACATACAAGTTTCAATCCTCGCCCGCCCCGAAGGACGGGCGCTACAGAACGGTATTGGCCAGGTCAGCACAGTTGCGCTGTTTCAATCCTCGCCCGCCCCGAAGGACGGGCGCTACCTCCCCTTTTGCTCTCCGTATTCCCCAACGAGGAAGTTTCAATCCTCGCCCGCCCCGAAGGACGGGCGCTACGTCTCTGCTCTCGACGACCGAATATGAGATACGGAGTTTCAATCCTCGCCCGCCCCGAAGGACGGGCGCTACTGGCGAGGGCATGCGTGATATGGGCCAAGGCGTCGGGTTTCAATCCTCGCCCGCCCCGAAGGACGGGCGCTACTGGCGAGGGCATGCGTGATATGGGCCAAGGCGTCGGGTTTCAATCCTCGCCCGCCCCGAAGGACGGGCGCTACT
>CABVRS010000020.1 GCA_902500745.1 uncultured Nitrospira sp.
TGGTGGAAATCCTCACTGAATCCATAGAGACTTTGCACATCGACTGAGTATCATCTACTTCACCTGCTCACTTCCGTTTGTCGGTCATGTCTGCGATCAGATCGACACCGCAATACGATAAGGCCTTTCAACAGAGTCGAAACTCCGCTCCCACGTCGATTTGCAGACATCGCGCCGCACTGTCTTCCCGCAGAAAGATCTCCAAGAATCCGCCACTATTGATCAGCGCGGCAGGAGTCTCTCCATCCCCTTGACTGTAGTTTCCTACCAATTTGGTCACGATATGCGATCCGAGATGGATCTCGATCTTTGCCAGACCGATGGTGGCCTGAAATTCCCGCACCTGCTTCGCCGTGACATTTGAGATCAGATTACCGAATCGATCGATGTACTCAATCCTTCCGATCAAAATTTGATCTTGCTGCTGAGGTGCCCATACCAAACTTTTCATCGGATCTTTGATCACCGGACCAAAAAATGACGGTGGCTCCCCACTGGCAAGTAAAGCAGCAACAGGCGCAAACAGATCACGTCCGTCAAATGTTCCCCCTTCTGAAGGCAGCCGATAGCGCACCTCCTCGATCTGGCGAATAGTGACGTCCTGCTCATGTTCCAGCACGTGACTAAGCAAGCCGTTATCCGGTGCCAAAAAACTATAGCGTGACGTGGTCGCGAGGATCGCTCGCCTGGCGCTTCCGACGCCGGGGTCCACGACACAGACATAGATCGTACCGTCCGGGAAATGGCGGTAACAGGCGCCGAGGACATAGCTGGCGTCATCGATCTGATGTGAAGGAATTTGATGGGAGATATCAACGATCCTGGTATTGGGGTGGATGGTCAAGATCACACCCTTCATGCTCGCGACAAACCAGTCGCGTTCACCAAAATCTGTCAGCAGGGCAATGAGAGGGCGTGACGCCGGCACGTCAGCATTCCTCGAATTTGATCTCCACAACCTCGTATTCAACCATCTTCACGGGAGTTTTAACTTCGACAAAGTCTCCGACTCGCTTACCGATCAGTGCGCGCCCGACCGGAGACTGTACGGAAATTTTGTTGAACTTCATGTCGGCTTCGTCTTGCCCGACCAACGTGTACTGCTTCTTGTCTTGCGACTCTTGTTCAACGACCAACACGGTCGCGCCGAACACAATGGTATCGCTCGTTCGTCCCGCAATTTCAACAATGCGGGCCTCCGCCAATTTCGTCTCCAGCTCAGAGATTCGTGACTCGATAAACCCTTGACGCTCTTTGGCTGCATCGTACTCGGCATTCTCGCTGAGATCTCCGTGCGCTCGTGCTTCCGCGATCGCTTCGATCACTTTCGGCCGCTCGATTTTCCGCAGGCGATCCAACTCCGCCTTGAGTGCGTCATAACCTTTCTTCGTAATTGGCGTGGGCATACTTCACGTGCTCCTGATCGATTTAGGATCGATGATACTCTTGCAATGAACGGATCGATAGAGTTTTTTTCAGGATGGCTTCAATTCCCATGGCCGCCGCATGGGCGCCGCGCATGGTCGTAAAATATGGAATCCCTCGGTGCAGGGCCTCTCGCCTGATCGATAATGAATCGACATGAGCGGAAGCGGTTCGCACCGTATTGACCACAAGCGCGATAGATCCGTTTTTAATGTGGTCTACGATGTGCGGCCTCCCTTCGGCCACCTTATTGACGACCTCCACGGAAAGCCCATGATCGCGCAAGTATCCCGCCGTTCCGCTCGTGCCTTGAATACGCATCCCTAGCCTGATCAACACTTTACCGACTTCAAGAGCGGCTGCGCGATCGGATTCTTTGACACTGATAAACGCCGTCCCTACCGTGGGAAGCCCTGCGCCGGCTCCTGCTTGCGATTTGGCAAACGCCCATCCAAAATCGCTATCGATCCCCATGACTTCGCCGGTGGATTTCATCTCCGGTCCCAACAGCACATCGACACCGGGGAATTTATTGAACGGGAAGACGGCTTCTTTGACCGAGAAGTGCTCAGGTAGAGGGGCACTGGTAAAACCGAGTTCCTTCAGAGTCTTTCCCATCATGACTTTCATCGCTAACTTGGCGAGCGGCACCCCGATCGCTTTGCTGACGAACGGCACAGTTCGAGACCCACGAGGATTTACCTCCAACACATAGATCGTCCGACCTTTCACGGCAAACTGCGCATTCATCAGGCCGACGACCCCCAGCTCCAGGGCCAGCATGCGCATTTGACGCTCGATCTCGCTGACGATCGTCTTGTCCAAGGTGTATGGAGGGAGCGAGCAAGCGGAGTCGCCCGAATGCACACCCGCTTCCTCAATATGCTCCATGATGCCCGCCACAACCACCGTGTCTCCGTCGGAAATGGCATCCGCATCGACCTCGATGGCATCGGCCAGATACTTATCGATCAATACCGGATGCTTGGGTGACGCCTTCACGGCTGACTGCATATATTCCAACAAGCCGGATTCATCATAGACGATCTGCATCGAACGGCCACCCAGGACGTACGACGGTCGGACCATGACCGGATAACTAACCCGTCCCGCGATCTGCACGGCCTCTTTGATCGACCGAGCCATTCCGCTTTCCGCCTGCTGTAATCCCAACCTCGTCAGAAGCTCGCGGAACCGCTCTCGGTCTTCGGCTAAATCGATGGCGTCCGGACTGGTACCAAGAATCTTCACACCCGCCTTCGACAACGGAAGCGCGAGTTTCAAGGGCGTCTGGCCGCCGAACTGCAAGACGACTCCGATCGGCTGCTCGCGATGGATCAGATTCAGCACATCTTCCTGCGTGAGTGGCTCAAAATAGAGTCGATCAGATGTGTCGTAATCCGTACTCACGGTTTCCGGGTTGCAATTCACCATGATCGTGTCGATCCCATCGTCTCGGAGCGCCATCGCGGCATGAACACAACAATAGTCGAACTCGATTCCCTGCCCGATGCGATTCGGCCCGCCGCCGAGAATCACCACTTTCTTCCGGTCGGATGGTCGAGCTTCACACTCTCTTCCATAGGTCGAATACAAATAGGGGGTTTGTGCTTCGAATTCCGCCGCGCACGTATCGACGCGCTTATAGGTGACCCCTCGTGTCGGATGATGCATGCGCGCATTGGCCACTGCGGCCGTCTCGCACCCGAGTAAGTGCGCGATCCGGTCATCGGAGAATCCCAGCTCTTTCGCGTCCCAGAGCCGTTCACCGTCCAACACGGCGCGTGGATCGGACGCATGCTCGACCAGCACACGCTCAAAATCAATCAACTGCCTCACCTGATCCAGAAACCAGGGATCCACCATGGTGGTGGCAAACAGCTCTTCGTCCGTCAATCCGAGTCGCATGGCATCCGCGAGGTACCACAGCCGTTCCGGAAGCGGGCTGCGAAGCATACGGTCAAGTTTTTCTTTCGCCGCCTGTCGATCAAAGCCAGCCGGTATGCCTCGATCAATTCCAAGCCGCGAAACCAAGCCGTTCAGTTCTAATTCAAGTGATCGAATGGCCTTCTGCAAGGATTCCTTGAAGGTCCGTCCGATCGCCATCACTTCACCGACCGACTTCATTTGCGTGGTTAAGGTCGGATCGGCTCCCTTGAACTTTTGGAACGCAAATCGAGGAATTTTCACCACGACATAATCGATCGTCGGTTCAAAGGATGCCTTGGTGACTCCGGTAATGTCATTGGTGATCTCGTCCAAGGTATACCCGACCGCAAGCCTGGCGGCAATTTTCGCGATCGGAAATCCGGTGGCCTTTGATGCCAGCGCTGAACTCCGCGACACCCGAGGATTCATTTCAATGACGACCATCTCACCATTCGCCGGATTGACACCGAATTGAATGTTCGATCCACCCGTATCGACGCCGATCTCCCGAATGACACGAAGCGCCGCGTCACGCATGCGTTGATATTCTTTGTCGGTCAGCGTCATGGCCGGTGCCACGGTAATACTGTCTCCCGTATGCACGCCCATCGGATCGAAATTTTCAATCGGACAGACGATGACGACATTGTCTTTCAGATCTCGCATGACCTCGAGTTCATACTCTTTCCATCCAATGACCGATTCTTCGATCAGCACTTGACTGACCGGACTCATCGCCAGCGCCCAATCAATCAGCTTCTCGAATTCTTCTCGGTTATACGCGATATTTCCACCGGTACCTCCCATCGTAAACGACGGTCGAATGATCGCGGGAAATCCCACGGTCTCCAGGATAGCCACGGCTTCCTGCCGATTGTGTGCCGTGCCACTCTTCGGGACACGAAGACCGATGCGTTGCATCGCCAGCTTAAACGCTTCCCGATCCTCCGCTTTGTGAATCGCTTCCGCCGAGGCGCCAATGAGCTTCACACCATATTTCTCGAGGACTCCTTGCTTTACCAAGCCCATTGTAGTGTTCAGCGCCGTTTGGCCACCCATGGTCGGGAGCAAGGCATCGGGTCGCTCGCGAGCGATCACGCTCTCAACGACCTCGACGGTGATCGGCTCGACATACGTCCGATCGGCCATCTCCGGATCGGTCATGATCGTCGCCGGGTTGCTGTTGATCAGAATGACTCGGTAGCCCTCCGCCTTGAGCGCTTTGCACGCCTGCGTCCCGGAATAATCGAACTCGCAGGCTTGACCGATCACGATCGGACCAGACCCGATCATGAGGATTGACTGAATATCTGTTCGTTTTGGCATCGTGTCGTGATCGTTGGCTCAGCTGGATTGAGGCATGGGCCCAATCAGTGGCTGATAGGGGGCCGGCACGGGTCGCCCACCTCCCTGCGCCGCATCGTAGTGCGTCAACGCTTCAGGAATCCAGGCTTCAATTTGGTTGATGCGTGCGATATCGGAAGGGTGGGTGGAAAGAAACTCCGGGATATTATGTTGCGACCGAAAACAGACTTTATTGATCATTTGCCTTGGACATCCGCTCATCCGTTCCCAAAATGGGACCGCTTCTCGAGGATCATACCCCGCCTGCGCCATCAGCTTGAGCCCGATGTAGTCTGCTTCAGACTCTTGTTTTCGGCCGAACGGTAAGGAGACGCCCACCCCATAGGCACTCATCGCTGCCATCGCGGCGTCCGGACGACCGACAGCGGCGCCGGCTGCAAGCGCACCGACTTGCCCGATCATTTCCAGAATGCTCCGGCTGTACCGCTCGGCTCCATGGCGCTGAAGGGCATGGGCTACCTCATGCCCGATGACGGTCGCCAAACCATCCTCATTCTTGGTCATTTTCAAGATCCCGGTGAAGATCGCCACCTTCCCGCCTGGCAGCGCAAACGCATTGATGGTTCGATCGTCCTTGATGATGGCAAATTCCCATTGATATTCCGGTTTGTTCGCAGCCGCCGCAATGCGTCTCCCCACCCGATTGACCATCTCATTCAACCCGACATCGTCACTGACTGGCGCCTTGCGCAGTAACTCGCGGTAGGCACCGATCCCCATCGCAATTTCTTTCTCCTCGGAGATGTAGATAAATTGATCCCGTGCGGTACCCGGCGCGCGCACGCATCCCGTCAGCGTTGAGAGCAGTCCACCGGCAGTCGCTAGACTGAACAGCCAGCTCAAGCCGGCCACGCCTCGAGCTCCATGTTGCAACAGGGCTCGACGCCCGATGCGGCTTGAGAACAACGTGTCGATCTTCTGATCTATCCCTTGTTCCATGTCGATTCTCTGGAGCACCACCGATCATCATTATAGTACCATTCATAGGGATCGGCGCCTTGCCTTCACTATGGCATCCATAGATACATGAACTGTGGCGTCCCTCCTCTGACAAATGACGCCAGATCGAAGTCGGCAAACCCTGCCAGCACACCAGGTGCCAGAATGCGTGAGTACACGTTGTTGGAGTATTCTCCGGGACGCTGGTAGGTCACGACACGGGCTTCCGTGAGCCCCGCTTTCTTTTTGGCCAGCTCGACCGCATCTTCAAGGTAGCCGATTTCATCAACCAAACCCGCTGCTTTCGCCTGCTCACCGGTGTAGATTCGTCCATCAGCCAATCGTTTGATCTGCTCCATCTGCAAGTTGGAGCGCCCCTCCTGCACGATGCTCAAAAAGCGTTGATAAAATGAATCGATGAGCCCTTGGAAGATGGCTCGTTCTTCCGTCGTCATGGTGCGAAACGGTGAGCCCATGTCTTTACGCGGACCTGATGTGACCGCCGTCGCCTCTACGCCGATTTTTTCGAGCAACCCTTTGGCATTGACCGTCAGCATGATCACGCCGATGCTACCGGTGACGGAGGATGGATGGGCCAGAACGGAATCCGCTGCGGCGGCGATATAATATCCCCCGGAGGTCCCGACATCCATGATCGATGCGATGATGGGGATTTTTCGGGTGGCTTTGAATGTCTTGAGTTCATGATGAATGATATCCGACGCCGTGACCGTGCCACCGGGCGTATTGATACGAAGTACGATCGCTTTGACTTGCTCATCTTTCGAGGCCCGTGTGAGTTGTTCCTTCACGCTCGCGATCATACTGGCCGAAGGCCGGAATCCTTCCTTCTCTTGAGAACTGATGACTCCGGAAATTTCGATCAGCAAGACCTTTGCCTTTCCAGTCCCATCGACCTGCGCTTCTTGCAGAGGCCCCGGACCAGGGAACAGCGGAAAGTTGAACGTGCAGCCGGACACCAACAGCCCGATAACGGCCATGACCAAGCGATTACGCATGTTGTTTCTCCATAAGTCGCACGAATTCTTCAAACAAGTAGGCAGCATCATGAGGCCCCGGTGCCGCCTCCGGGTGGTACTGCACGGAAAAGACCGGCTGATCCACACACGCCATCCCTTCGATCGAGTAATCGTTCAGGCTGACATGGGTGAGCGCTAGTTTTCCATAGCGTGTCTCGATCACCGGCGGTGCCTTCGGCACTTCGCGAAGCGGCATCAGCCCCTGCACGGCGAAGTTATGATTCTGCGAAGTAATTTCAACGGTTCTCGAACGGAGATCCATCACAGGATGGTTGGCCCCATGATGACCGAATTTCAGCTTGTACGTGTTGAGGCCGAAGGCCAAACACAAAATCTGATGGCCTAAACAAATACCGAAGATCGGATACCGCCCGATCAGTCCCTCCACAGCCTTCACCGCATAGGGAACGCCTTCCGGATCACCCGGGCCATTGGAGAGGAAGATGCCGTCCGGCTGCAGTGCCTTGATCTCTGCGGCAGAGGTGCCCGCAGGCACAACCGTCACCTGACAACCGACATCGACCAACCGCCTCAGAATATTATGCTTGATACCAAAGTCGTAGGCCACGACTCGCCACCGCCTAGACCGTCCGTGGTCCCGCCCATTTGTCGACGCCTCTGGCATCCATTCGCCTGACCCTGTCGTCCATTCATATGGACGCTCGCAGGTGACCTTGGTGGCCAAGTCTTGTCCAACGATGCTGGGCGCTTGTTTGGCTCGACCAATGGCCCGGTCGCGATCTAAATCGACATGCGTAATGACTCCCTGCTGCGACCCATGCTCACGTAAATGCCTCGTCAAGGCTCTCGTATCGATTCCTTCGATGGCCACGACCCGCGCTTTCGTCAACATCTCCTGGATCGTCTGCTTACTCCGCCAGTTACTGAACAGACGACTGGCCTCCAATACGATGAAACCCTCAGCCCATGATCGACGAGACTCCATATCATCCGGCGTCACACCGTAATTGCCGATGTGAGGGCACGTCATCGTGATGATCTGCCCCTTGTACGATGGATCGGTCAGTATCTCTTGATAGCCGGTCATGGCCGTATTAAAGACGACTTCACCGACCGTCTCCCCCTCATACCCAAGCGCACGGCCTTCAAACACCGTCCCGTCCGCCAGTGCCAACAACGCCTTTTTCATGTTCCTGGTCCACACTGGTCAAGCGACCGTTTCGCCTTGAGCGCGATCAGAAGCAGGCCCAACACAAGGTTAAGCATGTACAATGTCCTAATCGGCATCAGAACACGGAAGAAGCTCTCCAGCGCCGCCTTCTTTGCCGTTGCATCCTTCGTCGCGAACGCGTGCGCTTGAAGATCCGCGGCATAGGGATGCAACACGGCGATAATGAGCCCCGCGATCATCACCATCACAACCAGCACGATGATCTCACTGCGTCCGACCTCGATCATCGGATCCCCACTCCACCATCGAAACCATGCTGCGACACAGAGGATCACACTCGCACCCATGACAAACCGTTGGTATCCTTCGAATGCTCGAGTTAACAACATCCCTCCGGAATCCTGTCCGCCGAATGTGTTGAACACGGCCGGAATGACCGCCCCGCTCAGCACGATCATTCCTCCGACCCATACGGCAAGAGCCACCCACTCAAGCGTCACACAACCGATCTTCCCCCAACGGGGCACCTGTCGCACGGCACTACTGCTCCGTGACACCGGCTTCAAACACGACCCGGCCGCCGACGATGGTGACGGTCACTCGCCCTTTGACTTTCCATCCCGCGAACGGTGTATTGCGGCTCTTGGACCGAAACTTCGACGGATCCACTTCCCATTGTTCATATTGATCCACGATCACCACATCGGCATCTGCACCGACGGCAAGTGTCCCTTTGTTGAGTCCGAACGCCGCTGCCGGTGCAGACGTCAGTTTTTGCACGGCTTGTTCCAGCGACAGCACGCCTTCTTCCACCAGTCCCAATGTCAACGGGAGCGCCGTTTCCAGCCCGACGATTCCGAACGGAGCTTCGGTAAAGTCTTGCTGCTTCTCCTGCGTCGCATGGGGCGCATGGTCGGTCGCAATCACATCGATCGTCCCATCTCGCAATCCTTCCTTGATCGCGTGAACATCGGTCCACGTGCGCAACGGAGGGTTCATCTTGGCGTGCGTATTGTATCCGCGCACCAACTCTTCCGTGAGCATGAAGTGGTGTGGACAGGCTTCCGCCGTTACCTGAATCCCACGACCTTTGGCTTCACGGACCATTCGAACAGACCCAGCCGTGCTGATATGTGCCAGGTGGAGCCGGGCTCCGGTCAACTCAGAGAGCGAAAGATTGCGCGCGACCATGACATCCTCCGCCGCCGCGGGAATACCCGGCAATCCAAGTTCAGTCGAGATCAATCCTTCGTTCATACAGCCGCCTTCAGCCAGATGCAGATCTTCACAATGATCGACAACCGCGAGATCAAATGCCAACGCATACTCCATCGCTCGCCGCATGACCAGACTGTTCATGACGGGCTTTCCATCGTCGGAGATCGCTACGCAGCCGGACCGTCGCAAGTCACCGATCTCCGCTAACTCCTTCCCTTCTGACCCCTTCGTAATGGCGCCGATCGGCAAAACGTTCGCAAGCCCAGCCAATCGAGAACGCTCCAGCATAAACTCGGTGACCGCTTGATTGTCATTCACCGGATTTGTGTTCGGCATGCAACAGACCGTCGTAAATCCTCCCGCAACGGCTGCGGCACTGCCGCTCTGGATGGTCTCTTTGTACTCGAATCCCGGCTCACGAAAGTGGACATGCAAGTCGACAAACCCCGGCATGACAAGTTTCCCACTCGCGTGAATGGTCCGAGCTTCGACCGGTGCGGAAAGATTCGGCCCTATCGCGGAGATTTTTCCGTTATCAATCAGCACATCGACTGTCCCGACAAATCGGCCTGGATCAATGACACGACCACCCTTAATCAGAATCGACACGATACGCCCTCTCTAAAATTTGGCAGAAGTTTGTTGATTTGGATGATCTGTTGAGCAACTCACTGTATTCACGCTTGGCTCATCATTCCGTCACTCGACAAATCGTCAGATCAACAGATTCACGAATTCGCTCCGGACATGAGATATAGAATTCCCATCCTCACCGCAACGCCGTTGGCCACTTGGTCGAGAATGACCGAGGACAGGCTATCGGCCACCTCCGGCGCAATTTCGACCCCTCGATTGATCGGCCCCGGATGCATGACGATGACTCCGGTGTCCGCCAGCCGCACTCGATCAGCGGTCAAGCCGTAGAGCCGCGAATATTCCCGTATGGTCGGGAACAGCGCGCGTCCCTGCCGCTCCAATTGCAGCCGAAGCATCATGATGACGTTCACGTCGCGCAGGCCTTCGTCCATATGGTGGTACACCTTGGGGCCAAGCTTTTCCACACCGCAGGGCATCATCGTGGGTGGCCCGACCAGACGCACTTCGGCACCCAGCTTGACGAGCGCATAAATGTTCGACCGAGCAACTCGACTATGCGACACATCACCAACGATAGCCACACGCAAGCCCTTAAAACTCATCCCTCGCTGACGGATCGTATACAGGTCCAACAATGCCTGTGTGGGGTGCTCATGCCATCCGTCGCCGGCATTGATGACCGACGACTTGACCCCGTTTGCAAGCGTTTCGGCAGCACCCGCGGACGAGTGGCGCAACACGATAATGTCGGCTTGCATGGCTTCGATGTTCCGGGCCGTGTCGAGTAACGTCTCTCCCTTCACCACACTGCTGGAGGACGGCGCAAAGTTAATCACGTCGGCACTGAGTCGTTTGGCCGCCAACTCAAAGGACGTGCGAGTTCTCGTGCTCGGCTCAAAGAACAGATTCACGACCGTCTTGCCTCTGAGCGCCGGTACTTTCTTGATCTCTCGCCCTGTCACTTCCTTGAAGGAATCAGCCGTTTCCAGGATAAGCGTTATCTCATCCGCCGACAACGAGGCGAGGCTCAATAGATCTTTGCGCTTAAGGCTCATAAGATCCTCCGCTTCACGCCTTCAAAATGACCACTCGATCATCTTCTCCATCCTCTTCCAGCAAGACCTGCACCTGCTCGTCACGAGATGTCGGCAGATTTTTCCCGATATAGTTTGCCTTAATCGGGAGCTGCCGATGGCCACGATCGACCAACACCGCCAACTGAATTTCCTCGGGTCGCCCAAGATCCATGAGGCTATCCATAGCCGCACGAATCGTTCTTCCGGTGAACAGAACATCATCCACGAGCACGACCACTTTATTCGTCATGTCGAACGGCACGGAGGTTTTCCTCAGGATCGGTTGATCTTTCCGTAATGCCAGATCATCCCGATAAAGTGTGATATCCAGTTCACCGATGGGAACCTGTACCCCCTCGATGCTTTGGATACGTTTCACAAGCCGATGCGCGAGATACACACCTCCCGTTCGGATACCGACCAAGGTGAGATTTTTCACACCTTTATTTCGCTCTACAATCTCATGAGCAATCCGCATCATGGCACGGGAAATGTCCCCAGCATCCATGATCAGTTTTTCATCTTTTCGCTCGGTCGGCTTGTTCGTAGGAGACGTCATATTGCGAATGACCGTGATCCAAGGCTCCACTCAACTTCTAGACATAAAAAAACCTTCTCACCGAACTGACGTGAGAAGGTCGATATAAAACCGGCCGTGGCCGGACCGATAGTCATAATGAGCTCCTTGCCCACCTCACTGGATGAGCATTAAAGGTTTCGTCATCCTACTGAACCCCTTTCCCCCTGTCAAGCGCGGCGAGTCTTACGTGGCAGCCGGGCGGGATCCGATGAATCTCCCCTACGCACAGAGAAGGTCCTGAACACTTTTCCCATGGGGCGTTATGTTATAGGTGCTTTGTTGCCGATCTTGAGAGGCACGATAAGACGATAGTTTCGATGAATTACCCAAAACTCTCACGTTTCCAGATCTCGCTCCTCGGTGTACTCCTGACGATGTCGGGCTGCACACGAACTGCCCTCGTAGCCGCCAATCTTCCCACGCACTTCGACGCAACGGTTGTCGTGAAGGATCAGGTGTATGGGCCCGACCCTGCACAGAAACTCGATCTATATATCCCAGCCGATAAGACAAAAAAGCCGTTCGAGGTCGTGATCTTCTTTTATGGTGGGCGCTGGACCTACGGTGCCAAGAAAGACTATCGCTTTGTTGGATCAACCTTCGCAAACCGAGGCTTTCTGGCTGTTATTCCTGACTACAGAAAGTATCCCCAGGTACGGTTTCCAGCGTTCGTGGAAGACGGCGCCAAAGCTCTCTCCTGGGTCTACGATCACATTGCCGAGTTGCACGGCAATCCTACGCGGATCCATGTGGTGGGGCATTCCGCAGGGGCTCATATTGGTGCATTGGTAACTGCCGATCCTCGATATCTTGCCGATGAGGGGAAAGATCGGTCGATCGTCATTCATGACTTCGCCGGACTCGCTGGCCCCTATGCCTTTACCCCTGACGAGCCGGATCTGGAAGACATGTTCGGTCCGCCACAGAATTATCCGAACATGCAGGTCACCACGTTCATTGACGGCACACAACCGCCGATGTTGCTGCTCTACGGCAACAAAGACACAGCCGTGAAACTCGCCAATCTTGAAAAGCTGGAGCAACGTATCAAGCAACGAGGCGGCTGCGTACGAGCACGAATCTATTCGGACGCGAATCATACCGACCTTGTCGGAGCACTGACATGGTGGAATCTCAAAGCTCTACCAGTCGTTGACGACATCATACGATTCTTTCTGTCCTGCAACCAGACGATCGCAGAGTGAGATGTTCGTCAACGTTGGTTATGACCTGGATATGAAAGGAGAGCGCTCCCTCGACTATTCCGGTGCCGTGAGGGCATCTTGTGTGACATGGCCGGTTTGTGATTTCTCCACAAGATTGTGCTGAATTTCTTTGGCGATAACGAACGCCAGTTGGTCAGTAGACAACGCGCCCATCGGCAGTGGCTTTATCTCACTATAAAATGGATCGTCAGGCACAGCGGGCCGATGGAGATTAATCAGAATCGCCGCTGGTTGGATCAGCTTTCCAGGATCCCCTACCAATACAGCCTTCTCTGCCGACAACACCCTGGTTCTGGTCGCCCAATCACGCTGGTCGATCTTCACAAACGCCACGTTCCAGATGTTTCCGTTTAAAAGGTTCGTCACAGCAAGCGGCAGGTAATTCAGAAAAAAGGGATCCCGCACGATTTTCTGCAATGCTTCCCGAACCCGAAGATCGTAAAACTTCGTCGCAGAATCGGGCTGACTCGGCTGAAGCAACGCCGTGCCGCCGACCTCGTAGTAGGACTGGCCCTCCAAACTCCGCTGGTCATCCACCGTCCGCAGGTACGTCTCAAAAAGTTGTTGAAGCACCCGCACGCGCTCCTCGCTGGAGAGCGATCGAATGTCCCTGTCGGTTCGAATATCGGTATGTCGGAGGTCTCGCTGGGAGGAGACGGCCTTGGGCTTATGACCAGTCTCCGCTTTGCTGACCACCCATTGGAACTCTCCCGCCAGCACCGATGCGAACTGCTCAGCCTGTCCTATGTATCCTTTCTCTTTCATTAATGACGCACTGATCAACCTGACCCGACCAGAGTCTACTGTTCGCACCACAAGAAAAGGGAACGTCTTCCCTTCGTGATTGTGTACGCTCTGTTCAATGATCACGCGCTCGAGCATTCCCTTGCTCACCGCGTCATCGAACCGCGGAAAGTCCTGTCGATGCTGACTCAAATAGGAGAAGGTACTGATCACTGTCTGAAGAACAGCGTCAGACTGAGGTTCATCGAGATTCCCGGCAGCTACCCCTTCTGTCTCCCGAGCGACAAACACTCGAAACGAGAGCCCTGGAATCTCATGGCCTAACCCTGAATGATGATGAAACGCTATCCCGGACCCTCCACTAGGACCCTCTTCTGCCGCATGGGCCTCGGCAGTGAAGCAAGCCAGGATAACAACAAACGACAAGACCAGTCGTCTATTCCTGACCCACGTGCCAATGCCAACTCTCGCAGCCGGCCTCGTTTGGTCAACCAGGTGGTGACGCACCTTCATCCCCGAATTACCCACATTGCAATACGCTACTGCTCACCGCTCGCACTGTCAACGCATGGTGGTGGCCAGGCTAAAGATTATGACCAGGTCGTATCCAAAACTACCGACTTAAGCTTCGTAAAATAGTGCGTAGTACTCTTGTCTCGACCAACTGCACTCTGAACCCTACAGAGGCATCCAGATATGTCCAACGAAATGACCACCTCTATCCCGCATGAACACCTACCGACGATCTCTTGGCGAGTCATAACATATTGAAAGTAGATCGTTTAATAAGTCGCAATTCGTGAAACTTGATAGACCGATGCCCTGGCACCCCATTTGCTCGTATTTCAATGTGGCCAGTCCATGCCAGTCAACAAAGGAGGGTGTCATGGACGCGACAACTCATACCGTGACATTCCGTATTGTCTGGTGCCGACGGCAGCGGGCAAGCGCACGTACCAACGCTGAGCTAGAAGCCTGGCTCGCTGAGGAAGCGGGCCTCCGAGATGCGGTTCTCCATCGGGATCACGTCAATAAGTATCGGCTTCGTTCATCCGAGTTATTCGAACGCTACTTGTTAGGGTTTCAAGATGCAAAAGCGCTCATGCGTGCGGCGAGGGCAACTCGCTTTAGTCAATCTGTCGGTGACAGAACACCACCTCACATCGGTTCCAACTGGAGAACTATCAGCACTGCCCTCCCTTCTCGTACACACGACCGTCGATCTCTGTCGGCACTGCCTGATGGCAACCCTCGGCGGACCAATTCCATCTTTCGTCATTTACCTAGGGGAAATCGTTCTGGGAACCTGAAGGCGGGTAAGACTATCTAGCCACAGCGTGGCAGGATCCTTGTCGAAGATGTTGAAGGTATCCGACGGTAAGACGCCCCACGATCCTTGGCGCATTTCAGAATCGAGTTGCCCAGGTGCCCATCCGGCAAAGCCGGCAAATGCGCGGAAGCCTTCGGTCTGCTTGGGTTGGGCGATGAGACGTTCCAGGATTCTGGGCGTCCCAACATAGATTCCATCGACAATCCGCCGGGCATCGGGATACGGTTCCTTCAGGTGGAATAACAAGACCATCTGCGTTTGCCCGACCGGTCCACCGGCAAACAAACGATGGCTCGTTCTCTTCAGCACAGGAAGGTCAGGCAACACGTCGGATAACGACACATTCGTAGGTCGATTGAGAATGAGACCAACGGTGCCATCGTTTCCGTGTTCGAGAATCAGCAGGACCGTTTGTTCAAAATTTGGATCATCGAGAGAGGGGCTCGCAACGAGCAGTACGCCTCGTTCAACTGACGATGGCAAAAATTCTTGCTGCCCAAGGGCAGGAATGGCAAATAGTAGAACCACGACCCCCGCGAGGAAGGCCTTAGCAAAGCAGCCCTGCAAAGCGACAAAAGGCAGGATTTCACCTCAATTCAACTGCTAACAGATATCGTTTCTCCCTCGTAAAAGCAACAGGTTCCCGAGATGGAATAGGATGCGACCACCGTTGATCCAGAGTGGCAATCTGAGACACGTTCTGTGCTAGACTGCCGATAGTTGTGACCCGTGAATGACACAGTCTTGTTGGCTGGATTAATCGCAAAGGAGACGGCATCATGAAGGCCTGTTGGCGAGAGCTCGTCGGGATGGCTATGATTGCTTTGTGTACCCTATCGGGATGCATCGATCCGCCGACCTCGCCCTATGTAGATGTACGAGACACAGTGACGAGAATCGATGAACGACGACCGGTGGCGGAGCAAGGGACCGCCGAAGAGCAGTACAACCTTGGCGTACAGTACGAGAATGCCCTGCCACGAGACCATCGAGAAGCCGTCCGTTGGTATCGTATGGCTGCGATGCAGCGGCACGCAGGCGCTTTCTACAGACTCTGTGCTCTCTCGGACATGGGTCGAGGCATACCTCAAGACTATCAAGAAGCGCTCCGGTGGTGCCGGCTTGCCGCAGACCATCGACATGGGGCCGCCATGTTTCTGGTCGCAACGTACTATGAAAAGGCCCGAGGGGTTCCGAAGGACGTGGTTCAAGCCTACCAGTGGTATAACCTGGCGGCATCCAATGGGCATGAAGCCGGCGCGAAATGGCGCGATCGTCTCGCCCGTGATATGACACCGACTCAAATTGCGCAAGCCCAATTTCTTGCGCGGAACTGGAAGCCGAAAACCGAAGAGCCACCACACGAGAACGAGGCTCCTTGATTTTTTCCAGCTAGATAGTCCACTACACCTTGAAGGTTCTCCGCGCGCCACGCGTTCAGCAGTCAACCACTGTACACATTTGAACAGCGCGGCTTGGTTCCACCCTAACAGGCTCGTTATTTGAACTTCGTTCTTGATCTCACGGCCCTCGGCTGAGTAGGATATTGGGTCCGTAGGTATCACCATCGTTACTCTCTAGAAAAACAAAATGGTTCAGCGGCAGCGGCCCTACATGTCTGGTATCTTCGTAGGACTGCTGGTGGTGCTATCCCTCCATTCAGGATGCACCGCTCCCCCTCCTCCTCACAATTCTCAACCACTCATCGGTGGACAAGAGGTGAGCGAGATCCTCAAGCGTGCTGAAGCCGGTAACCCCGATGCTCAAAACCGATTGGGCGTGCTCTACAGCGAAGGGCGGGGGGTACCTCAAAACTACCTTGAAGCAAAGGATTGGTTCAAAAAAGCGGCTGATCAAGGCCATGCGGATGCTCAGGTCAACCTCGGTACGCTGTATTCATTGGGGCAGGGCGCGCCCTACAGCGACCACATGGCTTTGTTTTGGTTTCAAAAGGCGGCGGAACAACGCAATGCGTTGGCCTTCGCAAAGCTCGGCATGATGTATGAGCGTGGGCGCGGCGTACCCCAGAACCTCATCGAGGCACACATGTGGTATAACCTCTCGGTAGCCTACGGTGAGACTCGGGCCGCCGAAGCTCGCACTGCTGTGGCAACACGCATGACGGCTCCACAGATCGCCGAAGCGGAAGCACGCGCGAAACAATGGAACCCCAAACAACGATGAAGATCAGGAGGATGCGGAATTTGGGAAGGACTAAAAAATTCCGGCTTGTTTCTGGAGCCAGCGAACGTATTTCACAATCTCATCGACGTCTTCAGGCTTGACGGCATTGATCTTCGGCATATCTCCGAACTGCCAATGATGGGCTTTCACCCCATTAGCAGCAGCCCTCTGGAACGCCGCATCGCCGTGATGATTCGGCTCATATACCTTGTGAACCAACGGTGGGCCTTGACTGGTTCCAACCCCACCACCGCCGTGACACGTTGAACAGTTCACGTTGAATTTCTGTTCGCCGTCGCGCAACTCGGCTGGAGCGGAAGCCAGCGTTCCGGTCGCCTTTGGTTCAGCCCCGTTCTGACTACACGCCTGGGTTGCACCCAGCAATGTGACAAGTGCGCTCATCCACAGCAGTTGTGATGATTTCATAGAGCAGGACCGCAGAGTGAACAACATTATGGCTCTCAACATACCGCATACGGGATCGGATCTACAACTCCCGCCTCTGCAAATCCTCGTCTCCGAATCAGACAGCTGTCACAGTGGCCACAAGCGACCGTTCCAATCGGGTCATAACAACTATGCGTGAGATGGAAGGGAACGCTCAGGGTCAGGCCCAGCCGGATGATATCCGCCTTGGTCAACTGGAGGAGTGGTGCCCGTATCTCAATCTTCTTTCCATGCATCCCTGCCTTCGTGCCGACTCGAAGCACCGCTTCCACAGCTTGTATGAACTCCGGGCGACAGTCAGGATACCCGGAATAGTCGACCACATTGGCTCCGAAATAGACGACCGAGGCGCCCAATACTTCCGCCTGTGCAGCAGCCAGTGACAAAAAAATCAGGTTCCGGCCCGGCACATATGTATTCGGAACATCCCGACACCGTTCGGAGTCACTCCGATCTTTCGGCACCGACAGTCCGTCGGTGAGAGCCGACCCGCCGATCGCCCGCAAATCGACATCCAACACAACGTGCCGTTCAACGCCTAGGGCCTCCGCGACTTGCTTGGCACGTTGCACCTCCACTGCATGCCGCTGCTGGTACGCGATCGTCAGCAGAGCGAGTGTGTACCCATCCTGACGTGCGACAGCCGCCACAACCGTGGAGTCCAAACCACCACTCGCGAGAACAACCGCCCGTTCTGAGGTTTGCCCACCCATGCCGGAAAGGAGAGGAAGCAGAATACTGTGAAGTGAAATTCCTTAGCGTTAGTCGCGATCTTCTTCGCGTTCGATTTTCTCCAGCAACTCAGCGCGCGATTGGCATTCCACGCAAAGCTTGGCAAAGGGAACGGCTTGAAGACGCTTTTCGCTGATTTCAACTCCGCACTCTGCACAAATACCGTAGGTACCTTCATGCAGCCGCATCAGCGCTTCATCGATCGACTGTCGTCGACGGTTACGCATTTCCATTAAAGAAATACCCAGCTCACGCTCAAGATCCATCAGTGCCTGATCACCGACATCGCGCGCTGATTCGAGACGTCGCTGTTGATCTTCGGTGAGAGACTGCCCCAGACTGTCTTCAATCTCCTTAATGATTTCCTGGCGCTTACTGAGCAGCATCTTCTGGAGCAATTCCTGCCGCTGTTCCCGCGCCTCTCGCTCTTTGAGAGTCTCCTTCGGTCTCACAGGAGCATTCACCTCGACTTCCTGAGCTGGCTTAACAACTGGTGCCGCACTCGAGGTAATCGGCTGCGGTTTTTTGACCGCAGGCGCTGCCGACTTCGACTTCACATCCGCCTTTTTCTTGCCCTGCGTTTTCGTCGCCATGGAATATCCACTCCGAAAGTAAATGGTTGAGGCTGGGTCGAAAAGTCCGGCTTCTATATCACGGCCTCTCCATTGAGAACAAGAGCCGAATGGGAGACCCGCAGAAACGCTTAGGGATACGTGATGGTCGAATGAACGTCATACCCGGCAAGCTTCTCACGCCCATTCAAACTTTTCAGTTCAACAAGAAAGTCGAGTCCAACGATCGTACCGCCTAGTTGACGAACGAGGTTGACCGTCGCTTCAGCCGTTCCTCCGGTGGCGAGTAGATCATCGACGATCAGGACGCGCTCATCGATTTCGATTGCATCACGATGGATGGCGAGGCTGCTGTTTCCGTACTCGAGGTTGTATTTGACTTCATAACAATCGGCCGGAAGTTTTCCGGGCTTGCGGACCGGGACAAATCCAGCTCCAAGACGCGCCGCAAGGACCCCACCAAAGATAAACCCACGGGACTCGATCCCGACGACCTTGGTGATTCCCCGATCGTGATACCGAGCCGTCAATTGGTCGGCAAGACTCCGAACGGCGGCAGGATTCTTCAGTAGTGTGGTGATGTCATAAAACAGAATGCCGGGCTTCGGAAAGTCCGGCACTTCACGAATGAGCGCTTGATAGTTAACAACAGTCACGAGAATTAGAGCAGATCTGCCTGTGTCATCGTTTTTCGCTCGATGGTGTGACGAAGCCGAACTAACGCCGCCATCTCGATCTGCCGGACCCGTTCACGGGTTAATCCCATTGTACGGCCGATCTCTTCCAGCGTCTTTGCTTCATCTCCATCGAGTCCGAACCGTGACACAATAACAGTTTGCTCTTTCTCAGGCAACTCCCTAACCCACTTCATGAGCTTTGCCCGTCTTCGTACGCCATCAGCCGTCTCGTCAGGCGAAAGCCCAGCCGGATCTTCGATGACATCACGAAGAAACGTATCGGTACTATCGTTGAGCGGACTGTCAAGCGAACAGGTAGTACGCACCAGCTGCTTCAGATCCAAGACTTCGTCTTCAGAGGTCTTCATCTTGGCGGCGACTTCCGCTGCTCTCGGCTCCCGCCCAAGCGCTTGAACTAATTGTTCCACACGATTCAGATACCGATTGAGGCGCTCTACCACATGCACCGGCAGACGCACCAGTTTCCCCTGATTGATAATGGCCCGTTCAATGTACTGACGAATCCACCAAGAGGCATAGGTACTAAACCGAAACCCTCGCTTGTAATTGAATTTTTCGACCGCTTTGATCAGGCCCAAATTTCCTTCTTCCACGATGTCGGAAAACGGAAACCCTCGATGCATATATCGCTTCCCGATGCTGATCACGAGGCGTAGATTGGATTCGATCATCTGCTGGCGAGCTTGTTCATCCCCCGCCATCACTCGCTTCCCAAGTTGTTGCTCTTGTTTGAATGTCAACAGAGTCGATCGACGAACCTCACGAAGATAGCTTTTCAGCGTATCAAGCCCTTCTGATCGGCTGCTCTCTCGCTCTCCCTGATCCGACGTCTCGGTAGGCTCTGCGCCCCCCACGTCGTCGACGGTTTGCCTCCGAGCCTCACTCATATCGGACTCTTCGTCATGCTGCCGACTCATGGCTTTTTGTTCCCTAATACCACACGCTGAAGGTTGAATATCGTCCGTCTGCCGGACTCCACTCCATCTCAATTTGTATGACTCGCCCAGCCGAAGGACCGACTTCCAATTGCTGGACAAAGGCTTCGATCACTGGTTTCTGACCCTCGACGTCCAACTCCACCCGGCCATCGTTGAGATTGCGAACGCCACCTAACAGATCAAGATTCGATGCGATTCGTGCCGCAAACGCACGAAACCCTACGCCCTGCACATGACCATGCACAACGAGATGTGCTCGAACCGGTTGCTCATCAGCCGATTGCGTCATTCGGCGCTACCGTATGCATGACACCACAACAGCCGCGTACCCTTTCGCACAGCGGATATTCTCATACCTCTCCAGATGCGTCACGTGTTTTACGCTTTCCAAGCGTCTCCGTTCCGATCATCACATTAAGGATTGCCCCTGCCTCTATCGGGAGGTAGCCGAATGCGGCCCGTATCCTGTTCATCGTGCCGCGCAACAGCGACACTTTGAAAATGGGTATGCTGGTGATGTGTGTATCGACGACTACAACACAACGGTCGGCAATGGGCAGGCGGTACGAGCACGCTTGGTGTGGTCGGGGCGAGAGGATTTGAACCTCCGACCCCTGCGTCCCGAACGCAGTGCGCTACCGGGCTGCGCTACGCCCCGACAAGACCAAGTCGAAACAGAAGGGCTGATTGTCTTACAACAGAGGGGCAAAAGGCAACCCATGAGCGTCCGCTACTCCACGACACGTTACGTTCCCATCTTTCAGATTGACCCCTTTTGCCAAACCTGGGTCCGATTGAACCGCTCGATCGACGCCATCCGATGCAAGTCGGAGCAGATACGGCATAGTCGCATTAGTGAGCGCATAGGTAGATGTCCGAGGAACGATACCAGGCATATTGGCCACACCATAGTGAAGGACCCCATCTACGACATACACAGGATTGGAATGAGTTGTCGGCCGAGTCGTTTCTACACAACCACCCTGATCCACCGAAACATCGACGATGACTGAACCAAGCTTCATTCGTGATACCAGCGCCCGCGAGACAAGCTTCGGCGCCTTCATTCCTGGAACCAGCACGGCTCCGATGACAAGATCGGCCGAGGACACAGTCTCTTCAATGACGGAAGCACTCACAGCCCTGGTGATGATGCGCCCCTGGTAGTGATCGTCCAGTAGGCGAAGTCGTTCAACATCCAGATTGACGACAGTGACCCGTGCCCCCAAACCCACGGCCATACGAACAGCCGAGGAGCCCACCACTCCAGCGCCAAGCACAACCACATGGCCTGGCTCAACCCCGGGAACTCCTCCCAGCAATACCCCACGGCCTCCATTGACCTTTTCCAGGTATTGCGCACCAATTTGCACAGACATTCGTCCAGCTATTTCACTCATTGGCTTGAGCATCGGAAGACTACCGTCTCTAGCTTCCGTCGTCTCATAGGCAATAGCCGTCACTTTGCTGTTCAAAAGCTCCCTGGTCACATCAGGCAACGCGGCAAGATGTAGATAGGTAAATAAGACTTGCCCGGGTCGAAAGAGCGGACATTCTACAAGTAACGGTTCCTTCACTTTCACGATCATCTCGGCTCGAGCAAACACGTCACTTTTCGAACGCGCGATCGTGGCCCCTCCCTTGCAATACTCGTCATCGCTAAATCCACTACCCTCGCCCGCGGAGGATTCAACCCAAACCTCATGCCCACAGTGGCACAACGTCGCCGTAGCCTCCGGTGTGAGACTGACGCGATATTCGTGATCCTTGATTTCTTTTGGTATACCGATAATCATCAAGACGCTCCTCTCGCTAGCCATTGCATGCTGCCATCGTCCAGAACCATTATACCGCTAGACTTCGAGACCGCGTGATACAAGTTACCCACATGTCAGCGTCCATGCCGCCCGTGGACAGTCTTGAAATTTCTATTGTATGATATGTCTTCAGCCGTTCTTCATGGAGGTGGGTATGGACTCTTTGAAAGAGACGTGTCACGCGTGCAGAGCCTCCGGTGGCCCACTCGCAAGATTATCGTTGGGGAAAGACTTTTTTGGCCGCCCCTACGACCGTCTCTCAGATCAAAACCCGCAATGGTATTGTGCTTCCTGCTCCATGCATAAGAACGTACAAAGAGACTTTCGCGACATCCACGCCGAATTCGACAAACTTCGAGCCGGTCAGGGCTCTGAACTTTCACAGGGTGATAATTTTCAACGCGCATCCTTGCGGCTACAAGAAATCCTGACCATCTTGAGCGCACCCCAACAGCCATCGCCGTTCTTACAGCGCCCAGACGTCGTACGCCTGATGGAACAGCTTACGACGTGTACCGTGCCGGTCTAACGGATTCCCCAATGCCGGCATTTCAACGACATATCTTTATCTGCACCAACCAGCGCCCACAGGATGATCCACGCGGTTGTTGTGCAAAACTTGGGGCGGAGAAACTTCACGCGCACTTCAAAAGTGAAACTAAGCGACTTAATCTCAAGGACATTGTCCGTGCTAATAAGGCCGGCTGCCTCGACCATTGTGACCTCGGCCCCAGCGTGGTGGTCTATCCTGAGGGAGTGTGGTACTGGGTCGGCACTGAAGCCGATGTCACAGAGATCATGGAACGGCATGTCGTGCAAGGTGAAATCGTCACTCGGTTACTTATGCCTGAGCACCCAGTCCCAGAACAATTAGTGCCACTCAAGAGGTCATAGCGCTCTCCACGACACGCCCATGCCGACCGAAGACAAATGGAAGGCCAACATGCAAAAGGTGGCCTTCGCCCAACAGTTTCCCGGCTTGTTATTGAACTGGCACGCCTGCGAGGGCAAGACAATCCGCGCCGTCCTTCCACTCACAGGGAAACCGGGCGCGATGGTGATCGTATTCACCGATGCGTCCTTTACGATCGTTCCTCCCCTTACCCCTGAGCCCTGGGCCATCGGACAGGCGCTTGTCGATGCTCGCCCTGAGCTTGAATCTGCACACCGCACTGCCTACGAGGAATACGACCGATTGGCACAGAGGGACAGAGAGGCGCTACGAAGCGCGCGATTGGAAAAGATTTTGGGTGCGATTCATAATAACCTGGAACAGATTCCCGAGCTTAAAGACCGGCTCACAGCACTCGTACAGGAATGGAAATGAGCAGCCTCCCACAAAAGAACATGTTCGAGATCTTCTCGCAAGGCCTCTTTGAAGGAGTCAAACCCATGTTAGTCATTCGTGATCACCTCGTCCGTCATCCCGACCGCTGTACACATCAGGCCGTCTGCGTGCCGATTTGCCCGACGAGCGCCTGGCTCTCGACACCTCCTTACAAGTTTGATCCATCACGCTGCCTGGAAAGCTGCCGGCTCTGCCTCGATGCCTGTCCATCACAGGCGATCTATGCCGTCTTCAAGAAGGGGGACAAGTTATTGGAGCCGCAAAAGAAAACCGGGTAGGATGACGACTTCTCGTATACAGCACCGCGTATTCACACAATCTGTTTTCGCAAGTGCCCCCAGTAGGCCGTCCCAGCATATCCGCATCCCACAGTGCCGGTCGTCACGGCCATGATCTGATACACCTTACTGCGAGAAATTTTTACTTTCACGGAAGGATTCAAAAGGTCAGGAGAATTCATCACAAGCTTGAGCGATTCTCCGGCGGAGAGAATCGGCCACATACACGCCAATCGCAATCGGGTTTCATAGCGGGGTATCGCCATCGTGTACAACCAGCCTTGATCAAGAT
Organism: uncultured Nitrospira sp.; assembly: GCA_902500745.1. Lineage (GTDB taxonomy): Bacteria > Nitrospirota > Nitrospiria > Nitrospirales > Nitrospiraceae > Nitrospira_D. The sequence continues at coordinate 23,908 of CABVRS010000020.1, forward strand.
GTTCCACCGCAAGACGAACAATGTTCCTGAGCACCGGTCTGAAGCGCGGAAGGTTGTTCTGGACCAAGAGATCCTGTGGCGTTAACCCCGCTTCATCGAGTAGCATTTCGGGAACGTAACAACGTCCCTTCTGCAGATCGTGGGCGAGGTCTTTCATAATGTTGGTCAGCTGCAGCCCCTTGCCAAATCGCACCCCAATCTCTGACATGCGATGCACATCCCAATCTGCTAACGCCTTACGATGAGCACACATCAGATCGGTCCAAAATTCCCCGACGCACCCCGCTACATGGTACGTGTAGCGATCGAGATCATCGAGCGTTTTAAGCGCAACAAGATCTGTCGAGGAAGATCCGGGAAAGACGCTTAGGTCCATCTCCATGCCCTGCGTCAATGTCGTCAGGACCCGCTGGATCCGACGCCTGTCGTCCGGTGAACAGGCGAGAAAAAGTCGAACGCACTCATCTAGCCGCTCAAGCAGAATTCGTTCAGCTGAATCCTGTTGGGCCGGCCCTACGGCCTGTTGAATCGTCCGAATCTGAGCCCAATCCACATGCTCATTGAGAAGCTGCTCCCTCAGCCGGTTGAGAAAACCTAAACGATGCGGGCGATCAATCAATTCCGTATCCGCAATCGTATCGGCGGCTCGAGCAAAAAGATAGGCAAGGCCCACCTGATTGCGCACATTGGCCGGAACAACCGCTAACGTCGTATAAAATAGGCGTGAGACCTGTTTGAGCAGGTCTTGCAGCAGTTCCTGTTTAGAGGAACTGGTCGTCGCAGAAGCGTTCATCATGTCACTTCCACTAGACTTTCTATCCCATTGGGTTCAGCACTGGGCATCGACCACCGTGTTCCTAACAGAAGAAGGACATGCGGGATATTGGATTGAATGGCACCCATCGAACCCCCTAAACGGTTTACACAAAACGGGTTTCTAGCAGGAACGCCGGGAGAGGGTCAACCTTATCGACATATTTTCAGAGACTTCCAACATCTTGACTCTATAGAATGAGGTCTTATTCCTACATCCATGATTCACATGCGTAACAGTGTATCGGAAGCAACGGATTTGTGTATAATTGTGGCAGTTCAGCAACTCGCTTCACATGAAGCGAATGTCTGTCTTCAAGGAGGCTCACGATGAAGTGGTTCAAAGGCATAGGCCTACTGCTGATCGCTAATATACTCATTATGGTGACGCTCTCGATTACCGTCCCCATTGTCATCAATGTAATCTTGCCGATGTTCGGAATCGACGTCCGTGGTTCCGTCGATCTCTCGTCATTGGTATGGGCCGCCATGTTCGGATTTGGTGGTGCATTCATCAGTTTGGCATTCTCGAAGCAAATGGCGCGAGCCATGCTTGATTGCCAACAGATTACCCAGCCTCGGTCTCAGGCCGAACAGCTCATCTATGGTTCCGTGCAGGAAATCGCTCAACGACTGCATATCACCATGCCTGAAGTATGGATCTACGACTCCCCCGATCCCAATGCCTTCGCAACAGGGCCCAGCAAAAACAATTCCATGGTGGCCGTCTCAACTGGATTACTCCAAAATCTCAAGGAAGACGAGGTCAAGGCTGTTCTTGCTCATGAAATGGGCCACGTCTATAACGGCGACATGTTCGCCACAACTGTGCTGGCCGGGTTGATGAACACGTTTGTGTATTATATCGCCATGTGGGTGCGACGTTTCTTCGCGGAGCGGGATCAGGCAGCCCTCGGCTTCGGCCTATCACTGGTGCTTCAGATCATAGTCAGCATCCTCGCGTCCATCGTCATCAGTTGGTTTTCCCGTCGTCGGGAGTTTGGAGCCGATGCGTTTGCGGCGAAGGTGTACGGGAAAGACTCCATGATCGGTGCCCTGCGGGCGATTGATCGATGGGTGAATCGTGCTCAGTTCCAATACTCGACGCAGGATGCTCTGGCTACGATGAAAATCTCCGGCAACAGCAGTGGGTTCATGAGCTTATTCTCAACCCACCCGCCGATTGAGGTACGGATCGCGGCATTGGAGAGACTTTAGTCCTGCTTCTTAAAGAACTCGATATGGGCGCGGTATTCCTCAATGGCCGCGCCCAAAGCAGCACTCCCCTGCGCGATGTTGTCTTCGAGGGCTTGCTCAATAGTGAGATCGCTGATTTCAACTTCATAGCGATCCTGGATGTTTGTTCTTACCGGCCCTCCGGTCATCGCCCGCGGGAGAAAGATCTCCTTCCAGACTTCTTTTTCCACTAAGCACACATCCCGAAATCGCTCATAGAGCAACTTCAGTTTCTCTGAATCTGTAATCCTGGCACGCGTTCCCATACAGACACCCTTTCCTACTAAAGCTACTTGTTTGGTTTCCGTTCCGGCGACAAGGGAGGCATAATCTCGCTTACTATAAAACGCATCGTACCGACCTGATTTGCCGCATGAAACGGCTGCTGTCCTATCGGCGCGATATAGATCTTCGCCAGATAATTGCCCGTGGCCCAGCGCGGGCTCGACCTTTTCAACTCAAGATAGCCATATCGTTCATGTCCGGGCACTTCAAGCACATCCTTGCCCAATGGATTCTCATCGAGCCGACCACTCGACTGTTCCAGATACCATTGCACCGCGAATTGTGCCGGATCTTCCAATGGGGCCACCTCGAAGACAATATAGATTGCCGGAATCTCCGGCGTGAAGATTGAACTGGGATCGATCGGTTTAAGACGTGGGTCTTGGGTATACCACCCTTTTCGTCCAAACGTATCCCATTCCACATCAAACCCCTTAGCCATTTTGATCCAGGTAAACAGCGACTGCGGAACGCCTTTTTCCTGATCATCGAATGCTGGACTGTGAGTTGATCCGACCTCCGTGGACTCTTGTTCCTTAGGCGTCAGAAGGTCTCTGGCTATTCCTATCTGTCCCTGACATAGAGCAATGCACACCACGACAGGAACCGTCCATCCTTTTGCCGATCGGCCCCGTAACCTATCACCCATCGTATTCATCGTACTGAGGCTCTCTTATCGGAGCTAATGACTACCGGACGACAATTGCGTGAGGCAATTTCAGACTTTGCTTATGTGGGGGCACGCAGCGATCACTCTGAAACACCGTGCTTTTGGGAGAGGTGCGTCCGGGCAAGAGTCAAGTTAGGACTCAACGACGATGTCTTGGCCTCGGTGCAGGCAACAGGCCTAGCAAAACCAATCAGTAGGGACCTACGCCAGAACCGACTGCACGATTCTTCTCTTCCTGCTTCAGCTTGTCGAATGCCTTATCGGCGTGATCACGGACCTGTTCCTGCGTCATCGTCGACGTTGGCTTAGGCGCGTCAGCAGCACACCCAGCCATACTCACCAGCATCACCCCAAACAGAGGAATGATCCATCTAGATCTGCGTCCTATTTCCCACATCGGTAGGCTGAGCATCTGAATCCTCCTCGGTCATGATGGATTGATCGTGTAACCCGCATCATACCATCCCTTCGGACGAATACCATTCTGAACTCATATCGTTGACTCAATAGGACCAGGAGGGTATGCTCCCATCCCACAATCTTATAACCTATGAGGCCTCCCATGTCACTGAGCGATCGCCTGACTGAAGACCTGAAACTTGCCATGAAATCACGCGATCAGCTCCGCATGGACGTGATCCGGATGATCAAGGCTGCGGTCTTGAACAAGGAGGTCGAACTGAGGCGGGACCTGGATGATGCTGAAATGAGTCGGGTGATGACAACCCTCGTGAAACAACGTCGGGAGTCCGTCGAGCAGTTCGAGAAAGCCCAACGTTTGGAACTAGCCGCGAAAGAACGGAAAGAAATCGAGATTATAGAATCCTACCTCCCCAAATCCCTGACCCATCAAGAACTTGAAGCCCTTGTCGTCTCCGTCATCAACGAAAGCGGGGCCTCGTCCATGAAGGATATGGGACAGATCATGAAGGCTGTCATGGCCCGTGTGGCGGGACAACCTGTCGATGGCAAGCACCTCAGCGACCTGGTCAAAAGCAGACTCTCCTAATCTCATCCCAAAATATCTTTGCTATACTAGATTCCATTGGGTGGAATCTTCAGTTTTCTTCGCGTTGAGCCGTTAAGAATAAGTATGGCGATCCTCATTGTCGATGACTCCCCCGACCAGCATCTCCTCCTTCGGTCGATCCTGACCAAGGCCGGCCACGACCAGATTGTGGCGGCAGAGTCGGCGCAGGCAGCGTTTGCCCTCCTGAATCTTGATGGGGGGCCGTCGTCGATCGTGGTTGATTTGATCTTGATGGATGTTCTGATGCCAGATCTTGATGGTGTCGCGGCATGCCGGCGAATCAAACAACAGGGGCATCTTCAGGACATCCCAATCATCATGGTGACCGCTAAAAATGATCTCGACAATCTGAAGGACGCATTCTCAGCCGGAGCGATGGATTACATCAATAAACCGGTCAAGAGTGTGGAATTACTCGCGCGGGTCACCTCAGCTTTGACCTTGAAAACTGAGATGGATTGTCGCAAGAAACGCGAAGCTGAGTTGTGGCGCAGCAATGAAGAGCTACAGCGCGCACTGAAGGAAGTCAAGGTGTTGCGCGGGCTGATCCCAATCTGCGCCTCGTGCAAGAAAATCCGCAACGATGGCGGGTTTTGGCAACAAATCGAAGAGTATATCGGTGAACATTCAGAAGCAGAATTCAGCCACGGGCTCTGCCAACCCTGTCTTAAAAAGCTTTATCCTGGCGTTTATCAAGACTAGCTGCTACGATTCCGCCAGTTATTCTCCTTCTCACACTGAGTACATCTATGAGCATTCTGATTGTTGATGATTCTGTAGATGACCGCCTGCTCTTGCAGAGCATTCTGTCCACTGCAGGGTACGAAAACATTCATTCAGCAGACTCTGCATCTGCGGCGTTTAAGTACCTGGGACTCGATGGGGGTAAGCATGGAGCCGCGCGAGTCGATCTCATTCTCATGGATATTCTAATGCCCCAGATGAGTGGTATTGAGGCCTGCCGCCAGATCAAAGCCGTCGATCGCTTCAGAGACACACCCATCATCATGGTGACGGTTAAGACGGACCCCGTCGATCTTCAGTTGGCGTTTGCCGCAGGTGCCATGGACTACGTGGCAAAACCGGTCAACAAGATCGAGTTGCTTACCCGAGTGCGCTCGGTACTCCGACTCGTTCACGAGGTCGACCGCCGCCGCGCACGTGAGCAAGAGCTCCTGGAGGTCATGCGGCAACTCCAAGAAGCCAATCAGATGCTGCTCCGTCTCTCCTGTTTAGATGGACTGACGGGCATCACCAACAGACGTCAATTCGACGATTTTCTAGATCAAGAATGGCGGAGAGCCGTTCGCGAGTCGACTCCGTTGTCACTGATCATATTCGACATCGACCGTTTTAAAACCTATAACGACACGAAGGGGCACACAGCGGGAGACGAATGCCTGAAACAAGTGTCTGCGGCGATATCCAGTTCCGTGAATCGCCCTGGTGATTTGGTCGCCCGTTACGGTGGAGACGAGTTTGTCACGGTTCTGCCTGGCACCGGTATCGATGGCGCAGCACAAGTGGCTGAAAGTCTACGTCGACGAGTCGAATCCTTAGGCATTAAAAACTCGGACGGAGAACTCGTGACGATCAGCGTTGGGTATGCCTGCGTGGTTCCCAACAGGCATTCTTCACCTACCGATCTCATCAAGGCAGCTGACCAGGCTTTATATCAGGCCAAAGAAGAGGGACGCAATCGAACGAAGTCGGCCAGCATTCTCTCGCTGGTCGAGGATACGCACAACGACTAGACACACTGCCACACTATTCACTGGCCGCTCGCACGCCCATGTCACGTCATCCTCGTGGAGAATCCCAAGGACGAGTTGCGACTCCAATTAAATCCTCTCAGCGTTCCATATCCGGGACCAGGCAGAAGGCGATCGGTCGCACGCAACAGCGCGCACGGCATATTCGCTCCTCCTTTGATCCGATAGCACTCACGTTCCTCGAGCAATACCAAAACATACTCCACAAGCTGGCGCAAAGCGACGCCTTGACCAGCGGCAACCTTTCCCAGGCCTTCCGAGCCATTACAAAGGCTTCCTGTGCTCTCCTTCAGGTCAAACGCTCCAGCGCGTGGCTCTTGTCTCAAGAGCGAGACACCGTGATGCTGATTGACCTGTACGAAACCGGGCGACGCCGTTCCAGACCAGATTTGGTGTTCCCTTCTGCGAACTGTCGGCACTACCTTCGATCGCTTACTCGAGAACGTCGTGCCATTGCAGCGTCTCAGGCTTTCGATGATCCACGGACAAAAGACCTGACCAATGCCTATCTCTCTCAATTCGATATCCAAGCGATGCTGAGCGCTCCCATTAGGCAAAAGGGGAAACTCGTCGGTGTACTCTGCGCCGAGTCTCTCGGAGCACCTCGGCAGTGGAGCCAACAGGAAGAGCATGTGCTCGGTCTCTTGGCCACAATGGCAACCTTGGCGCTTGAAGCATCCGACCGACGTCAAGTGGAACAGGCGCTCCGCGTTGCCAAAGAAGCCGCTGAAGTGGCGAGTCGGGCCAAGAGTGAGTTCCTCGCCAGCATGAGTCACGAAATTCGCACCCCGATGAATGCCATCATTGGTATGGCTGACCTTCTCTGGGAAACTCCTCTTACGCCGGATCAGCGTAAGTATCTTCGGATCTTTCGCCGAGCCGGAGGCACACTCCTGAATCTGATTAACGATATCTTGGATCTTTCCAAAGTTGAAGCCGGCCACCTGGAACTAGAGGCCATCGAGTTTGACTTGAGCGAGGTTGTTGATAAAGCCATCGATATATTAGCGATGCGAGCGAATGAGAAGCGTCTTGAGCTCACTTCCCATGTGGACCCAGACGTGCCGTGCCACTTGATCGGCGATCCGACACGATTGACACAGGTCCTGATCAATCTGATCGGCAATGCACTCAAATTCACCGAAACCGGCACCGTGGAAGTTCGCGTCACCCGCGATCCCAGTCGACATACTGCCGGTGCGGTTCGCCTTTCCGTGAGCGACACCGGAATTGGGATTCCTCCGGATAAACTGGAATTGATCTTCGACAGCTTCACACAAGCACATGTCTCAACGACAAGACAGTATGGAGGAACGGGACTCGGCCTTGCGATTACCAAACAGCTCGTCGAACGAATGAACGGTCGGATCTGGGCGGAGAGTCTCGTGGGAAGCGGTAGTACCTTTCAGTGTTCTCTCCTTTTTGAGGTTCAAACGACATCCACACACCAGAAATCCACACCCCTGATCGATCTTACCGGAGTGCGGGTTCTTGCTGTAGATGATCATCCGACCAATCTCCTCATACTGCGGGAAACATTAAGCGCATGGGGAGCCGAGGTGACGGAAGCGAGTGACGGCAAGGCAGCATTGGAGAAACTCCGCTACGCAGCAGAAGAAAACAAGAATTATGAGCTTCTGCTCCTCGACTCTCGCATGCCAGAGATGAGCGGCTTTCAGGTTGCTGAACAGGTGAAAGCGCTATCCAATGAGAACGGTCCCACGGTGATCATGCTGACATCGGATCATTGGGCTGATGATATTGCCCGGACCTACGATCTCGGCCTTGGTGGGTACTTAATCAAACCCATTCGACGAAGCGACCTTCTGCAATCAATCGGGATTGCGCTAGGCCGAACAAAAGGCACACCACCAAAGCCTACGGAGACCATTGAGCCGTCTTCAACACCCTCAACACGAGCCATGCGGGTTCTATTAGTCGAGGATTCTCCGGATAATCAACTGCTGGTCCGGTCTTACTTGAAACAGACAGACTATTACCTAGAGATCGCGGAGCATGGCGCCATCGCATTAGAGAAATTCAAAACCTCGCATTACGATGTCATCTTGATGGACATACAGATGCCGGTCATGGACGGGTACGCCGCCACTCAAGCGATGCGATCGTGGGAACGGGAACACGATTTAACCCCCACACCGATAATCGCCCTTACCGCGTTGGCGCTCAAAGAAGAAGAGACTCGCATTTTCGAAGCTGGCTGTAACACCCATCTTACGAAACCCGTCAAAAAATCAACGCTATTAGAGATTCTCCGGGCGCACAAGGAACACCTTATCTCATGAGTTCCCCCTTACAACCAAAATCAGCCGACCGCTTCACCGTTGAGATTAGCCGCGACCTTGAAGATATCGTACCTATCTTCTTGGGGAACCGAGAGAACGATCTCCAAACGCTTCGAGATGCGCTGACTCGGCAAGACTTCGGAACGATTCAGAATCTAGGCCATCGGTTGAAAGGTGATGGAGGCGGCTATGGATTCGACAGGATCACTGATATTGGAGCCCAACTAGAACAGTCAGCTAAGGAACAGGACAACGCCAAAATCAAAGAACAGATCATGCAACTCGAAGATTTTCTTGGACG
>CABVRS010000021.1 GCA_902500745.1 uncultured Nitrospira sp.
GCAACACCGGCCTGAGCTAGACGTTCCCCACACCGAGCCATTGTCTCACCCCATTCCGGGGAATCTGGAGAGACGGTATCCGCTAGGTCGGCAATACTCAATCGCTCGCCCGGGTTCTTCCGTGACAGCTCGTCGTGCTGAAAATTATTTTCGATCGGCATAGAGGATTACATATCCGAAATCGGTTCGAGGCTGCAAGAACACCACTGAGACTATTATGAAAGGCGAACCGGGCAGGATTCTTGATCGGTGCCTGGCTACTATTCAACGCGGCTCTTCGGCATGATAGCGGTCGCCGTACAAATCTTATTTTCTTCGTCGATTCGGCGGTCAACGATCTTCACGTCTTGCAAGTATTCCTGAACGATTTCCTCGCGCGTCAGTTCGATATCCTGCTCGCTCTCACGCCCCGACCGTTCACGGACACGGTCGACCATGTGTTCCTTGACCAACACGCGGATCTGCTTAGCGAGATCAGTGCGAGCGGACAGCTCAGACACGCGCTGGCACACCGCCTTACCTTTGGCTAAGTCGCCCTGCCCCTTGCCGATCCAATACTGATCTGAAGAATAGATGCCGCTGTCGGACGTCGCTGCTTGCAGAGTACTAAGGCCCCATCCATAGTTGAGCCAGAGCCCGGCGACGATGATGACAACCCCGGCCTTGTTCCTCACCGTCGTTCCTCTCCCCTCGGATGACCGAACTGAGACGGCCTTGCCGGAGCACGATGGATCATTTCATTGAGTGTGCGCGGAACACCTGACGAACCGGGCGGTGGAACTATCTCATGCTTTGGCATTTGGGGCGGCCGGCTTCCGGGTGCAGGAGGCTGCTTGGCGCCCAGAGGCTGCCGATTGGCGATAAATTGCTGCGCAATGGCAACGTGCGGATTGGCTGGGTACAGACCGCTGGCACTGTTCAGCAGACCCTGAGGAACACCGATCGGGGAGACGAGGACCCAGTTTGTCCACGCTTGCGAGACCATCGTATTCGACTGGACACGATTGAGAATCTCTTTCCGCTTTTGAGCCGCCTGCTGGACTTGCTCCGGAGTGGCCGCATGCCCCAGTGTCTGATTGACAGCATTCAACTCCTCTTGAAGTTGTTCATTCTCTTTTTTGAGCGAGGTTAACTGTACCCGGGCATCTTCGTTTTCACGAAGTGCCGTGATCGCCTTTGCCACTTCGTCCGTGTCCATCTGCGCAAGAAGGTCCACACGCACAACCACGACGTCACCATCCAACGTCGTGGCAACCTGTTGATTGAGGACGACCACCAACCCCGCGGTATAGGTACGGATTTCGTCCCTTGTCACATCCATATCGTGGACCACCGTGACGCTCTCCAAGTAGGTGGCCACTTGCTCGAGCGCGTTCCGTTTGGCGAACTCAGTGGCCAGTCTGATCGCATCTTCACGGGTATCGCGGTCTCCCATTCGATGTTCGCCCTGTGCATTGACGACCCGGATATCGGCCAACGCCAGGGATGCAGCCGAGAAGGTCGCCGCGAGGGCAAGGCAGAACGCAAGCGAGTGCACAAGATTCCGCGGCAAGCGGTTCGGGTAGAAAGGGAGTTGAGATATTCGACCGAACATGACCTCCCCTTCCTTCTTTACGAGAGGAACTCGGTCACAAGCAGTAGAAACGATCGTCTATTTAGCTTAACACCAAGAACGTGGCCTGGCCAGCGTTCAGCTAAAGCGTTGCCCCACCTTGCCTTCCAGAAAATTTGCATGTTAGGGTACGAGTTCACTTACTTGGAAACACGAGGATTATTTTTTGTTATGGTACCTCCCCTTCGGTGTTCTCCTGTGATCGTTCTCGGATTACTGGCCCTTTTGCTTGCAATCTGGAGCCCCGCCCGAATTCATGCGGCCCCCTCAGCCGGCAAGGAGACTCCCCCTTCTGTCTCTCAGGCCGAACATGTCGTGCTGTTCGTCCTGGAAGGATTCAGCCAGGAATCACTCAAGGGCGGCCCCATGCCGGCCCTGAGCAAGCTTATCAAGGAAGGTTCGGGCACCTGGACTGCCAGCGGGGTCGAACCTGCCCTGCGATTGCCCATGATGGCCTCACTGATTACCGGGATGCCTGTAGAAAAACATGGGATCACCTGGAACTCGTTTGAATTCAGCCGAGGCTACCCGCGCCCACCCAGTCTCTTCGATTACCTGGATTTGAGCGGAGGCCGAGATAGCGCCATCTTTTTTATGGATGAGTCCCTCTATCAGCTGGCCAAACCGACTCCATACACCGACTATCAACTCTGCGGAGCGTTGCGGCCCGAGTGCGGCCCTCAAAAACTCGTCGCCTACATCCAGCAGTATTTCCAGAAAGCCGCCAGTGGGCATGGCTACGGCCACGCGGTGCTCTCATTGCCCCATTTGTTGGTGGTTCATCTACCAGAGGCCGGCCGGGCTGGTGTGACGCACGGCTGGAATTCAAAGGAGTATCGCGAGGCCCTACAAACCGTCGACGCCTCGATGCAATCCGTTCTGGATCTATTCAAATTCCACAAGCTCTTAGACCGTACGGCTGTCCTCGTCACGGCTCTCAGCGGAAAGGGAATCGACCCCGGCACCGAGGTCTCAACGATCACGACACCGGTCGTTCCCTGGATTGTATCGGGTCCTGGGATCAAGCGCGGTCATATCATTCGACAGCCGGTGTCCATCATCGATACCGGCGCCACGGTGATGCGAATCCTCAAGCTTGAGACCCACACCGAATGGGACAGCAAAGTCGCGGAAGAAATCTTTCACCCCACAGCGGCGGCGAAGCGCCCTGCACCACGCGCGAAGAAACGTTAACACTTCATGCAGGCCGACACGATGATACGATACCGATTTCTGGTATTTGAGTGGGTACTGACCGCCCTGCTGACGATCGCTGCGACTCCATGGAGCTTCGCGGGGGAGCCACCGGCTCATCTTAAAGAATACGCTATTACCATTGATGCCACAAAGTTAGTGCCGACCTCATGGTGGCAAGTGCCGGGGATTACCCCTTCAATCTGGAACTCCGACCCCGAGTCGCTTGATGCACCTAAAACATCGGAGCTTCGCGAATTGCCGTTGCGGCCGGGTAAGTACAAGTTCATCAGTTTCACCTTCGACTTTCCCTTTACGGTCACTCTGAACGGCATGCTCGATTTTGCAACATCATTGGACCAATGCGTCGGTGGCCGTGGGACCCGGACCCTCGTGGTCTTGTGCAAACGGATGTACCCTCACGGTGGACAGCGTGACCCTTATTATGAGCAGCAACCACACGATGGCTGACACACTCGAAGATCTTCTAGACGCCCTTGAAGACGTGGACGATGCCACCCGCGAAGAAGCCGCGAAGACGCTGGCGGATCTGGGGGATCCTTCGACGTTGGAGGCACTGATCGGCGCATGCAGTGATGAGTTCTGGTCTGTCCGCGCTCATGCCGGCTGTGGAGTTTCAAAAATCGGTGGACCGAGAGCGCTCGAGGCCCTGATCGGTCTGTTCAACGATCCCATCATGGAAGTTCGAGACCAAGCAGTCGACGCAACGGCACGAATGGGCTCAAGTGTGCTTGAGGGATTGATTGCAAATCTGAAAGACGAGCGGTGGCGCGTACGTGAACACACCGCTAAAACCGCCGGGAAACTCAAGGATTCACGATCGGTCGATGCATTAATCCTCGCGTGTCGGGATCGTGACGGCGCAGTCAAGAGTGCCGCTGCAGAAGCACTGGGGAAAATTGCGGATCCGAAGGCCGTTCCGACCTTAGTGAAGCTGTTCCGAGACTCCTCCAAGATTGTGCGCGAAACGGCGGGGACCGCGCTGGTGTACATCGGACAACCTTCCGTCGATCCGTTGATCGAAAGTCTGAAAGACAAAGACTTCGTGGTTCGATGCCACGCCGCCCGTGCGCTGGGTGGCATGACGACGGACTATCAAATCGGCAGGACCTGGGTTCGAGACGCAAAGGTGGTGGACGCACTGATTGCCGCGCTGAAAGATTCGGATCGAGCGGTTCGCGAAGATGCTACCATCGCGCTCGGCATGATCGGTGACTCCCGCGCCATTGACGCGTTGGTCGAAGCAATGAAAGACGGAGCCGTGAAGCGACATGCCATTGCCTCCCTCGGCATGATCGGTGATTCACGCGCACTTCCGGCCGTGTTGAATGCGTTGAAGGGGAAAGGGATCAAGCAAGAAGGTTCACCGACGCCCGGATGCATCGTCAGCGAAGATGCGTTCATCAAGGAAGCGGCAGCGACCGCCCTCGGACAATTTCGCGACCCTCGTGTCATTCCGGATTTGATCATGCTACTGAAGGACGGCGTGTTACGTGAAAAGGCGGCGGCCGCACTGACGGTAATCGGCGATGCCGCCATCGAACCGCTCATTGCCTTTCTCTATGACCCCAAGGCTTCTGAGGTTGAGGCGGAGAAGGAACGCGTCCTGTCGTACGCCTCAGTTCGCCTGACGGCCAAAGATGCCCTCAAGCAGATCGCGCTCGAAACCTTGGAGACGCTTGGATGGACTCCATCCGATGAGGAAGTAGAAATCAGCTCAAGCCATGCCGACAATCTGCGAGTGGATCGGCCATTGGGGAACACCGGGCGATTTGGGCCATCCGGTGACACGGCATAATTGAGCCACATCGAGGGTCGCTATTACCATGACCGATTCGGTATCGGAACAGATCGCTGCACTCCGAGACGACGACTGGGCTATCCGCGAAGAAGCTGCCAATTTGCTCGGCACCTTCAAGGATCCTCGCGCTGTGACTCCCTTGATCGCCCTTCTGCGAGATCCTGACCGTTCTGTTCGTGAGGCGGCGACTGCAGCCTTACGCGTCATCGGAGCCCCGTCGGTCGAGGCCTTGGGAGTCTGTCTCGAGCAACCCGACCTTTCAGTCCAGGAAGCCGCCTCCGCAATTCTGTCTTCCATTGCGGACGAACGGGTGCTCACGTCCCTGATCACGGCTCTCAGCAGCAGTGATTGGATCGTCCGGATGCATGCAGCCAAGGCCTTGGGTTTAGTGCGACATACCGATGCTATCGCGCCGCTTATTCCCCTGCTCCAAGACAAGGTTAAAGCGGTACGGGAGGAAGCCGCTACGGTATTGGCAGCAATCGGCGACGCAGCGATTCCATCGTTAGTGAACGCCTTGCGGCATGGCGATTGGCTCGTTCGTCTACACGCCGTGGAATCCTTGGGCAAGACCAGATCGCCACAGGCCGTGAAGCCACTGCTTGCGGTCTTGTTCAACGATCAAGATTCGGCGGTTCGCGAAGATGCGGTACGGGCCCTAGGCGAGATCGGTGATTCTCAGGCTGTTGAATATTTATTCACGGCCATGCGTGAACCTGGCTTGCGAACTGTGGTAGTCGAAGCGCTCGGCAAAATCGGCGACAATCGTGCGGTTCCTGTGCTGATCAAACTCCTGACTGGAACCGCCCTCCCGGAAGTGACGAAGACGGTGGGTGGCTGCGGGGACCAGTGGACTGAAGACCTCATCACTCAAGGTGCCGCCGTGCGTGCCCTGGGTGAGATCGGTGACGATCAGGCAATTCCCGCGCTTATTGCAGCATTAGAACCAACGCCGACGAGAGCGGAGGCAGCATCGGCATTGACTAAGTTTGGCTCCAAGGTCATTCCATTTCTGATACCACTCTTGAGCCATTCACAAGACGAGAACCTTCATTTCCATGTTCGTGAAACGTTGACGCGAGCCGGCTGGAGACCGCGACGTATGTCGGCCTTTCATCCTTAAATGCCATGTCGAACGAAACGATTGAGACACTCGTCTCGGAACTGACTCATGAAGAGGATTGGCGACGCATGCGCGCAACGGCCGCCTGTGTCTCAGGCGGACCTCGCTCCGTCCAAGCGCTTATTGAGGCGCTGCGGACTGGCTCCCCCGAGTTGAAGAAAGAAGCCGCAGCGATGTTGGCTCGAATCAAAGACCCACAAGCCGGCGTGGCCCTGGTCGAACTGCTTGTACATGATGAGGAAGTTGTCCGAGGTGCGGGGGCAGCGGCCCTTGAGCAGATGGCAGGGGTGCTCGATACAGATACCGCCCGCGCATTAGTTGCCTTGCTCCCTACAACTCTGGATGCCACACAAAAGCAGATCCTGACCCATTTGATCGGAGCCATCCCAACCGCCGTTCTTCCGCTATGTGATCTATTGAAACATCCCGACCAGGATGCACAAGTTGCCGCAGCGTTGATGTTGGATCAATTACTGGATCCACGCTCTGTCGATGCATTTATTGACGCGATGGGGCAGCCGGCTGTTCGAGACATCGCTGTCGGTACCTTGAAGAAACTAACCGCGATCCGTGAGCGGATCGATGCAACATTCAACGCGTTACGGGAGGTCGAAGAGGCCAGCGAACGTGAGGAAGCACGCATGGCGACGGTGATTGATCTGTTGGGGATCGGACGGCCAAGCGTGGAAATCCTGATCGAATACCTTGAAGACGATGACTGGCTTGTCCGTGAGGCAGCCGCGGACTTACTAGGAAAAATCGGAGATGTGCGGGCCGTCGAACCACTCATGATGCGGTTGGAGCAGGACAAAGATACCGGCGTCAAGGAGTTGGCCATCAAGGCACTGGGCTTGATCGGCGATGCGCGCCCGACTCGTCTTTATCTTGAGGCCATCCCCATCCGCCCCTTGCGCGTATATGCCATGGAAGCCTTGGCGAAGATCAAGGACGTGGGAAGTTTACGTCCGCATAAAGAACTGTTTGATCGGCTCAAGACCGATCGTGATGGCTTAGTGGCGTACAACGCCGGCCTGATCGCCGATAAGCTCGATGCCATCACGGCTATGGAAACTCCAACTCACGTAGAGGACACCGCGCATGACTGAACAGCAGGGAGCATCTGGTCGAATTGAGCAACTGATACAGGCATTGCATGATGACAATGAAGCCCTGCGCGACCATGCCATCGCGAGCCTCGGCCAGACCGGCCCGGAAGCGCTTCCTCGATTGATCAACTTGATGGCCGATGAAGATGCGGTCATTCGAGAAGCCGCAACCAGCGCAGTGGTCCGGATGGGTCCATCGGTCGTGGAACCGATGATCGATGCATTGCAGGACGACTCATGGGCGATTCGAGAGCAGGCGGCCTCGGCACTCGGAAAATTACGCGACACGCGGGCCGTGAAGCCGCTGGTCGAAGCCATCAAAGACCGAGACGGTGCGGTCCGCACGGCGGCGGTATGGGCGCTTGAACGGATCGGCGATCCGCAAGCGGTGCCAGGACTTATCGACGCGCTCATGGACAGCACCCTGCGCGAAGATGCGGCCCGAGTCCTGAAAAAGATCGGCGACGTGCGGGCGGTCGAAGCATTAATCGATGGGCTTCTGGGTGCCAATTGGATGGTTCGCCGTCATGCGGCGGAGGCGTTGGGGAAAATAGGCGATCTCAGGGGGATCACACCATTGATCGATTCACTGAAGGATGAGGATTGGTTGGTCCGACGAAATGCCGCAGAATCGCTCGCGCGACTCGGTGCCAAAGACGCCATTCAACCCTTGCTGGCGTTACGAGAAGACGAGAATACCATGGTGCAGGAAACGGTCGACGCCGTGTTGGTCAGTCTCGGCTGGAAACCCGAATCGCAATAACTTATTTTAAAGAGGATGACTATCATGGCGGACGAAGCTCCAAAATTGATTCAAATCGTTCCTAAAGGTGGAGACAAGAAAGACGGCTTCAATCTCGTGACGGAGCGAGTTGTCGCGGTGAACCCGGAGAGCAGGCAGCTCGAAGTCGAGCTCTTGGCCTACGACGGAAAAACCGTCGTCCTCGACGTGGCTGAGGAGGCCCTCGAAGATCTCAAAAAGCTCAAAGCGGGCGATGGAGCCACTATCCGTGTTGTAGAGGAAGGTGGGAAGCGCGTTGCCACCAGCTTTAGGATTCGGGCGAAGGATCCAAACACCGCCAAGGCCGACGCGATGTTGCTCGATCTCAAAGATTCACATTGGTTGAACCGCAAGTATGCGGCAGAAGTGTTAGGCGAGTTGAAAGACCCTCGCGCGGTCGATCCGTTAGTGGCGGCACTGAACGACGAGGTCGGCGATGTGCGACAACGCGCCTACGATTCGTTGATCAAGTTGGGAGGCCCGTCCGTCCATTCGCTGATTCCGTTACTGGTCTCCGAAGAAGATGAGATTCGTCAATCGGCAACCGAGATTCTTCGTAAGATCGGCAAACCGGCCGTGGAACCGCTGGCTACCGCATTGAGCGACGCCGACGACCGGTTGAAGACACGCATCATGAAGGTCCTGGATCGGATGGGGTATAAACCCAAGACCACGGAACAGGTCAAAACCGAACTGCCGCGACTCACTTAGCCTTCTAGAATTATGTCTTATCGCTTAGGGTCTCTTACTGGGACGACCGACCGATATGTAGTGGAATCCATAACTAACAACTCGATCAGGGTCATAGACGTTGCGCAAGTCAATCAAGATAGGTGATTTCATGATCCCCTTCAGCTTCTCAAAGTCGAGGCTCCGGAATTGATTCCACTCGGTCATGATGATCAATGCATCTGTTCCCTCCGCCGCATCGTATGCATCCATGCATGGTTTTAATGCCGATATCGTCCGACACGCTTCATCAAGCGCGATCGGGTCATATGCCCGCACTGTTGCGCCCTCGTTCAGTAACTCCTGACTAATCGCAAGCGCAGGGGCCTCTCGCAGGTCGTTCGTGTTAGGCTTGAAAGAGAGCCCCAGCATACCCAACGTTTTTCCCTTAAGTCCTCCCACCGCATCACGAATCTTGTCCACCATACGGTGTCGCTGATCGTCATTCACCTTAGAAGCAGCAAGGGCAACCTGCACCGGATAACCGACACGCTCTCCAGCCTGAATCAGCGCCGCCAAATCCTTGGGAAAGCACGAGCCGCCAAAGCCAGCTCCGGCATGAAGAAACTTTGAACCAATACGATTATCTAGTCCCATACCCTTTGCCACCATCTGGACATTCGCTCCCACGCGCTCACAAAGGTTAGCCATTTCGTTAATGAATGAAATCTTTGTGGCCAAGAATGCGTTTGACGCGTATTTGATCAGTTCAGCGGTAGGAATGTCGGTCACAACGATAGGGGTTTCAATCAGATACAAGGGACGATAGAGATCTTTCATAATTGCGACGGCATGATCGCTATCGGCTCCAATAACCACTCGATTCGGGCGCAGGAAGTCTTCGATTGCCGACCCCTCTCTGAGAAACTCCGGATTCGACACGATGTCGAACCGAAACGCGTTTGCCTGAGACTTGGTGATCACTTCGCGAAGTCGTTCACCAGTACCCACTGGCACCGTTGACTTTGTTACGATCACCTTATAGCCAGTCATGTGACGGGCAATGCCTTTGCCGACTTCTTCGACATACGATAAATCGGCTGAACCATCCCCTCTTGGCGGAGTCCCAACGGCAATAAAGATGACCAAGGCTTTATCAACAGCCTTGGCGATGTCTGTGGTAAAGCTCAACCGACCTTCTCGAGTCCCCTTGGCCACTAATTCCGTAATGCCCGGCTCATAAAATGGAACTTCTCCTTTTTCAAGTTTTTCAATTCGTCGAGCATCGTTATCCATGCACGTGACATGCACCCCAAACTCGGCAAAGCACGCTCCCGTAACGAGCCCAACGTACCCAGTTCCGATCACACTAATATGCATGCCCCGCCTCCTTGCATTAGGTATTTCGATGGAGAGTATAGCAACCTGAATGCGCACGAGCAATGAATTCCAAAATCGCCCAGAATCGAGTCATCCATCAGCTTTCATTGACTCTCTGAAAACACGTTGAGTACAATCCAACGCCGTTTCAACACACACAAGGAATCCTTTCAAGTCTTCAGTTCAATTAATGACTCCCCCCCTTACTTCAGGAATTCCCCGTTGGTTTTTACTTTTGACCGCCCTCGTGACCGGTGCAGTGGTCATGGCATTGGAGATTCTGGGCAGTCGCCTCTTGGCACCGGTGTTCGGGAGTTCATTATTCGTGTGGGGCGCCTTGATAGGAGTCATTCTAGCTGCGATGAGCAGCGGGTATGCGTTCGGTGGTTGGATATCCGACCGGTATACTGATGGACGGGTGCTGGCAGCGCTGTTGCTGTTTTCTGGAGCTTGGACGTTTCTCATCGCGTGGGCCAACCAACCCATCCTCTTCGAGATCGAGACATTGGTGCAGGATCCACGTTGGGGCCCCTGCCTGGCCGCAACCGTTCTGCTTGCACCACCAGCGTTCGGGCTCAGCGGTGTGCTCCCGGCCATGTTGCGACTGGCGGTGGCAGACATGGATCACCTCGGTCGGCAAACCGGGCGGATGATCGCTCTCTCGACGGTGGGCAGCTTGGTTGGAACCTGGGGAACCGCGTTTTTCCTCCTCTCCTGGCTAGGGAGCCACTCGTTGACCGCATGGTTAGGCGGTATCCAGATAGCACTTGGGATCTGGTGGCTCATGAAAGGAACCTCGACCAGCCGGATCGTCTTGCTGTTCGTCCTGAGCTGTTGCGCCTTATTGGGAACAACCACCCTCTATCCACTTCAGCGGTTGAAGACCCCGATTCATCAGGAAGAAAGTCCGTATCAGCAAGTTCGTATCCGAGAAGACGATCTTTTTCGATACTTGGTCTTGGATCGAACGTTTCATGCCACCATGTGGAAGGCCGACCCTCTATATCTGTTCCTCCCCTACAGTCAAATGATGGTGTCCTCATTGGCACTCACCCCGCAACCACAACGTGGGCTCATCCTTGGTCATGGTGGCGGCTCGATAGCCAAATGGCTGGCACAATATTGGCCGACGTTGGAAGTGGATATCGTGGAGTTCGATCCGGTCGTGGTCCGCATGGCGGAAGAGTTTTTTGAGTATCACCCCCCGGCCAACCATCGTGTGTTCGTGAAGGACGGACGGGCATTTCTGAATGCCACGGACCGCACCTACGATCTCATGTGGATTGATGCCTTCGCGCGAGACATGATTCCCTTTCATCTCACTACGGCGGAGTTCTACTCCTTAGTGCGGACACGTTTGAACCCGGACGGAGTCCTTGCGGTCAACCTAGCATCATCCGGCAAAGAGGGGGACCTTGCTCGGGCTGCGGCAGTTGTCCAAACCATGAAACAAGCCTTCCCGGCTCTCCTCACATTCGCTGTCGAGGGGCCATGGAAAACAGGGATGACCCCGGCTAAGAATTTGATCTTTTTTGGAGGTCAGCTCATCGAAACAGAATCGGTCAACCAGATCGAAGAGAGAATCTCGGAGTTGGCGCTGAAGCAGCGTTTACCGATGGAAACGATCGCGCTGTTGAGTACCCGTCGAACCGAGCCGTGGCCTTCCGGCGTCGTATTGAGCGACGATTTTGCTCCCTACGATCTTCTTCTTGGGCGAGAACGATCACAGTTGGTGGAATAGTACCCATGCCAACTCATGCCGTCCGTTCGAATAGCAGGAACACACCAGTGGGTTCAGGCATGAGTGCGTTAATTGCACCCCTCTACCAGCAGTCGTAAGACCTGTGCAATTTCAGTCTGACGCTTCAGGAAAAACCGAGCCGATGAGGTGTTCTTCTTGCCGACCCTCACAGTCAGAATACGGTGGTCGCCCAAGCCAAACACGTCTTCATCGGTTTCATCGTCTCCCACATAGAGGGCGGTTGTGCAACCACGTCGCCGCATGCATTCCAACAACGCGGTTCCCTTGTGCCACGCCGAAGGAGGCATGACATTGACGACCGATTTCCCCAGAACAATCCGGGGAGAGGGAGATAACTGAGTAACAACGCGCGAGATCAACGCTCGCGCCTCATCACGCCGATCAACTGTTCGATAGTGAAATGAGAGCGAATAGGACTTCGTCTCGACGAGCACCCCGGACTGGGCCAACTCAGCCTGAAATCGATCGGAGATCAGTTGCAGCCAACCCCGGCAAGTCTCTCGGACCTGCTGCACGGCCTCCGGCACAACATGAGGGCCTTCTGAACCATGGTTCCCGATCAGATCAGGAACGGTTGTCTCAATACGTGATCGCAAATCTTCCAAGGAACGCCCTGAGATCACTGCGGTCGGAGCGCGCTTCGCGAGCGCCTCGAACCAGAAACGGACAGAGCGCTCTAGTCGAGCGGCAGACGGGTCAGAAACGATCTTGGCTAAAGTCCCATCGAAATCGAATGCATAGAGGGAACGCTCCTTAAGGAGCGTTTCAAGATTCTCTCTTCCTGTGTCCGTCAAGAGATAATCCATACCTGCCTGTCCAGTGCCAGCTCAACTCAACGTACTCGCCCGCCCCACCTGCTTCAGGACTCGCGCCTTTTGTCGCATACGAGCCGCATCCATAAGCATGCGACCAGCCCAACGATACACATTGAATTCTTGAATCAGTCCACGCATGCTCTGCATCCGAGCTCGCTGCTCCCCCTTCGGCATGGTCAAAGCCAGGTGAAGGGCCGCAGCAAATTGATCGATGTCATATGGATTGATCACCAGCGCTTCCGTCAGCTCGCGAGCCGCACCGGCGAATTGGCTCAAGATCAACACCCCTTGCTCATCGTCACGGGCGCCGACAAACTCCTTGGCGACGAGATTCATTCCGTCATGAAGACTGCTCACCACACACACGTCCGCGCCACGGTAACACTCATAGACCTGAGCCGGTTCGTGATGTTCAATCCGTAGACAGATGGGCTGATACCCATCCCGACCAAATCGTTTATTGATCTGCTCCGCCAGCGCGGAGACCTCATTGGCAAAATGGTTGTACTGTTCGATGACCCAGCGACTGGGCGCCGCAACCTGGAGAAACGTAAATCTCCCGATCCATTCCGGCTGCAGTTCCAGCAATCGTTCCACGGCCATAAACCGTTCCAGGATTCCTTTGGTGTAGTCAAGACGCTCTACGCCGAGGCCGATAATGCGATCAGCCGGCATCCCATAGGCCTCTCGCAGGCTGACACGGCATTCCGGAACCGGTTTCTGATCGCCGATCCATTGTATGGGCCACTCAATGGAAATCGGATAGGGGTTGACCGCCGTCATTTTGCCTCCGTAGGAAATCGTCGAGCTGTTTCGATCAATACGCGCCTCAAGAATGCGATCGACGCTATCGATAAAATTGTTGCAATGTACACGTGTGTGAAATCCCAAGATACTGCTTCCGAGCAACCCTTGCAGAATTTCTTCGCGCCAGGGACAGATCCCAAAACTTTCTGCGTTCGGCCATGGGATATGCCAAAACATAATGATCGTCGCATTCGGCAACCAACCTCGAATCAATCTCGGTAGCAGCGCGAAATGGTAATCCTGAACGAGCACAACCGGATTGTCGGTCGTGGCCTCTTCATACACGGCCTGAGCAAAGCGCTCATTGACCGCAACATAGTGTTGCCAATCAGACAAACGGAACGTGGGCCGGACATGGGCAATGTGGCAGAGTGGCCATAACCCCTCATTCGCAAACCCATAGTAGTACCCCTGCTCTTCTTCTGCCGTCAGCCATACCCGACGAATTTGATAGGTCGGATGGGTAGGCGGAACGCCGACATGGCTTCGTTTATCCACCACGGCTCGATCCGCCGATCCGTTCCCGTGCGCGATCCAGGTGCCGGAACAGGCCCGCATCACCGGTTCAAGCGCCGACACTAAGCCGCTTGCCGGCACCTGCACCACAATGTTCTGATCCTGCCAATTATGGGCGTAGGGTTGCCGGTTGGAGACAATCAGGACTTGGTCACCGGCAAGTTGCTCATGCAATATCGACTTGAGGCTGGCAGGACTCCATGACACCTGACTTTCGTCACGCATGCGGCGGTCGGCTTCAAGCGCTTGCACCAACGACCGCAGATCTTTGGCCAGTGGCTGGAGTTCCGGCGCATGATCCTCGTGCTTGAGCGAGGCCAGAAGCCCTTCTCCCGTGAGCATCGCGCGCACACTTGCAATCCACCCGTGCCAACTGAGGTGTGCAACCGATACAGTGATCAGCGAGATCACCGCCGCAAGCCCCACAAAAAGATAGAAGATGTACCATCTTGTATCGCTGCTGCGTTGCTGGATGAAACTCATGTCGTGAAGGAGCAACAGACGTCCAAGTGGACGCCCGTTCGATCCGATCAATGCCGACGTGACGTAGACGGGTCCTTGGCTGAGTGACATCATGGTGGACGAACCCGACAAGAGACCCGCCGTCACCTGGCACGTCACATCTTTCGGGTAGGACTGGGTCTCATACAAGAGGTGATTATCGAGGTCGCAGAAGCCAATGGCATACAGCCGTTCGTCCTGATTGATCCGCGTGAAATAGGCCAAGATCTTGTGCTCGGAATTTTCGACCACGAGATCGGAAAGCGGTCCTTCCATCGTCCCGATCATCAGCTTTGACCGCATGTCGAGATCTCGAATGAACCATTTCAGCTCGAGCGAATCGACGAGGGCAATGACCCCGTAGGCGATAACCCCCAAGACAAAGGCTAACGGGATGATGAAGCGAAGTGATAGCCTCATAGAATGTGGTTAGTGTACGGTGACATGATAGTCCAAATATACTCGTGGAGTATACGTACATAGGCCAGATGAATGACTGCCAGATTCTCACTGGAAACGCTATTGTCCCGCCCCCAGGGAATGAAGACTGGGCGGAGTGCGTGAAGTGCGACATTACGTGCAAGAGAAGAGAACACTGGTGGGATTTATCCCGTCGCCCGGAACCATCGTTAATGGTTCCGGGTCGAGCGAGCCGAGAAAGAAAACCTGTGGGTTGATGACTCTATCCGCCGGCCAAAATTACGAAAAAACCATAAAGAGGCCGGCGGAACGCACGAAGTGCGGTTTGGTGGAGGCGAGGGGAGTTGAACCCCTGTCCGAAGATCGTCAGTGCACTGTGTCTACATGTGTAGCCGACAATTTAAGTTTCGCAGCCATCCACGCCCATCGGCAGGCTTAGAACAGCCACTAGCCCAGAAAGTTCTCGTCCGCAGCCGCTGAGCACCGACTTTGGACCAGCCCGCTGCATCGCGCCATTCCACCCCCGCGGGCCTCAGATGGAACGACGTCTCAGCCTAAATTAGGCTGCGAGTGCCAGTTCTTGATTGGCAGTTGCGTTTTCTCGGACTTTTACGAGTTCCCGAGAGCTCGACATGCGACAGTGACCTCAGTATCCCCGTCGAAACCGGTCGCCCCCTTTCTGTAAAACCGTGAAGCGTTAATCGTCGTTCGTGTAGCGCCGGGCAATTATTGCAAGAGACGCTTCACGTTTCACGAACGACTTGCCTTATAGCTACTCATCATACCGCACAGATCAATAGGGAGCCAATTGTTTATCCCTGCAGATCTCTACTCATCGAGGCTCGGACGGAGGAGAAACGGGCCATAGACGAATGCAAAGAGCAGATAGGCACCGCACCACCCGAGCGCCGACAGGCCAAGTATCGCATGAGTAAGTGCGGTGGGAGTCTCGGCATTCGGAGCAAGGATACGAAGCAACGCCCCAATATTAACCAGAAGATACATTACCACAGTGAGGCGATCGGCATGTCGTGATCGACCTGTGTGGCCCAGGCTTGCGCGCGTCATCACCGCCAACGTCATCGTACCCATCGCCCCCGTGGTGAGCAGATGAACCGCATTTTCAGGAGTAAACCCAATCTCCAGAATCGATGCGCCCAGGGCTACCAAGAACAATCCGACCCATCCGTAGCCGATGTGCAAAATCAGCACGAGTGGCTCACGCCAGGTTCTCCACCCTCCCCAACGCAGCAGACGCACTAGACTCGCCACCCCAGCCACAATCAGCATGACTCCAGCCCATACCGTCTCCGGCTCAATAATCCACGTGGCGACGCCCACAAGGACCAGAGCTATCGCGACACCATCGACTGGAGAAAATACAACGGGCAACGGAGCTATCTTTCGATCAGCTAGGTACTCTCGGGCAAATGTGGGGGCAAGGCGTCCACCAATCACAGTCAGCATCAGGGTCATCACTGACAAGGCAAGCCGCTCTGGGAGGTCCGTGGGTGCACCACGAAGCGCTGACAGATGGAACAGAATGTTTGTGACCGCATAGAGGCTCACCAGGATTCCAATCGGCGCTCGATCCCAGCTCCCCGCCGCCATAATTTCTCGCCAGACATAGGTGGCCAAGAGAATCAAAAAGGCTTCATCCACGACGGCAGCTGTCGTCGCTCCAGCCCATGGAAATGCCATCAGCAATCGTCCCCCCAGCCACAGCAGGAACAGTAAGAGGAGCGGCGCCCCCCTCAGCGGCATCCGGTCCGTCCAATTAGGCATGGCGGTCAATAAGAATCCCGCAATCAAGGCAGGCAGGTATCCAAAGAGCATCTCGTGGACGTGCCACTCACGAGGGGGATAGAGAAAGTCCACTGACACCCTACCCACGAACAGGGCAACCCAGGTAAGGACGGCCAAACTGGTGAATACGGCCGCACCGAGGAAGAACGGTCGGAATCCGTACGACAAGAATGCCGGCCCGGTATAGCGGGGAAAGGTTGGTTCGTCGTGGTCTTGTTGCTCAACCGCGGCCGATTGGCCAACCATCTGGATCTCTTTCGATGCCATGGAGTTTGATTCTCGTGCGAGGCTCAGAGGCCTGTCAACCGAGGGTGAGCATCAGATAGCAGACTGCTGTTCTCATGTCGGACGGTCCAAAAATCGTTTGGAAGCAGGATACGTACTCCGGAGCAGTTCGAGCGTGATGGATGTCAACAACGCCACAAGCCGTTTAGGTGTCGCATCTGCTCGAGGTATGGTTTCTTGCCCACGCAGATATTTCCACTGTTCGTGCAAAGTGGCGCGCTGTCCTGAGACTAAGGTTTTCACCTTGTCGATCCAGAACCTGGGGTCTTCGGGATCCGCCACGTACTGCCCCTGGCCTCGGCCGAAGTGGGCGATAGCCAGATACCGGATGATCACGTCTTGGACCAGCAGATCCAAATAGTCATCCGACCACATGACCGGAGTCTGTTGGTGGCCTGCCTGTCGCTCTGTCCAGGCTTCTCCTCCGAAAAAACCGAGGACACCTCCGACCACAGCCCCAGCAACCGTGAATAGACCCATGCTGACCCCGCCCGTCGCCGCATCCAGATGCAGCCCGGCATAGGCCCCACTGGTCAAGGCTCCACCGATCCCGCCGATCGCCGTCCCACTCAGAGTCGCGTCGCCCCAACTCTCCCCACCCCGTTGTACTTCGACGTGTTCCATTCTAGCCTGGATCACACCGA
Source organism: uncultured Nitrospira sp. (assembly GCA_902500745.1). Taxonomy (GTDB): domain Bacteria; phylum Nitrospirota; class Nitrospiria; order Nitrospirales; family Nitrospiraceae; genus Nitrospira_D. The sequence continues at coordinate 17,244 of CABVRS010000021.1, forward strand.
TCGCATCCCCATCCAAACCATGTAAGGCAATCACCGATTTTGTCGTCGCCCCAACCTCGTTCACTAAGTCCCTCAAGAGACTATCGACCGCCTGTTGTTTCTGCACCTCCGTCGACGAGCCATCACCCTTGGTCATCACTCGAGATTTCGCGGCTTGGATCACGAGTGCCGACCATTGCTCCATCGCCGCGTGGAAGACGGTCAGATTCACCTTCTCCCACACGGCAAACAATCGTGTCATACGTTGACGGTCGTCCGAAGGGAGTACCGATTGAATGGTCTCGAACAGAATGCCTTCCTGGACCCAACAACGGCTGAACGCATCGAGGCTATGCACGCCCTTGACGAAGCCATACCGGGAGAAGTAGTCCTTCCAAGGTTGTTCCAGACGTTCCTGATCTTCGCGATCCTTGGGTGGGCCGGTTTGGTTCAGCAGGACGATAACGGGCTTGCCGATCCATTCCAGAAGCTGCAGTTCCGGCGCAATGTACCCGGCCATACTCGGTTCCTCGGCCGCATTGACCAGATAGAGAACAACATCTGCTTCTTGCTGGACATTCAACACCGCCTGTTGGGCACACCAGGACGGCCGATCACGGAAGCGATCCCACACCTCCGTCACAATCCGAACGATGGGATTGTTAGCCCCCTGTAATCGCGAGAGGATCTTTTGGCAGTTGGGAAAACCTGGCGTATCCCATAGCTGAAGAGACTCCCCTGTCTCCGTTTTCAGCACCGTATATTTTTGATTCTCCAGCGTGACATGGGCCCGATCGGCGACGAGGCCGATATCCTTCCGGAGCAACGTTCTCGCCAGAGTGGTCTTTCCGATATTCGTATGGGAAATCAAGGAAAGGGCGATCTGCGATTTCTCGACACTCATTGTGTGCCTCGAAAATCACTAGGCCACAAACTGTCGGACAAGGCTCCCAGTTCCCCGTCCGGTGGTCCGAAAGGGTCTCGGTATTTCAGGGCCTGGAGTCCGCACTCTTTCGCCAGCGTCATCCAAGCCTGGCATCGTTCTCTCAACCGCTTTTCATGGTCGATCTGCGTATAGGCTTCGCAATCCAATAGAACCAGCAGCATGTTGGGTCGGCCTTGACCTCGAACCATGGTTTTTAGCTCTTCCAAGAATTCGCTGTGTGTTTCCTCCGGGGCCTGGGCCACATTGAATAGAACCACGGCACAGAGACCGCGATCAGGATCGGTTGGAAACTGTGGAGGAGGCTCGCCGTACTGGACTGAGTGCCCCATGTGAATGTCCGCCAGAATGCCGAAGGCGTCACTAAGGAATGCCAGAAGCCGATCGTCGGCCTCCTTCACACGATGGCTATAGGCCAATACCTCCACAAGCAACCCCTTTCCTCGGTAGGGATTCAGGAGACGCCGAAAATACGGTTCATCGCTCGGCAGTTGGACATCAGCGGCCAGTCGGGTCTTGCGCATCCATGCAGTTGCGGCAAGCAGGGTTCGCGGGAGGACTATGAACAGCACCGTGGTCATCGCCCAGAAATGGATCCAGATCGCCGCATTGCCCCTGGCCGTACCGCGTAGGTCGGCGATGGCTTCCACGCCGGGCATCGGGATCCCCGAGAGCCAACTTGCTGGCCCGAAGAGGATGGAGAGAAAGGCGTGGACTCCCTCAGCTTCCATGAACGTGCTGTCCCATCCCGCCTTGTACAAAAAGCTGAAGCCACGCAGATAGAGTCCTGCGATCACGCCGATCGCCAGCGTTGCCGCAGCCGCGTGAAGGAGGCTGCGGGCATGGGTGAGCAGCAATTCACGGCTACTGTGGAGCAGCCGTGCGGCGAAGGTCGCGAGGGATGCTGCAATCCATTGTTGTTCGTCGGAACTCGGTGCGCGATCAGAGCGTAATCGGCTAAGCCGTCCCTTCACGCCGAGTCCCAAGAGCCACTCCACCAGCCCCGGCAGACCTGGTTGCGATCGATCTCGCAGCGGGCGATGTACGATCATGGTGTACACCAAACCGACATAGGCGACCGCATTCCAGATGAGGAGCGTGAGGAGAGAAAAATTCAGGAGGTTGATCTGGCCCGCAGAGCCTATCGGGTCGGCGAGAAAGCCCCCCACCAGGACACAACCAATGAGCAGCGTGACCGGCGTCTTCATTCGCAAAACGGCAAACGCCGACGTGAGCGCAGGATGTTTCTGAATCAGTCGATCGGAAATACCTTCAGCCCGCTCAATGACCAAGTCCTCTCCCGCGTGGGGAGCATCTTCCGTAGCCGCGTCACCGTTCGCATCCGACCTTCCATGACGAGGCAACTCTCGCTCGTACCGCAAAATAAACTTGTGATCCGGATCATGTTCTTCGCAGGCCTGAACCAGGAGCACCTTTGCAAGTTGGGTAGGTGTCATCGATGGTCAGCTACGTGCTCGCAATTCGCAATGGATGTTCCCCTCCGTACCACGATTCAGCGCATTATCGGGACCCTGAATGATTCCGTCAATGAGTTGTTGGAGGTTCTTCATTCCATGTCATGCAACCATGCAGTCTATATACGTAGGCCTGTATCATTTCGTCTCCCTGGGCGTATCACTTCAGATACGATCTGCGGTGGGATTCATCCTAGCGTGAGTGTCGGATCATACACGCGGAGTAGGCTCCAATCTCAATACTGACAAGCATCTACAGCTACACAGCAGTCCAAGTTTCCCCGTGGCATTATCATTGCGTATGGGTACTGGTAAATCATGAGTTCGAGCACAAACGCTCGACCATTTACCAAGGAGGGACTCCCATGAAGTGCGCGAGATGCAGCGGATTAATGGTCACGGATCATTTGTTGGATATGCAAGAGAGCTATGTACCGATGTGGATGCGCGGCATGCGATGTGTCACATGCGGCAACATCGAAGACCCCTTGATCCATCATCATCGGATGATTCAGCACACTCGGAGAACTAGACGGTTTACGTCGCATGTCGCGCAACCGGTGCTTCGGCCCGCACAGGCAGCATAGCTGGTTTGCCGAGTCACGTGACTGGAGGTATGCCCTATTGTGTCATCCCAGACACGACACCGAGGCATGCCGGCTGAGTCAAGTTCTAGAATTTATCCGTTCCGGATTGAGTTTCGGGAGCAGCATCCTGTGCATGTCGGTAACCGATGCTTACAAGGACCTGGGAAAGATGTCCCTGGCCTCCTTCCTCTGAGATAAGGACCATATCTGTGCAAACCGTGTGTGCAGTAAGGCTCGCTTGATCTCGCGGCACCACCAGTAATCACTTACCTCTTTCCCTTTCGTCGTACGATGACGTCTCATCCTGAGATCTACAGCCTCTCCTCCGTGCGAATAACGCACCGCTGTCGAGATTCTTTTCAAGAGCCAGAGATGTCTCAGCGCCCCCACTGAATCTGATTCGATACATATGCTGAATCGAATTCGATTCTCCATTACTCATCGAGATGGATTCGCTGATCATCACAAATCATTGTTATCACATCCTTAATTTGCACGAGAAGAGAATCTCCCTTCTGGCACTCGGCTTGCTAGGAAATGCGTCGGTTGCCGGATTGCCCATACGCAACGCTGCGAAATTAGTTGCATTAAGCTCTGATGCCTAATTTTTAGATACTGCTCGCATATAAGCAAGACAGCCCGCTTCGTCTCGATTGAGCAAGCTGTGCGATGCCACCCTTACACCAATGTGTGCAGTTCAATCAGGTCGCAGCAGCCCGGCATCAGGTTCCATTTTCACATCTCAAAAGGAGGCTTCAATGAAGAGGTACGTTTCGTTAGGGGCTGCTCTCTGCCTAGCGGCAGGAGTAGCCGGTTGTTCGGGCGAGGATCCTGCACCACCCAGTGCTGGACCTGCCCCTGCACCTACTGCCACGGTTGATTTTCGGGTGACCGATATCCCAGGGCATTTCTTCGATCTTGATGGTATGACCAACCCGAATAAGGCGACCCGTTCCTTGGCCATTGTACCTCCTGATGCCAAGGTTAATTTTTGGCAAGATCTTAACGGAGTGAAAGTCGCCGAAAGCAAGCACACCGTGACAAGTTTGATCTGGCCGTCTACGGCCTCGGTAAACGAGAGAATCGATCAGGCGTCAGCGAATCAGGACAATCATAGTGTGACGCTGAAGACGCCGGGCCTCTATGTTTACGTTTGCAAGCTACATCCCTACATGCTCGGGGCAGTCATTGTTGATGACCCAAATACCAAAACGGGTCCCAATAAGGACCAACCAGCCTATGACATCGGCGAAAAGCTCACGTTGCTGATTAAGCGAGAGGTGACGGATCCAACGAACCTGACCTTTGACAGTTTTTCTGACCTAGGACTGCGCGCGTTGCGTGCATTTTTCATTGTGACCGAGCCGTCCAATTGGAAGGACTATACCAAGACGACCTATAACCCAGCCTATCCCCCCGTACCGGTGGTCGTCACTGGCGGGACCGTGGTAGACGATCTGAACGCAGCGCTTCAGAAAGCATTCCCCGGCGGCCCCATTGAGGCTAATGCAACAAAGAAGCCCTCAATTAAGGGGATCGGGGAAATCTGGGTTGATACCCAGTTTGAGCTGACTGAGAAAAAAGGGCCGAACTTCCCTGGCACGATGACTGTGCTGTCAGCCACCGATTGGAACGTCAAAGAAAAGATCGCGCTGCCTGATCAGAAGATGAACAACGGCCATAACTTCTGGCCCAGCCACGATCAAAAAGAGATCTATCAGACCGAGTGGCAGGGCAACAGCCTCTATGTGATCGATCGCGAAACCAGAAAGCTCAAACAGGAGCTTGATCTCGTCAACGGACCTGAAGTCACGAGCAAAGGGATTAAGTGTCATGACCCAGCGCATGTGATGACGCGGGTCGACACACAGCAAGTGCACACGGGGTGTAATGGCGATGATGGGGTGATGGAGCTGAATCGGCTGGATAACGGAAGGCTGGAGATCAATCGGTTGATCTCGATGCAGGATCCGAACAAGCCGACGAAGCAAACCCAGCCACATGCCCACTGGATGGGATCCGACGGCAAGCACATGGTTACCCCCAATTCCAATTCAGCGGACTCGACCATGTACGAGTTTACCGGCTTATCTACTGGCCAGGTACGCTCAAAGAATGAAACAGGGGCGGTGTCGATCGCAAGCGGCATTATGCCGGATTCGAGTAAATACTACGTCACGAACTATTTGGGTCACTCGATCTCCGTGATGAATGGCCCGGCCACATTGGCGAACTATACCGGGACCGGCGGGCTTAAAGGTGCTGGTCCCTATGCACCAGGGGAGAAGATCAAAGACATTAACTTGCTCCAAGGCTATGACCCGAAAACCGGATGCGGAGCCGGATGCGTGGATGGTTTGATCGGTGGATTCCCAGTACAGATTCCCATCAGTCCGGATGGGAAATTTGCGATCACAGGAAATACCCTGGGGGGAACCATTTCTATCGTAGATACCGCGACCGATACCCTCGTGCGGCTGATCCCCTGCGATCCAGGCTGCCATGGAGTGAACTTTGGCGCCAAGGAGGGTGGTGGATACTACGCCTACATCACTCCCAAGTTCGCCAACAGGCTCCTCGTGTTGGACTATGATCCCAACAAGGACGGCAAGGCGGATGACGCTGAAGTTGTGGGAGCCATTGTCTTAGCGAACGACAGTGTACCAACTGACGACAAGATCGCAGGAAACAAAGGCCAAGGCTCGCAGGGAATCATGCCGGTGCCCAATGTCTATGAGGGATGGGTACAGAAACTTCCCAAGAGCTTCTGTGACCAGCTCACCAAAGAACAACGGAATCCGATTGGAACACCCATTGAACAGTGCCCAGATGGGCCCCCCCCAGTAACCTGAGCGACGGATTTGCCTCAATCCGACACTCTGGCATACGGAGCGTAGTACCTGGCCCGGTGTGGTGCTCACCACCACACCGGCCTTTCTCGTTCTGCGAACCAATCCACTGGTATGCGATGAGCGAGTACTGATCGCTACCGATGGTCATTAACCACTGCCAACACCCGTCGTCCGTATCGCTCGGCCTTCTGATCCCCAATACCGGGAATCTCCAACAGGGCTGCAGTCGTTCCTGGCTTGTACCCAGCAATGGCCTTCAGCGTCTTGTCGTGAAAAATGAGAAACGGCGCGACACCCTCTTCCTCGGCCAGTTCAGAACGGAGTTGTCTGAGCCGTTCAACAAGCTGTCGATCCGGCGGCATGGCCTCTGGGATAGCCGATAAGGCGGCAGATGAGCGACGCAGCTTCTGCGACGATCCTGCGGGCGGTTGGGTCTCTTCCTGGTCCAACACCACCGCACTGAATCCTTGCAGAACCTCTCGTCCTTTGGTCGTCACATCGAGCGTGGGATACTCCAGGCCTTCGACCTGAAGATACCCTGCATCGACCAGAGCTTTCACTCGAGCAGTAACAGCTGGCTTCGTCTGCGTACGACAGATTCCATAGGTCGGACAATCCTCAGAGCCACAAGCCAACAGCGCTTTCGAACGGCTTCCACGAAGGATGTCGACGACTCGATTGAGACCGAAGCGCCCCATACACCAGGAGACCGTTTCCAGCACATCTCGCGCGGAAACGGTGGTCTCCTGAGAGGCCGCCCGGGTCGCCTGTCTGACCGGCGTGACACAGCGATCACACAACCCGCAAGGGCCCAACGCCCGCTCGGCGTCGTCGCTGAAGTACTCAAGAATTGCAACCTGCCGGCAGGTCGATGTTGAGACATATCCCAGGATTTCTTGAAGCAGCGTCTTCATTCGCCCTGCCCGATCAGTGCCCTCAGGATCTTTTGACGCCTGCTCAATGAAGTATTCCTGCGTGGCCACATCACGTTCATGAAACAGCAACGCGCAGGCTGCGGGCCGACCATCTCGGCCGGCGCGGCCGGCTTCCTGGTAGTAGGCTTCCAGACTTCCCGGTACATCGAAATGGACGACCAACCGAACGTCCGACTTATCGATGCCCATGCCGAATGCATTCGTCGCGGCGAGGATTCGCACCCTCCCCCGGCGAAAGTTCTCATGGACCGCCCGTCGTTCCTCATCGGAAAGACCGGCATGGTAGTAGCCGACCGCAGGGTGAGATTGCTCCAACCAAGCCGCGACCTCCTCCACGGCGCGACGAGTCGCGCAATAGACCAGGACCGTGCCCGTCTCCGTCTCACGAACCAAACGTCCCAGCGCCGCCAGCTTGTCGTGGCGGGACTGACAATGATGCACAGAGAAGGCTAAGTTGACCCGGCGAAACCCTGCGACGAGTCGAAAGGGATCGCGAAGCAACAGCCGCTGGCACACATCCGTTTGCACGCGAGCGGTGGCCGTGGCCGTCAGCGCCAGGCAAGGAGGATTCGTAAGTTCCTGACGCAAGCGGCCGATCTTGAGATAATCCGGCCTGAAATCATGGCCCCATTGGGAAATGCAGTGCGCTTCGTCCACAACCAGCAGCGACACCCAGAGAGAACGCAAGAGTTGGAGAAATCCCTCGTGCTGCATCCGTTCCGGCGCCAGATAGAGCAACTGAACTCGCCGGTGATGAAGATCCTGTATCACACGGTTCTTTTCCGGTGCGGTGAGACCGGAGTGAAATGCCGTCGCAGCAATCTTTCGTTGCTTCATGGCCGTCACTTGATCTTGCATCAATGCGATGAGCGGCGAAATCACCAGTGTCAGACCCGGTAACAGGGTCGCCGGCAATTGATAGCAGAGGGATTTCCCCTGCCCCGTCGGCATGACTGCCATAGCATCACGCCCGGCCAGCACGGCACGCATCACGTCTTCCTGGCCGGGCCGAAACGTCGCAAACCCGAATCGTTCCTTGAGCTGTTGAGTCAGATCATTCACAAGGGAGGTGGACTAGAGGAATAGAATCGTGATGCACGTCACGCGGATGAAGTATAGACGACTGTCGGCGAGCAAGTCGAGCGGCCCGAGCGCGCGTAATCGACCGCTCCTACCATTCACAATAATTGGTGGTTCCGAGCGCCCTCGGGCGATGTTGCAAGCGGACAGCCGGCAGCAGCGATTTGTGCTGGAGGGTTCGCGGTATAAGTGGTTATGCTGCCAGCGACCCGGACGAAGCAGCCTGATCGGCCCTCAGATCCCGTGCAGTGAGTCGCTCGCCCTTCGGGTGGAGCCCGCTCACCTTGCGCAAGATCATCGTTCTCAAATCTTCGTCGTCGATATGAGAGAGCGCCTCTCGCACTCCTGCAAGATCTCCGTCCTGCGCAAGATGCGCGGCGATGCCGATGAGCGGTAAGACTCCGGCGTTGCCCATGGCCTTGGCAATTTCGATAGCGCCGGATCGATCGCCGGCCTTGACAAAAACTTGCGGCAGCTCAAGATAGAAGTGACTCGCCAAGAGAGACGGATCTGGACATGAGACGATCGTGTCCTTGACGGACTGCACGCTGCCTCGCTCCGATTCGATAAAGAGCATCATTTGCCACGCATCTCTGAGGTATCGTCTATCGACTACTCCACTGACAGTTTCTCGCGCTCCAGCGGTATCGCCCGCCAACGCTTGCCGGATCGCCTGATCCTTCAATTGTTCATCCATAGACATGTGCGCTGTCATCATTGTGTGCCTCCTCTCTGAACGGTTTGCAGTATCACATCGGCTTTTTGAAGACCTCGATGAAAATGTAACGATCAAAGCCGTTCTTGTCGACATTTTCTCACCAATGTGACAGCACCAGTCTTCGGGCCATTTACCTGAAGACCGTACTATGGGCTTCCTCAACGAATTGTGAATGTATCAATCAGGGTGAAGAGGCAGCGGTTTCTTGTAGAAACCGTCAAGGAATGGACTCAGCGCGGTCATCCATCGATCGGCCATTTGAGCTTCACCCGCTGCGTTGGGATGGACCTGATCATAGGTCATGGTGATCGGATCGAAATCAGAGTGTTGGTCCACGATCACGACGGGTGAGAGGGGAAGTGTTTTTGCTTCAGCAAGCGCCGGTAGCTGCGCATTGAGCGCGGCAATCTGTGCAAGACAGGGTGCGGTGGACGCAATCACCTGCGCTAAAAAGATCCCGACGCGAGCGTTGGCTTCCCGCAGAGTATCGATAATCTCGCCAAGCTCTGCGACCGTGCTTGCCGCACTTTGTCCCTGACAAAGATCATTGTGCCCGAGATGCACCAGGACAAAATCAGGATGCGTCTCGGTGCTCCACGTTGCGATCTGTGCCAAGATTTGATCGGCTCTCCACCCCGAGTGCCCCTCGTGGTCCATATCGAAATCGGATTTGAGCGGCGCTCCTCTTGCTGCTCCGTGCTTGGAGCCGACGAAGTCGATCCGATATCCACGGGCGAGTGCGAGTTTCCATAAATAATACCGGTAGGTCGGCATTCCTTTTGATGATTCTGTAATCGAGTCTCCCAAGGGCATCATACGAGCCACTCGTAAGGAAGTGGCTACCGGCTGGGGCGGGACTCCAAAGTCACCAACTTCACAAGCCGAGAGCATACTGACGAGCGTCACCCCGAGTGCGCTGAAAGATAGGCCCACAAAATGGTCGTGTAGTAGCCCTCTGAAGTTCAGACGCGTCATATGTACCATTCTTCCCCTCGATGCCCTCTGATTGAGGAGAGCCTCAATCACACTATATCTGTTCGCAAAATTTGAGCGGCTTGAATTCTGACGACTTCTAGCTTTTCAGCGAAGATGAGTCAACCCTTGTATCGGCTCAAAACAACAAGTTGGAATTGCTCCGAGTTCTTGCAAGTACAGTGAACTGAATCACGGAACATCGTAGTCCACCCGATCGACTGCGCCAGAAACCATAGGTCTCATAATTTTTCTTAACCAATTGTTTTTATTAACGCTTTTCACGTGTAACCGTCTCCCACTGTTTCTTTCCTGTTATCACTTGCGCCCTTAAAAACTCCAGCTATACTTTCCCTGATGCATTCCACCAAATACATCATCGTGCAAGAGGAAAGTGGGTGGCGCGGCTACCTGGAGGGCTATCCTGAGCTCGAAGCCTATGGAGACTCATTCGAAGAGCTTCAGGTCAAGCTGTGGCAACTCCATCAAGAACTCTCCAGCCAAGCACAAGACTGTGAGCAGGACCAATACCAGACCGGAGAGCACGACCGGCATCACAGCCTCACCCCCACGATGTCCCGTCCCATGTCGGCTGCGTATATCAAACGACGAGCCCGAGTCGAACAGGTCCTCTTCGCAGTAATCAGCAATCGCTGAGCACCTCCTCCATCTCCCTGCGCCTCACAAAATCATCGAACATTCCCCGTCATGCCTCAGCCAGCTGTAAGATTTCCGTCCACAAACCGACCATCTTCATATGGACAGTGAACACCCGAAGAACCAGACAAGCTCGGCCCCTATATTCCTTCCAAAGATCCAGATTGACCCGGCATGTCTAGGTTGGTACATAGAGCAATCTCTATATGTATGTCAGACCCCTGAGAGGCCGGCTATGCCAATCGATGAAATCACCCAAAAAGTCAGTGACCGGTATGCCAAGGCCGCCAGTACCGGCGAACAGATGTGCTGTCCCACGAGTTACGACATGGGACATCTCAAGACCTTTATTCCTGAGGAAGTCCTCAGGATCTCCTACGGATGCGGCACACCGGCGGGGCTCAAGACGGTACGGGCAGGCGAGACGGTCTTAGATATTGGATCAGGCGGCGGCATCGATTGCTTTGAGGCCTCGCGCCTGGTCGGTCTTACCGGGCGCGTGATCGGCATCGACATGACCGATACGATGTTGGAGATTGCGCGCAAGAACGCGTCCGTCGTGGCCACGAATTTGGGCTACCCCGCATCAAACGTAGAATTCCGGAAAGGTCTGGCCGATGCCATGCCGGTCGAGGACGGCACGATCGACCTGATCATCTCGAATTGCGTGATCAACCTGGCGCCTGATAAGCGGAAGGTGTTTCGTGAAATGTTTCGAGTCGCCAAGCCAGGCGGGCGATTCACGATCTCCGACATCGTCTCCGATCAAACCGTCCCCCAATACCTCGTCCACGACTCACAAAAATGGGGAGACTGTTTGTCCGGTGCCTTAACGCTTACCGAATACATGAACGGCATGACGGCAGCCGGGTTTCTCGGGATTCATCTGGTTAAGTTTTCTCCCTGGCGCGAGATCGACGGCATCCATTTCTTTTCCGTGACGTTGACAGGTTACAAACTGCCCTCTGCGGCGACCGCCTCCCCGTTCCGATACGCCACGCTTCGAGGCCCCTTCAGTCGGGTGACGGATGAACGCGGCACGACCTTTCAGCGTGGCATCCCGTACCCGATCAAACCTGACGATGCGCTGCTGCTGACCTGCCCTCCTTTCACCGACCACTTCCTCCTGACCACCGACCCGGTTCAACTCGACACCCATGATCCGCGCTGGAGCGCCGTCCTCCCTGCTGATGCTCCTTGCACCTGGCAAGGCCACTATGCGCTGCTGGCCGGGCCGTTTGTTGAAACCGCCGATGACGATCACCACGTCTATCGCCGGGGAGAGCCGTTGGAAATTTGCTCTAAGACGGTAGCGGTTTTAGAGACCACTGGCTATCAGCCTCATTTCGCGATCTTGAATCGAGCCGGTGAGCGCGTGAGCGGCGAAGCCGTGGCCTGCGCTCCTGACGGAGGCTGCTGTTGATGAAGCACGCCTCGGAAAGATCCGTCCTGACCCCTCGTCAGTGCGCGACGCTTCTGAAGGTCGTTGCTGATGAGACCAGACTGCGCATTGTCGGGTCACTGCTCACCGAAGAAAAATGCGTCACCGATCTGGTGCACGAATTGGGCTACCCGCAACCCCAGGTGTCTCATCATCTGCGCATTCTCCGTGACTCCGGCGTCGCTGAAGGAAGACGGGCCGGACGGCAGATATGTTATCGGATCGTGCCGATCGTAGGGCGGACACTGACCAGCCGACGAGGGAAGGCCTTGGATTTTGGTTGCTGTGAACTACGATTTCCCGATTCCGTGTGGGCTACGATCAAGACTCGTAAGTCGAATATGGCCTCTTCCTGAAAGGTCCATCCCACGTTCGAGCGAAAGCCACTATGCCACTGACCCTACTAGGACAACAGAATCTCCTCGCATCTTCTTCCGAACAGCTCAAGGTACTGGCAGATTCTCGGACTCACCTCCCTTTTGAAGCGCAAATGGGTCAAGCCGGCTTATCTCCACTGTGCGCGACCGGCATCACGACCTTCCAAATCAATGTCGGCAAGCTGTGTAATCAGACCTGTCGTCACTGCCATGTCGATGCCGGCCCCGATCGGAAAGAGATCATGTCACGGGAAACAGTAGAACAGTGCGTCGCGGCGCTCGCTAAGACCGATATTCAGACCATCGACATCACGGGTGGCGCGCCGGAGCTGAACCCACATTTTCGCTGGTTGGTCGAGCGGGCGCGGGAGTTGGGTCGTCATGTGATGGATCGCTGTAATCTCTCCGTGTTGCTGCTGCCTTCTCAGGCGGACCTTGTGGAATTCTTAGCCAGCCATCGAGTCGAGATCATCGCCTCCCTGCCGTCCTATCGCGCCAACCAAACCGACAGCCAGCGCGGTGATGGCATCTTTGAGAAATCGATCGAAGCGCTCCGCCTCTTGAACCGCGTCGGTTATGGACGACCGGACAGCGGGCTTATCTTGAATCTTGTGTACAATCCCGTGGGAGCGTTCTTGCCCCCCAAGCAAGCGGCGATCGAAGCTCAGTTCAAGAAACAACTGCGCGCACAGTACGGCATTGAATTCAACCGACTTTACACAATCACCAATATGCCGATCAGCCGGTTCCTGGAGTTTCTTCTAGAAAGCGGGAATTACGATCAGTACATGACGCGGCTCGCCAATGCGTTCAATCCGGCCGCCGCTGCCGGTGTAATGTGTCGCTCTACACTCTCGGTTGGATGGGATGGCACCCTGTACGATTGCGATTTCAATCAGATGCTCGACCTTCCGGTCGACCATGGCGCGCCGTCACATATCCGAGACTTTGACCCCATACTACTGCATCATCGACAGATTGTAACTCGCAATCATTGCTACGGCTGCACGGCCGGCTCCGGCTCGTCTTGCAGCGGAGCGACGTCGTAATCGGCTTCCGATGGACCTGACCGTCTTCACATTTCTCTTCCTTCTCCTCCTGGCCTTTGCCAACGGCACAAATGACGTGTCGAAGGCCATCGCGACACTGGTCGGCAGTGGTATCACCAACTATCGGACGGCCATTGCGTGGGGAACATTCTGGACAATGGTCGGCGCGGCCGCGTCGGCCTTCGTGGCTTCTGCCATGGTCAAAACCTTCAGCAGCGGCTTCATCCAGCCGGACCTCGCGATTCCTTCAGTGTTAGCCCCAGCGGTTTTGTGTGGGGCCATCCTCTGGGTACTCTTCGCATCAAAGACCGGACTCCCGGTCTCCACGACCCATGCCTTGACCGGTTCGCTGGTCGGAGGAGGGCTGCTGGCTTTTGGCGTCGATGGGTTGATCTGGTCGGCGGTCTCCAAGAAAATCGTGCTCCCGTTGTTGGTGAGTCCCTTTCTTTCACTCGGCCTTTCAATCTTGTTTCATCCTCTCATGGCCATGATCGCCAAACGCTGGGAGGGACTCTGTGTGTGCATTATGCCGAACCATCGCGCGCTCGTGACGATCGATGCACAGGGCTGTACCCACACCTTGTTTCAAGCCGGAGGCAGCGGCATACCGGTAGCTGCGGTCCCATCACAATGCGACCGGGCTGGATTATCCGGTCCCACCATCGGCCTCGATTCGCTCCACTGGTTTTCCAGTGGGCTCGCATCTCTCGCGCGCGGCACGAACGATGCCCCGAAGATTGCGGCAATGCTCGTACTCGGCAGCACACTGACAACATGGCCGAGTCCCACCTGGCATATCAGTGTGTTTGCAGGGGTGGCGATCGCCATGGGTATCGGCAGCTACTGGGGCGGACGACGTGTGACAGAGGTACTCGCTGAAAGAGTAACGAAGATGAATCATACGGAAGGTTTGTCGGCCAATCTGACCACCTCGTCGCTGGTCCTGCTGTCAGGCACGTTGGGCCTACCTGTTTCGACCACGCATGTCAGCAGCTCTGCCATCATCGGTATCGGACTCCTGAGAGGGACCGCTTCTGTCCACTGGGCCACCGTACGCGACATGGTACTGGCTTGGCTTGTGACGATTCCCGCCACCGCCTGCTTGGCGTGGCTCGTCTATTTTCTCCTTTCCAAGGCCATCTAGGGCTTGTTACCCAAGCCCCACTCTGTTAAGGTACGGCTTCAATTCAGTCGTCCATCTAAATAACAATAAGACATATTTCAAATGGTCTGGGACCCAAAAGATCCATGGGGCAAAAAGTCTGATCCGCTTGAAGAGGCGCTCAAGCAGGCGCAGTCGCAGCTAAAGGATTTATTTCCGCCCGGCGGATTCAAGAATCTTCTACCCTCAGGCGGGGCCTGGAATATCATCATCGCCGGCTTGCTGATCCTACTGGTTTGGCAGAGCGTGTTCATCGTCGCCCCTGACGAAGAAGGGGTTGTCAAACGGTTCGGCGTACCGGTTCGCGCCGCGGAGCCAGGCCCTCACTTCAAGATCCCCTTCGTAGAAACGGTCCTCCAACCAAAGGTCGAGAAGCTCCACCGTCTCGAAATCGGCTTCCGCACGACCCAACAAGGGCGCCAGCAAATGGTACCCCAAGAAGCTCTGATGCTGACCGGCGACATGAACATCCTCGGGATCGAGTTCATCGTCCAATATAAAATCAAAGAAGCCCGTGAATTTCTCTTTAACGTAGCGGATATCCATGAAACCATCGGCAAGGCCGCTGAGGCCTCGATGCGAGAAGTGGTCGGCAAGAGCAAGATCGACGAAGCCTTGACCACCGGCAAAGCCGTGATCCAAGCAGACACGATGGCCTTACTGCAAACGATTCTCGACCAGTACCACTCCGGAGTGCAAATCGCCGCCGTGCAACTGCAAGACGTTAATCCTCCAGAAGCGGTGGCGGCTGCCTTTAAAGACGTCACCAACGCCAAAGAAGACCGCGAAAAGCTGATCAACCAAGCGCAAGGGTACCGCAACGACATCAT
>CABVRS010000022.1:0-18452 GCA_902500745.1 uncultured Nitrospira sp.
GTCGAAGAACGGCCGCTCTATCTGCCCTGTGGAGAAGGAGAACATCTGTATGTCACGATTACCAAACGTGGTCTGTCCACACCAGACCTCGTCCAACGGCTCTCCTCGTCACTGGGGATCAAGACACAGGCCATCGGGGTCGCCGGCTTGAAGGATGCCAGGGCCGTTACGACTCAGATGGTGTCGTTGCAAGGCGTCACACCCGAAACACTGGCTGGCCTCAAGATCGATGACATGGTTCTGAGCCTTCAGATCCTCGGGCGCCATCGCAATCGGCTCCGAACCGGCCATCACGCCGGCAATCACTTCCGATTAGTTGTCCGCACTGTTGCCGGTCATGCGGCTGAAACCGTGCCGGCCATCCTTCATCAATTGAGCACCCGCGGTGTGCCCAACTACTTCGGCCCTCAGCGGCAAGGAAAGAAGGGCGACAACTACGAAGTCGGCGCGGCGCTCCTCCACGATGCGCGACGGCGAGAAAGAATGAATCGGTCCCAGCGCATTTGGTATCTCAATGCCTATCAGTCGTTCTTGTTCAATCGGATGCTGGCACGGCGCATTGATCATCTCGACAAGGTCTTCGTCGGTGATTGGGCCATGAAATCCGAGAACGGTGCCTGTTTCCAGGTTGAGAATGCTGAAATCGAGCAGCCACGGGCCGATCGTTTCGAAATCAGCCCGACCGGGATCCTCTTTGGCTCACGCGTATCCTGGGCGGATGGGGAACCGGGACACATCGAGGAAGCCGTCATTGCCGAAGCAGGCACGACCAAAGAAACCCTCATCGCCGCCGCAAAAGCTTGCGGATTCCGCGGTGAGCGGCGAGCGTTTCGCGTCCCCCTTACTGGACTGGACTGGTCACTGAACGATGACGCCCTTACCCTCTCCTTCAGCTTGCCTCCCGGCGCTTACGCCACCAGCGTACTTCGAGAACTGATGAAAGCATCTCCCACAAATGCTTAACTCCTAATCTTCATTTTCTTTCTCCAGCGATATTGAGTGCTACAATGTGATCTCGCCCGATGAGCGAGACTATGCACCACTACCACAAAATCGGGTCTTTTCAAGGACACCTCATCGACTCTCTCATGCCAACCAGAACATGTGTGAGGCCAACATGAGCCGTCTTCTGGTGTGTCCTCCGGATTTTTTCGGCATCGAGTACGAGATCAATCCCTGGATGCGGCTCAGCAACCGAGTGGATCATGATCGAGCGGTGCAACAGTGGCATGGGTTGATGCGCGTGCTTGAACAGGAAGTGGGCGTCGCTCTCGAGCGTATGTCTCCACTGCCAGGTCTACCTGATCTGGTCTTTACGGCCAACGCCGGCATTGTGGTCGGGCGAATGGCTGTCGTCAGTCGCTTTCGGTATCCTGAACGACGGCGCGAAGAGGTTCACTTTGCACAGTGGTTTCGTGAACACGACTATGACGTGATAAGCACAGAGGAAGGTCTATATTTTGAGGGAGCCGGCGATCTCCTGGGCTTTCCGGACTATTCGTTCGGTGGCTATCGGCAGCGATCGGATATTCGCGTGTTCCCGATTCTCAGTGAACGGTTTCACCGTGAAATTATCCCTCTCGAATTAGTCGACAGCCGCTTTTACCACCTCGACACCTGTTTGTGTCCATTGAGCGGCGGCGAACTTCTCTATTTCCCCGCCGCATTCGATACGTATGGGCAAACCGCCATCGATGAACGAGTCCCCGATCGTCTCCGCTTTGCCGTACCGGAAGAGGAAGCGCTCAAATTCGCCTGCAATGCCGTCTGCGTCGGGAAACATATCGTGCTTCCTGCTGGGTGTCCCGTCACACACGCGTGGCTTCATAAAAGAGGATACGATACCCATCCCGTACACCTCGATGAATTCATGAAATCCGGCGGATCCGCAAAGTGCCTGACGTTGGCGTTGGACTAGCCTCCGACATACCTCACCCATCATCGTCATGATCCTGCTCTTCTTGGCATTCCTGGAATGTATGACGCGCAGCGCGTCATTTCTGCCGAAAAAGAAACGCCCCGTACATCCCCGCAATCGCAATGGTGACGAGCTCGATCGTGAGGAGCATACGGCTCACGACGGCTTCAGGTGCAGGAGGAGAATAGATAAAATGCATCCCGAGAAACTCCGGTTCTTGCGTTGGCGGACTCTCCCACGGAGGAAATACGAGAGCAAGGATCAGCAGAACGACCATTCCATAGAGGACGTTGATATTGAGTTGCTCGGGCGTTGAGCGGGTCGGTCCAAACGCTGATGGGTCGTTGGAGCCGCCGTCGAGCCGTCGCCCACATTGCACGCAGAATCTATTGATCTCAGGTTGTGATCGACTACAACTAGGACAGGCTTGCATCGTCGAGGATTTCCCGGACGCAATTGACGGACATGGTATGGTCCTAAAGATACTAGAGGTAGGAGTTCAGAAGCTAGAAGTGATAACCGACTCCGAAAGAAAAGGTGATTGGATTATAGATAGCTTGAAATCCAAACGCTCCGGCGTCGTTGGAATCAAAATTGAGCGTCACATAGTTATACCGTACTTCTCCAAAGCCGGAGAGGTTCCGTGTGAAAAAGTATTCTCCGCCCAGCTTGACGTTCAAGCCCACTCTGGTGGAACTCTGCGTTCCTTCAAATCCTGAAGCGGTGGTTCTGACACGAGCCAAAAATATGCCTGGGCCAATCCCGACATAGGGCTGAAGCCTGGTCTTGTAATATCGAAACATCAGATTGAAGGGAGCAACCGTAATGACTCGAAAATGGTCTCCTGAGAGAACATTTGTTGTGTTCACACTTGGAAACGGTCCAAACCCGTTTAAAACCGACCCAGGAAGTACGGTGAATCTCGTCGGCTGTTGCTCAATATGAGGGGCCGTGTAATAGGCTTCCATTTCGAGGCCGAACCATCGAGCGCGAGGAAAGTAGTAGCCGGCTTTAGCGCCTACCACCGGGGAACCGGCTAAGTCCCGACCTGACATGGATCCGGTTGGAGTAAAATCCGTGAGGTCGACTCTCGTCAGTTTGTTGTTATCCCCGAAGAATGTCGTTCCTAATTGCCCCCCGATGTACATTTCTGAATGGGCAATGGAGACGGTGAAAGCCAGCGTGATGGATACCTGTGCCAATGTTCTGGTGGCTATCCCAGAATAAATCCTTGTAGGACAGCGCTGTTTCATCTACTTCCCCATTTACCCATCTCCATACATCCGACCAATAACTTAACCACTGGTGATCAGCTCCTTTCTAAGCTTTCTGAACAAGTGAGCAAGCCATGTGCCATATCATCTCCCGCCTTTCCTAAGAAACAGCCGTGCGCTTGATACGAATCGGCACGATGCGTCGTCGATTCGTTGACAGGTTCTCGAGAGCCTTCCTAT
Source organism: uncultured Nitrospira sp. (assembly GCA_902500745.1). GTDB lineage: Bacteria > Nitrospirota > Nitrospiria > Nitrospirales > Nitrospiraceae > Nitrospira_D. The sequence continues at coordinate 3,373 of CABVRS010000022.1, forward strand.
AATCGGCGGTTCTGAATGAGTGGCGATGACTTGGCTATGAGGCTGGTACCGTATGCCGACCACGATCAACAATATCAGCGTGATTGGAGCGGGAGCCTGGGGAACAGCCTTGGCCAAACACTTAGCCGAAAAGGGACTCGCCGTTCGTCTCTGGGCCTATGAGAATACCGTTGTTGAGTCCATTCACATCGCTCATGAAAATTCGATCTTCCTGAAAGGCATTGCGCTCCCTCTGAATTTGATCGCAACCACTTCCCTCGTCGATGCCATACAAGACTGTCAGGGCATTCTGTTCGCTGTTCCTTCACATGCCGCTCGATCCGTATTGCGTGAACTCGCACCCAACCTGACTGATGCACGACCGCTGCTGTGCGCGACCAAAGGGATCGAGGAAGACTCCGCGAAATTGATGACGCAGCTGATGGAAGATGAATTGCCGACCGCCATGCACCGTTTTCTGATGGTGCTCTCCGGTCCGAGCTTCGCATCGGAATTGGCCTTGGGGCGGCCCACCGCAGTGTGTCTAGCGGGCACTGACGACACACTGGTTCGACGTTTTCAAGACGTCCTCATGACACCGACGTTTCGCGTGTACGCGGATCGTGATGTCATTGGCGTTCAACTCGGGGGAGCACTCAAAAACGTAATGGCGCTGGCTGCCGGCGTGATCGATGGGTTGAATCTTGGGCTGAATGCCCGCGCGGCACTGATTACCAGGGGGTTGGCTGAAATCATCCGATTGGGCGTGGCGATGGGCGCGGATCCGCGGACATTTTATGGGCTCTCGGGCGTCGGTGATTTGGTCTTGACCTGCACCGGTACACTCAGCCGCAACCATACGGTCGGCGTTCAACTCGGCAAGGGAGAACGGTTGGAGACAATTTTGGACGGCATGCAGGCGGTTGCCGAAGGCGTCCGAACGGCCCGTGCGGCGCTCACGCTCGCCCGTCACTATCAGGTGGACATGCCGATCATCCAAGAAATCAACGCTGTGTTATACGACCATAAATCTTGCCGGAAGGCAGTCAGTGACCTTATGGAACGCGATGCGAAACCTGAGAAAGGGTGGATATGAACCCAGAAGAGCTGACACAAGTACTCCAGCATGTCCGTCAGGGACAGCTCTCGGTTGAGCACGCACTTCAACGGCTACGTTCCCTGCCATATGAAGATCTGGGGTTTGCCTCTCTTGACCATCATCGATCGTTACGGCAGGGGTTTCCCGAGGTCGTCTTGTGCGAGGGGAAAAGCACGGCTCAGGTCGTCGCGATCGCGCGCGCACTGTTCAAGAAGCAGGGTCCCTTTCTCGCCACCCGTGCCGACCCAAAGGTCGCCCGCGCCATTTGTAAACTCAACCGGCGCGCCCAGTACCACCCCGATGCACGCCTAGTGACGGTGTATCCATCACGATTGAGGTCATTGGGTCATATTCTGGTGGTGACCGCCGGCACAGCGGACTTGCCTGTGGCTGAAGAAGCCAGAATCACGGCAGAGGTGATGGGGAGTCGTGTCGAACGACTGTACGACGTTGGGGTTGCCGGGATCCACCGGCTACTCGGGAGAAAAGAGCGGCTGTTTGAAGCGCGGGTGGTCATCGTTGTCGCCGGAATGGATGGCGTCTTGCCGAGCGTCGTGGGTGGCTTGGTCCAGTGTCCAGTCATCGCCGTCCCAACGAGCCGTGGATATGGGGCAAGCTTTGGCGGAGTGGCCGCGCTCTTGACGATGCTCAATTCTTGTGCGGCCGGCGTGGGAGTGATGAATATCGACAATGGATTTGGTGCGGCCTGTCTTGCGCACCGAATCAACGTGTTAGGGCTGGAGTCGTAGGCGCAAGGGATCCGACCGTGGGCCATTTAACTTGCAACGTGCCTCGCTTCGGCCAGCCGATCATCACCGTTCGGAGCCCCTTCTCTCCCTTCGATAATAATTTCGTCCGCACTTCATACGAATAGGTCCCCGCCCCGGCAAGCTGCTTGCGTTGATCCTGGCCATCCCAAACAAGGTCGATCGATATCGTTTGTCGTTCTGGTCCTTTATCCGAGGCTGAACGACGCTCGATAGGTTGCCGGTGGGTCAAAAATCTCACCGAGGTCTTTGAGGGAGAGCTGATGAGCGAGGTGACTTCCAAAATGATCTCCCCCCGCATGTCTTTGGGAAGCTGAACCGTCACAGAGAACTGGAGCGGTCCGTTGCCGAGCGTATAGGGCTTCGGCGCAATCGCGAGGTCGACGATCTTGAGCTCCGGCTCAGGCCTGGGAATCTGATTCGGCTTAGCCTTTGACGTCACACGTGAGTGGCTCTCTCCCGGAAAGAACAGTGCCAACGATCCACACAGACACAGCAGCCCAAGCAGAAATCCCCGACGGCCGACATGGTCAGAAGGCCTTGCGGACGATACGAATTTTGTCATCGTGAATTATCCAGAGACATGAGGCAGGAGACATGATCGCGGTCATTCAGCTGCATTCCTAAGGGGGATAACACAGCATCTCGGGACTGTCAATGAACCTTCGACTAGTGAACAGTGATTGCTGTTCACGAGCGCCTTCGGTAAGATGCTCGGTCAATTTGCGTGCACTGAGCGAGGTCTATCGTGGGCCGACATTTGCATTTCGATTGCTTCTCGGGAATCAGCGGCGACATGGTCTTGGGCGCGTTGGTGAGCGCCGGGTTGTCGTGGACTGAATTGGTCAATGATCTTAAACGCCTAAAGCTCAAGGGCTACCAATTGCGTAGGCGTGAAGTGCAGCGCGGTGCGCTTCACGCAATAAAGGTCGATGTGGTCATTCAACAGGGATTTCGTCAGCCACTGCCCCTCTCCCGTATTCGGCAGATCCTTTCCGCCAGTACGTTGCCAGGCCCCGTCAAGGAGCGAAGTCAGTCCGTGTTCGACCTCCTGACAGAAGCCGAAAGTCTCGCCCATCGAGTTCCCATCAAGGACGTTCACTTTCATGAAGTCGGAGTCATGGATTCTTTTCTCGATGTCGTCGGTGGGATTCTTGGTTGCTATCTCTTGAACGTGACCCGAGTCACCTCCTCGGCCATCAACGTGGGCTCCGGTTCCATCGAGACTTCCCACGGACTTTTACCCGTTCCAGGGCCAGCCGTCTCAGCACTCGTGAAGGGCATACCCATTTATTCTGAGGGTCCTCGCTGTGAGCTTTCGACTCCCACCGGTGTCGCGTTGATACGAACGTTGGCATCTGAATTTGGCCCTCTGCCGACCATGAACACTGCTGCGGTGGGCTACGGAGCCGGCGACCGAAATCCTGAAGGGTGGCCGAACGCCCTCCGTGTGTTTCTGCAAGATGAGTCCGCACCTCCGACGCGCCGGACCGAACAGGTGATACAGATCGAAACGAATCTTGATGACCTGAATCCTCAAACCTATGAGCACGTCATGGAGCAAATGTTTGCTGTCGGAGCTATGGATGTCGCACTGGTTCCCGTCGTGATGAAGAAAAGTCGGCCGGGAGTCATTGTGAGCTGCCTCGCCAAACGAGACCAGATCGATGCCATCCTTGAGATCCTGTTTCAGGAAACCTCGACACTCGGAGTACGGCTCCAAGAGATGACTCGTCAGGTGCTTCCCCGGCGGTTTGCGTCGGTCATGATCCATGGCGGAACGGTTCGCTTGAAGGTGGCCGATATCGGGGCCGGTTGGGGAAAAGCCTCACCCGAGTATCGCGACTGCAAGAAGATCGCGACGCGAACGGGGCGACCACTCAAGGCCGTCATGGAAGATGCACTCTTGGCCTATCGGCAGGGACTTGGCAAAACGACACCCGCAATCATGCGAGGTCGAGCATGACCGTCCTGCTGTACGTGCTCCTCTTTCTCGTCTCTGTCGCAATCACGCTCGGTGGGTGTGCGCTCTTTACCAATGCCATCGAATGGCTCGGCAAACGGCGGGGGATTTCCGAAGGCGCCGTCGGCAGTATCTTTGCGGCCATCGGGACCACCCTGCCTGAAACGTCAATCCCGATCATCGCGATTTTCTTCGGTGAAAGCCAAGAGGAGGTCGAAGTAGGACTGGGGGCCATCTTAGGTGCTCCATTCATGCTGAGCACGCTGGTGCTCCCCATTTTGGCGTTGCTGCTGTTGCTCTATGCCCGAGCCGGTAAACGCACCGCGCGTTTCCAGTTGAATTATCGGGAGGTCATGACGGACCTCTCGTTTTTTATGTTCGGGTACATGGTGGCGTTAGGCTGTGCCTTTAACCCGTCCAGACTCATCCATCTCATCGCCGCCGGTATCCTCGTCTGTTTGTACATTTTCTACATGAAGATCAAATTTACCCCGACTGGTGAGGATGGAGAAAGCAGCGAATTGGAACCTCTGATTTTCGACAAGGCTGCCGGCACACCTTCCTACGCCATGATCGGCCTTCAAGCCTTCTTGGGTTTAGGGGGGTTGATATTGGGCGCCCATTTGTTCGTGATAGCGGCCGAATCGATGGCCGGCCTTTTCGCCATGTCGCCGTTGATTTTGGCCTTGCTTATCGCGCCCCTCGCCACAGAGTTACCTGAGATGTCCAACAGCTTTCTCTGGCTGTATCGAAAGAAGGACCGTCTCGCCGTGGCCAATGTTACAGGCGCCATGGTGTTTCAGGGGACCTTGCCGGTCGCTCTGGGATTGATTGGGACAGAATGGGTAATCGCCCAAACTGCCATGACCAGCATGGTTTTAGCGGTACAGGCTGTGGGGCTTTGTTTGCTGCAGATCCTGATCGGAGGTCGGTGGCGCCCGTGGCTGCTTGCTGCTGGTATGGTATTTTATCTCGGCTACACCCTACATCTCTATGCCAACTAAATCGCTCGTATCCATAGGCCGATCATCGCCGTCTCCACTCCCCTTGCTGGGAATCACAATGGGAGACCCAGCCGGTATTGGCCCTGAAGTCATCGCCAAAGCACTGTCACAACCTCGTCTGCGGACCGTGTGCCGATCGATCGTAATCGGGTCGCTTCCCATCATGGAGCGAACGATCAAGGCCTTGAGACTCAAGCTCAGTGTATGCCGCGTCGATAATCATACGGCCTCACTGCCACGGAAAGGAAGCATCGCCGTACTGGACCCGCTGGATCCCCCATTGCGAAAATTCAGACCTGGCTGCGCGTCTGCAGAGACTGGCGCGTCATCAGTCACCTTTATCAAGAAGGCCGTGGAACTGGCCCAGCTGGGTTGTATCGATGGGATGGTCACAGCCCCCATCAACAAGGAAGCCATACATATGGCTGGCTGTCACTATCCTGGCCACACTGAATTGTTGGCAGATCTGACCCAAACACCTGAGTCGGGCATGATGATTGTAGGAGGACCGTTACGAATCATGTTCGTGACGACTCACGTCGCGATCAGAGATCTCTCGTCGCTGCTCACGCAGACGAAGATCGAAAAGGCAATTCGCTTGGCTCACCGTGCACTGACAACGTTGTTCGGAATCACACGACCCAAAATCGGAGTGGCGGCCCTCAACCCCCATGCGGGCGAACATGGCCTGTTCGGCGATGAAGAAGCTCGCGTCATTCTTCCTGCTGCGCGTTCATCCCAACGGCGGGGCATCCTGGCAAGCGATCCTCTACCGGCCGACACCTTGTTCGGGAAAGCCGTCCAAGGGCACTATGATGGCATCGTGGCCCTCTACCATGATCAAGGCTTGATTCCGTTGAAACTTGTCTCATTTGGCAGCTGTGTGAATCTTACGGTGGGGCTCCCTATCATTCGCACCTCCGTCGATCACGGCACCGCCTTTGACATTGTGGGAAAGGGAATTGCCGATCCAGGAAGTCTCGTAGAGGCCATAAAGCTGGCGGCGCACATTACACAGACCAAGACCGGACGTCGGCACGTCAAGAAAGGACCCTCCGGACATGTCGCCTGACGTGCCAAATGGCGTTTCCATCGTTCTCCAGCAACTGAAAGAACTGGAGAGTATCGCGAGTCAGACTCTGCAAGATCTGAACACCGTGGCCGGGGCCGAACGAATCACAAAATGGAAAGCACTCACTGCATCGCTCATCTCGCACTCGGTTGGACCCCAACAAGGTACGGCATTCGCCAACATCCATGTAGGACCCTCATTCACGAACGATTTGGTCGAAGAATTTAGCGATCTTGTTGACTGTTACCGAACCCCGCTGCTGGCACTCGCCAAACAGTTGACCCAGAGCTCTTCGCCCAGGAGTTGATGGTGGGCGATTCGGCCCTCCCGGCAGCCATTAAGCATCTCGGACAGAATTTCCTCATTGACCCCAATATCGTCCGCAAGATTATTTCACTGGCTGAACCATCCCTCGATGAGAGCGTCTTGGAAATCGGACCCGGTCGGGGCATCTTGACAGACGCGCTATGTCGCTCGGCTGGGCATGTCACGGCTATTGAGGTCGATCCCCGACTCCATGCGTACTTATCTGAACGACAGACACAGTTTCCAAATCTCACGCTCGTGCTCGGTGATGCAATGGCCTACCCGATCGAACATCTTCCGCTTGGTACCATCGTGGTCGCGAATCTCCCCTATTATCTATCGACTCCGATTCTTTTTCGTCTACTCGAGCAGCAACAGCGCATTACCCGCTTAGTGTTGATGCTCCAAAATGAAGTGGCCGATCGATTAGTCGCGAAATCCGGAGGTTCATCCTACGGTGTTTTATCCGTTATGGCTCAATACTCGGCGGAGATTACCAAAGCCTTCAAGGTCTCACCGCAATGTTTCCGCCCAAGACCGGACGTTGAGTCGGCAGTCGTGTTACTGCGGACGAAGAATCGCATTGAGCAGACGAGAGAGAGCAGGGATCAATTCGCAGCAATCGTACGAGCCGCCTTTGCGCATCGCCGCAAGACGCTGGTCAATTCACTCCGAGATCAGGGATATGATCAGAAGCATGTCGTCGCGGCACTGTCAGCACTTCATCTGTCTGCTTCTATTCGGGCCGAAAACCTTTCGCTCGAGGAGTTCATTATGCTAGCCCGCCAGATCCATGAGTCGCCCTCCTCGATTCCAAGTCGGTAGTTAGGTGAGCTTGCGTGAAGGTTTCAGATGGTGAATGCCGAACCGATGTGATCGTATGCAGTGAACTGCCATCCATGCATTGGAACTTCCAATCCCAGATCTCTTACGTGGGGCGCATGTGGATTCTGAAGACGACTCGCCGGCTTTTTTCGCGTTCCAGATGTCCCGCATCATTCCGTATGAGATTCTGTCTTCCACGTCCGTTCGCTGTAGCTTTTTGCAAGAAACACTCATAGGCCCAAGGGAGGTTCTCACGGATGGTCTCTAGACTCTTCGCGAGAACTGCAAACGATCGCTCCTGACTCAGGCGCAAATTACGCACGTCGTCTCCAAGATCATCGGTGTACCCTTCGATGACAAACGCCTCCACGTCCGTCCCTCCCGGTCCGCAGACGATGGTTGCATAGTGAGGTATGACTTCGGATAAGAAGGTGTCTGCTGCGGGGAGCAATGTGCTCTTTCCAAACTCAAAGGTGAGCGCGGTATCCGGTACGGTGAATGTAAGAACGTTGGAACCTTTGGTTTCTAGCCTGGGTTGAAGTGGGTCGAGACTTGGTCTTGGCTCCAGGGGAGCGGTATGGTGTAGCCCAGGGTTCGCGTTTCCATCCTCAACGTGGGTGACGTAGGCCGCGAATAGGAGAATAAAAATCACGGCGAGCGAGGTCATCAGATCTGCCACCCCATGTGTCAGAAGGGATGCCCGTTCATGAGAGTCTGATCGATCTGAAGCCTTCATTGGTGTCTACGAATCACGGCCTTTTCATTGCTTCTCTTGCGTGTGACTTCTCAGCTCTTGAAACATTGTTTCTATTTCTGATTGCGTGAGCTGCACTGAGGAAGATCGACTATTGATCGCGCGGGTTAGATCCTGGACAGCTTCCTGCAATGGGCTCATGATCGGCCTCAAGCCCCGTTGAACCTCATGAGCTATTTCACTGGGCAGATCATCAAATTTCATTGAGGCCTGTTTGGTATTCAGTGCTGTGAGCGCGTGAGTCGCGGAGGTCAAGGCAGCAACCGTCGAACTCAGGCGCTGCTGTATGATTTCGGCAAGTTGCGTTGTCCCATCGTTTCTGACTGGGCTCACCATCGATGCAGGAGCCTCAGTCACCGACGGCGCGTACTGAGCAGGATGGCCCGTAGCTTTCTGAGGGAAGAGTTCATCCAAAAGAGATAGGCACGTTCGATGTTGGCTTTCTAGGCTATGCCATATTGAGTGTTCCAGCAACGTGAAGGCATTCGCACAGACCAAGCCGACGATTGACGTCACGAATTTTCCCGATAGCCCATTAATGAGGCCTTGAATCCCTTCGATGTGAGGTCCGTTCGCATGGAGCTTGCTGAGACCGATCAAAATGGCGATAAAAGTGAACAGCAACCCTAGACCCGTCAGAAATGAAGGGAGTTGCCTGAACAAGCGGACGTTGAACTGACCTGCGCAGAGGGCTTCAAAAGAAAAGAATTCGGTGGCAGAGCGTTGACTATGCACGGTCGGCTCAAGAAACCATGCGGACTGCTCCACCGCGAATGTCTTTCGGTACGAAAGCCATTCATTTACCAATGCTGGCTCCGCACGAAACGTACGATCAAGGGCCTGGAGGTCGTCCAGATCGCGTCGAGCCTCTAGCGTCTCCTTGGGACGGATTCGTTTTTTGGCCAAGGTGGGAATGACAAGCCAATCTTTGTCGACCTGTTGTCGTGCTACAACCAGAGGCAAGACGGAGAAGTAGAACTTGGTCAAAATTCGTCGAAGTTTGAGCAGGCCTCTGACGAGCACGCTGCCGTGCCACAGACAGAGGGCCACAATCCCGACCGCACCGATCCAGCTCAGCATCGGACTCTGAATGCCACCGACAATCATCACATCTTGACTAAGAACTAGCCACAAATCTTCAAAGCGCTGCCCGAGATCCATGAAATATGCCTTTCGGGTACGCTGTGCACCATTCACAGCGGTCACCAACCCATGTTCCCTCCTCAACTTTCGTGCCAGAGGAATTCGTGCTGATAACCGGCCCTTATCATGACCTGGTTGAGGGTCTATTTCAGATGAAAGGAAATTCTTGCAGGAAGGTCGGCAAATCTTTCATGGGATACGAGGCTCGGACAGAATTCTCCATTCCTTTTTGAGGGTGAAAACTTGGTGTATGATCAGCGCAGTCTTACCTGATACACAGAGGCAACATCATGCATTGTGTCCGAATTGGGAACCGGGCGCTTAATCTCGACCTCGTCTCTCACTGTGAGGCGCAGGTGTGGCATGACACCGTCTCAGTCAAGGTATTCATGACGGGAGCAGCCAATAACATTAACATTCCGGTTGTGTTGAATGAAGATGAAGCGAAGCTCTTCTGGAACCATGTGGAGTACGTGGCCGAGAAGCCCGTGTAATACTTACGCATCGTTACCGATTGCCGATTGTACGTCGTTCCCGCTCCTGCCCATCGTTTCCGAGTGATGGGCTTCGCTTCCACGCAGTGGGCGTTTTCAATGGTTTCACACGATAGTCACGGTAATACGCCATGACTTTCTTCACGTAGCCTCTTGTTTCCTTATACGGTGGAATGGCTCCATAGCGATCGACCTTTCTGGCGCCCGCATTATAAGCCGCTAACGCGAGGTCAAGATTGCCATGATAGCGATCCAGCAAATACCGAAGGTGCCTCGCCCCTCCGGCAATATTGTCTTTCGTGTCGTAAAGGTTTCTGACTCCGTACTGGATTGCGGTTTCTGGAATCAGTTGCATAAGTCCGACCGCACCGGCTCTCGAGATCACGATTGGATTGAAGTCTGATTCAGCCTTGATGACAGCCATGACTAATGCAGGCGACAAACGACACTCGTGCGCATATTGTGCCACGGCTTCCTCGAGTTCCTGATCCGTTATGGAGGCATGGTAGGTTCGCTTGCTGACAAGTGGAGCAAACTTTCGATCACTTGGCACGTTGGTTACGTGCACCGTTCCGTTTGGACCGATATAGCCATACAAGTCCTCTCCCGTAGACGCCGATGATGCAGACGCCACACTAAGCATTAGCGTGGCTGCGGCTCCCATTCTCACGGCTTTATTGCATAGATGACCACCCGCTGTATCCCAATGTATCTTTGGACAATGCGTTCCGATTTGAGTGATCATCGACGAAGCCATGATGATACCTCGCTGCTGGTTTGGTCTCAACGTCTGGCGCCATTTGATAGGGCAGGTTTTGTGCCGCATGTCGGAGCGAGAGAATAGCTTCACATCCAATGAAACCGACGTGTTAGCTGACAGCAAGTCTTCTAATTCAGAATAGGCATACAGATATCCGTCACGAGTTTTGCCCTATGTGCCACACTTTGTCGCCCTCCTGTCTGTCGGTTTGTTCCAACAAAAGCGGTGGGCTCTCGATTGAAAGCTGGTTTTCGTGCTAATGTTTATCCTACGTGGCGTAGGTGTCCGTTGTAGCCACGCAACGAGAGGATCACTCATTCCAATGGCGCCCCTAACATCCGTTCGATTTTTCATTGGTACTCTCTTGGTTGCTGTCAGCATAACGGGCTGTGCCAGTGAATTTACCGTTGTCGGCAACTCCGGAACACCTCTCCTCATATCGCGACGTGGATTTACACCGACTGAATGTACTACGCTTGTAAAAGGTGACGCCGCACATATGGGTCTTACGTTGAGATATATCCATATCCGCGGAAGTTCCGTTGGGCGTTCGCTATTGTGGCCGTTTGAACCCGGGTATGCCTGTGAGGGTGGAGTCGGCCCAGAACAGGGCCCAACCGGTACGTACCTGCAGACACTTCATATTCCTCGCCGAGGCTCATGATTGTATTTCTTCCCTGTCTCCCTCCTGTTCTTGATTAACAATTTGTTGATGGCTCCTACGGTGAGGCCGAGCAAAGGCTTCACCAGCTCATTGTCTGGGGCAGAGTGCTCGTGCACTGTGGATATGGCTAAGAATTCGATGAGACACTCTTAGCCCATGTGAGCACTTCAGCGATTCGCTTGTTCGATAGCGGTCTTCGGCTATACTTATTGCAAGTCTCGCTGCAGACTAGTCTGAGGTTGCCGAATCCTGCTGATGAGCGCGCCCGATGATCAAAGTCTTATTGGTTGAAGACAACGCAATCGATGCCCGCCTCACCCAGGACATCCTGGCGGAATGGACTCTGGAAACGTTTGAAATTACCCATGTGAGCCGTTTGAGTGATGCCTTTAAGCATTTGGCCCGTGCACGTTTTGATGCGGTGCTCTTGGATCTCTCGCTGCCGGATGGTTATGGGCTTTCAACCGTACGCCAAATGCAGGCCGCCAACCCGACGATCGCCATCATCGTGCTTAGCGGGCTCAGCGATCAAGTACTCGCGTTACAAGCCGTCCAGAACGGGGCACAGGACTATATTGTCAAAGGAGAGCGACAATCGGACCTGCTGGCCCGCTCAATTCGTTATGCGATTGAGCGAAAACGAGCCGCGGAGAGGCTCACATACCTGGCCCAGTATGATCAGCTAACAGGCCTTGTGAATCGCACATTGTTTCGCGATCGTCTCATTCAGGCTATGGCTCGAAGCAAGCGGCTCCAACAGCCTCTGGGCCTTATGCTGCTTGATCTTGATCGATTCAAACCGGTGAATGACACCCTCGGCCATAACGTCGGCGATCAACTCCTAAAATTAGTCGCTGAACGACTGCACGAGTGTGTGCGTGAAGTGGACACCGTGGCACGCATGGGTGGAGATGAATTCACCATCATACTTGAAGGTCTGATGTGTGAAGAGGACATCACGCTGGTCGCCGAACGTATTACAAAATCCATGGCGCAGCCCTTTCATATCGATACCCACCAAGCGTTGATCGGAATCAGTATCGGCATTACCGTCTATCCAACCGACGATCACGATGTCGATGAGCTGGTGAAGCATGCCGATGCCGCCATGTATCGCGCTAAACAGCAAGGTGGGAGTTCCTTTCAATTCCACATTCCAAATGACTCCCAGTCCTCTACTCTTTCAAGCTAATGGGCAACCGGTAGCAGAATATCCTCGCGGTCACTACCGACCGATCTCCGCAAGAGGTTGATTGGAAATCGAGTAGGGCCCGAGCGGATTCTGGATGAGCTGATTCATTCCCGGAAGCTCTGACGGCGACGGATTGGACTGTGCATCAGGAGTCAGCAGAATGCCCCAGTGCTGATTGTTCCGGCAGAGATTGTCCATGATGAGACTCTCCGCCTGCTGGAACAGCAGAATGCCGCTGAGCATATTCCCTTCACACCGATTCCGAACTAACTCGGGGCTGCTTCCTGGATCACGCACTGCAATGCCAAAGTGGTGATTGTCGATACAGTGGTTATCCGTCACTCGCGGTCGCGCTCCGGCAAATATAAAAATGCCTGACTCTCGATTCCGGCATACTTCGTTGTTGATGAACGTTGTACCGCACTCGGGACCATATAAGACGACCCCTGACAAAATTCCTTCCATCGCTCGACAGTGTGTGATGATACAGGTAGAGTTGAGGATGTTGATGGCTGAGTGTTGATCACTCCCGACATAGCGGAAGGTGATACCGGTAATCGACCCTTCGGGCACCTCTTGTAGATAAAGAGGGCCTCCTCGCCGCGAGAAGATGTGCACGAGGTCTCGCCCCGCACCAATGAGTCGGATGGGCCGTTGACTGACGAAAATCTTGTCTTCGTAAATCCCGGGGCGCACATAAATCTGGTCTGCCTTATCCATATCAGTAATCGCTTCGCTTGGGAGCGTGTACCGGCTCTGACCAGAGCCATCGACGATCAGAGTTCTGCCTCCTAAGGGATTGGTTGGAACTGATTCCTCATTCATGATGTTTTCTCCAATAACGCGCCCTCAGCTTCTTCTACAAACTACCTACCTTACGGCACATCCACTTTATAGATGGGGGAGAACCGTTTTGTACAATTCTGTGTCTTTCCTCACCAGTCCCACGATGTCTTTTAGAGGCCTAAGGATCAGGTCTTTTAGTAACAGCCTGTTATTCAATGGATTTGTCTCTAAAAACCGCACGTCGCATGGCATAGCGATTGCGTAGCCTAGGTGTTCGTCTACTGTATGAGCGGATGGAGGCTCGGCATGATTTTGAAAAGCATCGCAATCTTCCTACTTCTGCTTATCTTGTCGTCCACAAGCCTGTCTATCGCAGCCCCTACGCAACGGCAAGATACGACCCGGCGGTTATACGATCGAGTCATGGATGAATTTAAGCACCGGGATTATGCCGCAGCCATGGCAGGGTTCCAACTGTTCATTGAGCTGCATAGTCAATCCGCACTAGCGGCCAATGCACAATATTGGATCGGGGAATGCCAGTATCGTATGGGGCGGTACCGGGAGGCGTTGAAGTCGTTCTACGACGTCGTGTCGAACTATCCCCTCAGTCCGAAGCTGGCTGCTTCTACACTGAAACTTGGCCAGACCTATGCCAAATTAGGCGATCCCGATAAGGCCCGGCTGATGTTCGATCGAGTTGTGGATCAATACCCAGATAGCTCGGAGGCCGACGTCGCGCGCAAAGCCCTGGAAGCCACAGCGAGTGCCGATGAGACGAACACTGAGTCGCAGTAGAGGTTACACTGTCCGGGCAGGGACCGCTTTCTCGTCAGTCGCCTGTGGTTAGTTCTAATCGGGCTGTCAGATCTGGCAACGAGTAAGTCTTTTTCGACTGGAGCTTCATGAGTTTGATGCCTGCTGCCTCGAGCACCGACTCAATAATATGGTGACTCTCCACCTCATCCGGTCTCGGGACCTCATGCGTAACTTGTACCACATACTCGACACGGCATGAGCCGGGATGAATCAGAACAAAATCGACTCGTTTCAGGGCGATTTGGCGCAGGATACCCGTCCGCGCACGTGCTTTCGCATCGACCGCGACAAAAGACCACAATGGCACCTGAGCAAGGACAAGATACCGCTCTTGGACGACCAATTGGAGCAGGTTATACAATGCGACTTCATCTTCCGCGAGCAACGGAGCGGCGCTAATAACGGCGCCGGGAGGAATCACAAAAGGCGATGCCCGCATCCTTCTTTGGCGCAGTTTCCTTCTGATCCACCGAATGCCAACGACCGCTGCCGCAAGAATGGCCACGAGTAGAATGATTTTCATCGGCTGTTACTTTTTCCTTTTACCGGAGTGCAATCGTCCAACCCACCCTGGTCCGCTTGGAACAATACACCCCAAGAGCCTCGGGAAGGCCGCGCCTGTCACTGAAGGCACATTGCCGCTTTGCTCCATCACGGTCTGATATGCCAAGACTGCAAAGGCCACCGACTCAAGCGCTTTACTGTCCCATCCATGCGATTCAAAGGTGGTCACCGGAACCGGAGCAAAAGCAGTCGTTAACTGTTCCATTATGGCGCGGTTTCTGACTCCGCCTCCACCGACGATTACCTCGTCTATCCCCCCTCTGATCCAGCGTCTGGCCGTACCGACGGCTTCAGCAGTCCAGCGGCTACAAGTGGCAAGGAGATCTTCGGTCGATAGCAAGCGAGCCTGCTGCCAGCCGAGCAAGTCATCAAGCATCTTCGCCCCAAATGCTTCGCGCCCGGTTGATTTGGGAGGCGGTTGAGAGAGATAGGGATGTGCCAGAAGTTTGGCTAATAACCGCGAGTCGACCTGGCCTCGTACAGCCAGACGCCCGTCACGATCCATGGTGGAGCGCCCATTTGTCTTTCGAAACATGATGCCATCGAGAACCATATTCGCAGGACCGGTGTCGAATGCGGCGATACCTTCCGTCCCCGATCCTCGTGGTAGATAGGTTACGTTGCTGATACCACCAAGATTCACGATGAGGCGGGACCGGCGAAGATGACGAAACAGCAATGCATGGACCCCCGGTGTGAGCGGGGCCCCTTGCCCGCCGGCGGCAATATCGCGCGGACGGAAGTTCGCGACCGTTGTGATTCCTGTGCGCTCCGCGATCACGGCAGGTTCTCCGATTTGAAGAGTGGAGCGGATGGAACCCACACCTGTATCCTTGATGCCGGCTGGAAGGTGGTGCACGGTCTGACCGTGCGAGCCGATGAGGTCTAT
>CABVRS010000022.1:18552-31157 GCA_902500745.1 uncultured Nitrospira sp.
CTACGCTAATCGAACTGACGCCATGGGTCAAGGAGTCGAATGGACAGGGCCTATGGGCAGTACGTCTGTAATAGATGTCGTTGACACCGTATAACGTGGATGGTACGGTCCCCGCCGATGTTTTGGATCGATGACCTGTGGAAATTCGGCATTTCCGCCTTTGTCGGCACTCTGACCGTCTTCGTTCCGTTATTGGATACCAGAACTGAGGCCCTTGATCCGATCCCTGTGGTCGTCACCATCCCGATTCTGAAAGATTTAGCCGAGCAAGTCGGTGGCCCCTATGTGCGAGTCACCTCGTTATTGAGCGGCTACGAGAACGAACACACATATTCCCCCAAACCTTCTGATTTGATTGCAGTTCGGAAAGCTCGGCTGCTGTTTGAAATTGGCCTTGGACTTGAAGTCTGGATTTCTTCGCTGGTGAGGAATGCGGGTAGCCAGGCGCTACGTGTTGTCACGACCTCCCAAGGTGTGGAACTGATTCAAGACGATGCTGATACGCACGAACATCCCCATACAGGTAAGCACACAACTGATCCAGAGGGGAATCCACATATTTGGCTGGACCCGGCAAACGCGTTAATCATGCTTCGGCATATTACCGATGCCCTCATCGAAGTCGATCCTAGCCACGAAGCCAAATTTAAGGCCAATGAGGCCGCTTACCGTGAGCGATTACGTCAGTTACAAAAAGAACTCTCGGATCGTACCCAGCGCCTGCCCGATCGGCGGTTCATTGCGCACCACTCCGCCTGGCCCTATCTGGCGAAACGATTTGATTTCCATATTGTCGGTACGATTCACCTTCAGGCCGGTACAGAACCCTCAGCCCTGCACCTCCAATCTCTCATCGAAAAGATCAGAAAGGAGCACATCAGGGTCATTGCCTCCGAGATTCAGCTCAGCCAGCGGCTCCCGGAACTACTTTCGAGAGAGACCACAGCCCGTGTGGTGGTCCTCACGACGATGCCGGGCGGTGTACCGGGAACGGAGACCTACCTCGACATGCTCCGTTATAATGTGCTCCAATTGGTCGGCGCGTTGGAAACCACCTGACAACTACTCAGGACAATCAGTTTTTCCTCGAAAGGAGCCTTGAGTCTGTGCCTGACCCTCGAGAGCCGATCATTCGCTTCGATCATGCCTCATTCGGGTTTCCCGGGCTCATCGCGCTCAAGGACATCTCGCTGACCATTTGCGACGGCGAGTTTGTAGGTGTGATCGGGCCGAACGGGTCAGGCAAAACAACACTCTGTCGGGCGGTCTTGGGGTTGCTCGCTCCCATTGAGGGGCATCTTCATATCTTCGATTGTGCTTGCGACGAACTACGCTGCCACCATCGCGCCAAGATCGGCTATCTCCCGCAGAAAGGGGTTGTGGATCGGAATTTCCCGGTAACGGTGCTCGAGACCGTGATCATGGGTCGCTATGGAGCCCTTGGTCTGTTCAAACGGCCGGGACGGGGAGATCGGGCGATCGCGCTGGATGCTTTACGTCAGGTTGGAATGGAGTCTCATAAGGATGATGCGCTTGGGCACCTTTCCGGCGGTCAGCAACAGCGGGTGTTTATTGCCAGAGCACTCGCTCAGCAGCCCAGAGTCCTGATACTGGATGAACCAACGACTGGCTTAGATATCACGGCGCAACACAACGTGATTGAGCTCGTGCAGCATCTCCATGACGAGCTTAAATTAACCGTTCTTTTGATTACGCATGACATTAATATGATCCGAAGCAGGGTGGATCGATTGGTGCTGCTCAAGACCAGACTCTTCGCCTCCGGTCCTCCGGCCGATGTCCTCAAACCCGATATTCTGCACCAAGTGTACGGCAAGGATCTGGTGATTACAGAGAAAGACCTCATCATCGTCGAGGATTACCACCATCACCACTAGAAGCTGACTCCAACCCATGCTCGACCTCCTCGCCTATGACTTCATGCAACGCTCCCTTCTCGCCGCTGCGATGGTGGGTGGACTCTGTTCCATCATCGGCGTGTTTGTCGTGCTGCGTGGACTGGCATTTGTCGGTGCCGGGACGTCCCACGCTGCCTTTGCGGGTGTGGCACTCGGCTACCTCATAGGATGGCCACCATTGCTCCTGGCCATTGTCTTCGGCCTCGCCACCGTATGGATTACAGGTTGGGTGGAAGAAAGAGGTCGAATGAAGCTGGATGTTTCAATCGGTATTCTCTACACCACGACCATGTCGCTGGGAATTCTTTTTATCGGGTTGATGAAGACTTACAATGCCGAAGTGTATGGATACTTATTCGGCAGCGTCCTCTCCGTTACTCCTGAGGAGATCCGCATCATCGGAGCCTTGAGTATTCTCGTGCTCGGTCTTCTCCTGGTCTTCTCCAAGGAGCTCTATTTCATCGCATTTGATCAGGAAATGGCTGAAGCTTCTGGGGTTCCCGCACGGCAAATGTTTTTCCTTCTTCTGACGCTCGTCGCCTTGACCGTAGTGGTGTCGTTAAAAACGGTGGGTGCGATTCTGGTGTTCGCCATGATTCTGATTCCCGCGTCGACCGCATACCAGCTGACACACAGCCTCAAGACACTGACCCTCTATTCGTCAGCCATCGGCATCTTCACCTCCGTCGCGGGCGTCCTCATCTCGGCGATCTGGGACGTGCCGTCCGGCCCAGCTATTGTGCTGTTAGCCACCACACTGTTTTTTATTGCAATGTTCTGCTCGCCCAAGCGTGCGAGACGCGTACGGCTTGCACATTCCCATTAACGCGTTCTGGGCTGTGCAAAGATTGGATTGTTGGAAGCTTGGCTTGAGTATTCCAACGCGGGATAGATTCCCCCGCTTGTAAAGCGAGGGAATCTAATTGAGGCCCACGAGGGTTTCAGTTACACGAACCATTGGGTTCGACAGGTTGGAATCAAAATGTATGACGCACTCCGAAGAGCAGACCGATCGTGGACAAATCACCGGAAGCATGATTTCGTTTCCATGCTGTTTCCACATTCAACATGAGACCTTTTGGTGCCGTAGACACTAAGTTGGTCAATGCATAGTCAATACCGCCGCCGACGCGCCAAGCAAATGAATTGGGAACATCATGTGTATTCACGTTAACCCCAATTCCTGTCGTGAGGTAGGGAATGAATGGGCCAAAATGACCTGGACGATACTCTAGGTTCACTGGAAGAATAGAAATGGTATTAACTCCGCCACTTCCCACATCGACTCCATGCCGTTGCCACTCCAATATCATGCCTATCCGAAACCATTTATTGAGATCGTACATGCCCTGAAAGTTTATCAGAGGCCCAACCGTAGACACGCCGGAACTCTGGGTCACGAAACTTGGTCCTACACGAAATCCTGCCGTGATCTTACCTTCTTCGGCCATGCCTTCGTGAACCCATTCTGCAGCCGTGGCGGTTTCTAGATGAAGAAAGTCTAGACTTCCAGCAGTCAATACCATACCGAATAAAACCCATCTAGCCAATATGCCCATTATGTCCTCCTCGTCATAGGACGATTACCTAGCCGAATGTAATGTAGACCAGCCATTTTCCAATTTCAAGGCGCTGCGCGCTCATGCTCGCTTTCAGTACGAGGTGTGGTGACAGCTGGATTCCATTTAGTTCGTGAAGCAGTATACACTGCACATGTTTCGCTGTTATAGATACTAATCTTCAGACCTACTGAACACATCGTGAAGGCCCGCACCACACTGCACCGGGAGGAGTCCATGCGAAAGCACAGGTTCCGTATTGGATTGACCGGCATATTGTTCGCTCTGATTGCAACTGTATCGTCATTTGTACACACTACCTGGGCGGAAGAATTTGGCGGGACAGAACCTGGGACATGGGTCCTCGGATTTCGTGTGGGTTTTACGCCTCTCACGCAGCAGCTCTCGGATAATACCTCTACATCGATTGGCCCACTTGTCAATTTTCAGGGGCTGTATAGTGTCAATTCTTGGTTTTTGGTCGGAATGATGCTTGAATGGGAGAGGCACGGAGTGAGTCTCGAACGGCCAGATATGGATCTGGGACATCAGGATACCGTCTCGGTCCTGCCTACGATGGAATTGCGCCCCGCAAAATTTGGCCGGATCACCCCGTATGTGAATATGAGTTTTGGGGTGAACGTCAACAGCTTTGGCGAAGATACCGGAACTCGTATCAGTCCGAGCAATACCTTTGCCTGGCGGTTAGGCTGGGGGGCCGATTATAAACTCAACGAGCGGTTCGCCCTCAACGCGGAATGGGCCTATAAACGGAATGATGGACATGCGACGGTAAACGGAATCCGAACCGGCGACTGGAATGCTTCATCGTTCGGCTTCCTCTTTGGCGCGAAGATGTTCTTCTGATTTGTATCTGTAGAAGGCTATGGCCTAGCTCTGGTTTTTCTCTGAATAAAAAGGGTGGCAACGGGGTGTAGAGTTTTTACTCAAGTCGTCCGTTCTGGCCGCGACTCCACACCATACCGGTTTGTTCTTTAGAACTGAAGCCTAGTTTTTCATAAAATCCCGGCCGCCGAGTACAAAGCCACACCAGCTCCACCCGATTCAGACGAGGGTGGTTGAGGATCCGCTCGACGATTTCCCTTCCAATCCCTTGGCTTTGATATGCTTTATCCACGATGACATCCCAGATGGTTGCGCGGTAGGTGAAGTCCGTGAGGACACGGCCAAACCCAATGAGCGTATTGCCATCCCAGGCACAGAGAGTCAGATCGGTATGCCGGAGCATTTCCCTGGTCTCATTGAGAGATCGCGCTTTGGCCCATGGTGCTTGATGGAATAAGCGCAAGAGCTGAGAGGCTTCGGGTGGTCCCTGATCGGAATAGGTCACCGCGGACTTGAGGGTTGGAGGCATCTTATACTAGAGTATCCCCCGAATTCATTTGGAGTGTACGAGGAAACTCATGTCAACGCAAGTCCGTAGCTGCCCGAAATGCTTTCAGCTCATGTGGTTGAAAGCGGATGAGTATGAAGTATTGGATGATGAGACCGTGCGGACGACATGTCCGCACTGTGGTACGACGTCGCGATTCAAACTCGTCACTGCAGGGCCGAACGCGTTAGGCCCCAAGATGGGACACTGACCGTCACCGCCCATCGTGTCTGCTGCGTTTGGGAACGCTCCTGAGACCCGTTCCGTTGTACCGATTCGCCTGGCTGACATTCTGAACCTTCAGGATACTCCTCCTCCTGAACCGTCGAGTTCAGGCTGATTTCCAGGAAGAACTTTGTGCAAGGCTGCACGGTACTCCTTGAATCGTTGTTCATCGAGTCGCCCGACTTCGATTTCTTTTTCAGATTGCAGCCGTTCGAGATGATCCAAGACCGAGAGTAATGGCTGAACCGCCCCGAGAAGGTTTCCCATTTCAAAGGCCTCCAGCGATGACACCAAGGATTCATTCAGTCTCTTGTATGGAGTCCCGGCAGTCTGACTGCGTGTACGAGAAACAATGGTTTCATAACTATCGATAGCCTCCAATGAGGGCTTCACTCCAGACGGCACCGCCTTCAAATGCACGACCGATGGAAGTTTCGTAGCATAGATCTTAATATGTGACGTCAGGCCGCCTACGGCGTCAAGAAATTCTGCGGTCAGCATACATGCTCGGCAAGATATATGTTGAGAGTCATATCCCGGACGTATTCTCTACCGGAATGGTTTTGCGTTCAAGCTCGCACATCACCGTTTCCATATCCGCCGGGACCGGTCTCGTGAATTGAGCCATCACACCCGTCATGGGATGAACGAACCCCAGCGTATTGGCATGGAGCATCACCCGAGGTATTGTCAGCTCGTCGAGTACACAAACCCGCCGTCCACCATACGTGTCATCGCCCAAAATGGGATGTCCTAAAGAAGTGAGATGCACCCGCAGCTGGTGCGTACGACCGGTTCGTGGGTAGAGCATGACGTGGGCAGCCACCTTGCCATATCGCCGGACGACCACATACTCCGTCGTCGATTGCTTGGGACTCGTGGTCCTTGCGGAAAATTTCTTTCGCTCCTTGATATCTCGACCGATAGCCAGCTCAATGACCCCTCGGCCTTTTTTTGGGACTCCCCAGACCAACGCTTCATAGACACGCGTGATGCTATGAAGTTTGAATTGTGCCGCGAGGGCTCGGTGCGCGACATCGGTCTTGCTAATCACCATGATGCCGGAGGTTTGTTTGTCGAGTCGATGAACGAGTCCGGGTCGCTCCTTCCCGCCGATCGTTGAAATCGTTCCGCCCGATGTCTGGAAATGATGCAGTAAGGCGTTGACGAGCGTCCCCGTCCAATTTCCTGGAGCCGGGTGGGAGACGATACCGGACGGTTTGTTCAGAACAAGAAGCGACTCATCTTCATAGAGTACATCAAGAGGAATGGCCTCGCCCTTGATGGAGAGCGGTTCGGGCTTCGGCACATCCATCGTGATTCTATCTCCGGGCTTGATCTTCTGGCTGGCCTTCACAACCTGGTCGTTAAGTCTGATCCGGCCTAACTCAATCAGGCGTTGGAGGGCTGACCGCGAGATATCCCGTTCTCGATTCACGAGAAACACGTCTAAACGCTTAGGCTGTTCTCCGGAAGTGACGATGAATTCCGTAATCATGGAATCCAATCTACGGATGAATGGCTCGTATTTTCAAGTACTTACAATGCATCAACGCGAAATAGTGCCATGGGCAACCAGAGCGAAGAACAAATGGTAGGTGGTAAGGAAGAGATCGACGTGGACCCGGTGTATCAGGCGTGACCGGTTTTTCTCGCGCGCTCAGCAATTTTTTTACGTAGGCGAGCCTTCTCAAGACTGATTTGCGCTTCTTTCACTTCCGATGGCAAACCTCCTGCTTGGAGGCGCCGCTCTGCATCAGCGACTTTAGTGGTTGCCCGCTCAACATCAATGTCTTCGGCTTTCTCGGCAACTTCAGCCATAATAGTGACTTTGGTCGGCGTGACTTCAGCAAACCCCCAAAGCACAGCCATGGAATTCGTCTGATCCCCGATACGGTAGCGGAGTTCACCGATGCGGAGCGTCGAGAGAAAATGACAATGTCCAGGAAGCACGCCAAATTCACCTTCTGACCCTGGCGCGATGACCTCATCGACCTGTTGGCTCAGCAGCAGTTTTTCGGGCGTGACGACTTCTAATAGAATTGTCCCTGGCATTCCTTCCTCTTTTCTTACCTCTTCCCCACTACAGGCGGGGAAGCGAGGCGTCCTCCACTGCGCGCATGCCACGAGGGTCCTCCGAGACCGCGCGTTGCGCGAGCAAGGAGGATGCTCGGTTCATCCGCCTCCCTATACTTTCACGCCCATTTTTTCAGCCTTGGCCACCGCCTCTTCAATCGGGCCGACCATGTAGAAGGCCTGCTCAGGCAAGTGGTCGTATTTTCCATCGAGGATCTCTTTGAAGCTGCGGACCGTGTCCTTGAGCTTGACGTACTTGCCAGGCGCACCGGTGAAGGCTTCCGCCACATGGAAGGGCTGCGACAGAAAGCGCTGGATCTTTCTCGCACGTGCCACGGCCATCTTGTCATCTTCGGACAATTCATCCATACCGAGAATGGCAATAATATCTTGGAGATCCTTATAGCGCTGGAGAACGGACTGCACACCACGCGCGATCTTGTAATGCTCATCCCCGATAATCTGTGGATCCAAAATACGTGAGGTGGAGTCCAGCGGGTCGACCGCCGGATAAATACCCAACTCGGCGAGCGAGCGAGACAATACGGTCGTCGCATCCAAGTGCGCGAAGGCGGTAGCTGGAGCCGGGTCCGTCAGGTCGTCGGCGGGCACATAAATCGCTTGTACGGACGTGATCGACCCACGTTTTGTTGAGGTAATGCGCTCCTGTAGTGCCCCCATCTCGGTCGAAAGGTTCGGCTGGTATCCGACGGCTGACGGCATACGGCCCAACAACGCGGAGACCTCTGAACCGGCCTGGGTAAACCGGAAGATATTGTCCACGAACAGCAACACGTCCTGATTCTCTTCATCGCGAAAGAATTCGGCGACAGCCAATCCGGTCAAGGCGACCCGGAGGCGGGCCCCAGGGGGCTCGTTCATCTGACCATAGACCAATGCTGCCTTCGACTTAGAAAAATCGTCCGGATCAATAACCTTCGACTCTTGCATTTCATGCCAGAGATCGTTCCCTTCACGAGTCCGCTCACCAACCCCCGCGAACACGGAGAATCCTCCATGATGCAACGCAATGTTGTTGATCAGCTCCATGATGATGACGGTCTTGCCGACACCGGCGCCGCCGAAGAGTCCGACTTTTCCTCCCTTGCTGTAGGGCTCGAGCAAGTCCACCACCTTGATGCCGGTTTCAAGGACCTCGGTCTTGGTTTCTTGATCTTCAAGTTTTGGGGCCGGCCTATGAATCGGATACGTCTTCTTCGCCTTGATCGGTCCCCGTTCATCGACCGGCTCGCCGAGCACGTTGATGAGGCGACCGAGCGTTTCACGGCCAACAGGCACGGAAATGGGCGCTCCGGAATCTTGAACGTCCATCCCGCGTGTGAGACCATCGGTCGTCGACATCGCGATGCTGCGGACTCGGTTTTCCCCCAAGTGCGACGCCACTTCAAGGGTGATCCGAATGGCAGGTGTACCCGCCGTCTTATTCTCTTCCTGCGTAACTTTGAGAGCGTTATAGATGTTCGGCAGTTGGCCGGGAGGGAACTCGACGTCCACGACCGGTCCGATGACCTGGATGACTGTACCTGTTGCCACGGGATACTCCTTTCGACGAAACGGAGTCGGTTATTTCAGCGCTTCGGCGCCACCGACGATATCCATCAGTTCTTTTGTAATCGCTGCTTGTCTGGTTTTGTTGTAGTACAGCGTCACTTTCTTGATGAGTTGTCCGGCATTGCGTGTCGCTCCGTCCATGGCAGCCATACGGGCTCCATGCTCGGCGGCAGCGGACTCCAACAAAATTCGATAGGTCTGTACTTGGAAATGTTTCGGTATGAGCGCACTCAACAGCTCGGCTTCATCCGGTTCATAGAGGTACCCGCCGCCGCTCATACCTTCGTGCGGCGCAGAACCGAATTCTTCCTGCGCATCGATCGGAAACAGTTTTTCAACGATCACCCGCTGCTGAATGGCGGACTTGAACTCGTTGTAGACGACATACAATTCATCGAACGTGCCTTTGATGAAGGTATCCGTCAGATCGGCTCCGATATCGAGCGCGTGTTCGAAACTGAGTTTATCGAAAATCCCGGCCCATTCCTGGCGAATAGGCCAATCACGGCGGCGAAAATAGTCGCGGCCCTTACGGCCGACCAGACTCAAGTTGACGTGGAGACCGTTCGCTTCACATTGCCGGACGAACTCCGAGCTCTTGCGCACAATGTTGCCGTTAAAACCGCCGCATAACCCTCGGTCGCTTGTGACGACGAGCACTTCGACCTTTTTACCCTCGCGCTTCTGCAACAGGGGATGCGAGGAGCGATTCACACGCTGACTCAGGTTGCTCAACACCCCGCGCATTTTATGCGCATAGGGACGAGCAGCCAGAATGCGGTCCTGAGACCGTTTCAGCTTCGCCGCGGCGACCATCTTCATGGCCTTGGTGATTTTCTGCGTATTTTTGAACGCCGCAATTTTACGGCGTAGTGATTGAAGACTTGGCATTGTATTCCATCAGGGCTGTGGACTGAGTGCTGAGGACTGAGATTGCTAATCCGGCTCCCTGCCGTCTGTCTCAGTCCTAACTCCTCGATACTCGGTCCTGTGCTTATGCTTTTCCCCCGTACCCCATCTTTTGCTTGAAGGTCGAGAGGATCTCTTTCAAGCGGCCGCCGACCTTATCATCGATCTTGCCGATGCTGGCCACTTCTTTCTTGAGGTCGGGATGGTTTTGTTGAACATAATGCAAGAAGTCCGCTTCAAACTGAAGCACCTTGTCGACCGGAACATCGTCCAGAAATCCATTCACACCGGCATAGATCGACAGCACTTGATCCGCCACTGGCATCGGTTTGTATTGGCCCTGCTTGAGCAATTCGACCATCCGAACACCGCGTGCCAGCTGCATCTGGGTGGCCTTGTCCAATTCGCTGCCGAACTGGGAAAAAGCCGCCATCTCGCGATACTGAGCGAGATCGAGCCGCAGCGTACCCGCCACCTGTTTCATCGTCTTAATCTGCGCCGACCCGCCGACTCGTGAGACCGACAACCCCACGTTGATCGCCGGACGAATACCGGAATAAAAGAGGTCGCTGCCGAGATAGATTTGGCCGTCGGTGATCGAAATGACGTTGGTCGGAATGTAGGCCGACACGTCACCGGCTTGAGTCTCGATGATCGGAAGCGCGGTGAGGCTGCCTCCACCCAGCTTGTCGCTCAGTTTGGCCGCGCGTTCAAGCAGACGAGAGTGCAAATAGAAGACATCGCCTGGGTAGGCTTCTCGGCCTGGTGGTCTGCGGAGCAACAAAGATAACTCACGATAGGCAACCGCGTGCTTGGATAAATCGTCATAGACAATCAACGCGTGCTTGCCGTTGTCGCGGAAATACTCACCGATGGCGGCTCCGGCGAAGGGGGCCAGGAACTGCATCGGCGCCGGGTCGCTGGCACTCGCCGATACGACCACGCTGTATTCCATCGCATGACTCTCTTCCAGGGTCTTTACGACGCGCGCAACGGTCGAACGCTTTTGTCCGATGGCGACATAGATACAAAATACGCCGAGTCCTTTTTGATTGATAATCGTATCGACGGCGATTGCGGTTTTGCCTGTCTGACGATCGCCGATGATCAGTTCCCGCTGTCCACGACCGATGGGGATCATGGCATCGATGGCCTTGATGCCGGTTTGCAACGGTTCCCGAACCGATTGGCGGGTATTGACCCCAGGGGCGACCATTTCGATGCGCGAAGAAAGCGAAGACTTGATGGCTCCCTTCCCGTCGATCGGCTGGCCGATCGCATTCACCACACGACCGACCAAGGCTTCCCCGACGGGAATTTCCGCGATACGGCCGGTGCGCTTGACAGGATCGCCTTCCTTAACCCCGGCAGAGTCGCCCATCAACACAGCGCCGACGTTGTCTTCTTCAAGGTTCAGCGCGATGCCGTAGAGGCCTCCGGGAAATTCGAGCATTTCACCGGCCATGGCGCCATCCAGGCCGTACACCTTGGCAATCCCGTCTCCGACCTGGATAACGGAACCCGTTTCTTTAACATCGACCTGCTTGTCGAAGCCTTTAATCTTTTCTTTGATAATCGCACTGATTTCTTCTGCCCTAATCTGCATGACAACTCCTTATTCTCGTGTCAACGCGACTTGCAAATCGCGCAGGCGGCCTCGGACCGTGCTGTCGACCACCGTGCTGCCGATCGAGATCTGCAAGCCGGCGAGATGACTCGCGTCGGTCTGAAACGTCACATCCACCTCGCGCTTTAGCGTTTCGCGGAGACGCACCTTGATACGATCTTGTTCCGTTCCTGGAAGGGGGGCTGCAGAGGACACCGTGACCGGTTGAGTCCCCTTGGCTTGATCAACGAGCGTGCCGAACGCATGGGCGATTTCAGGCAGAAATCCTATCCGGCTTTTCTTCACCAATTGGCCGAGAAACGCCCTGCCGATCGGCGGGCAGCCGAGCTTGTCGGCAAGCGCCGTCAGGACCGCGGTCTTTTCCTCCACCCCGAAGGCCGGCGACGCCACCACGTGACGCAGCTGGTCCGACTCCCCCATGGCCTGGCTCAGGCTGTCGAGGGTGCTCCTTGTCACTTCAATGGTGGATTGATCGAGAAGCTCGAAAAGTGCCTGTGCGTAACGTCGCGCAACTGTTGTCTTTATCACCGTTCTCTACTCACTCTTGTTGTTTGGACAGATCTGAAAGTTTCGTGTGAGTCACGAAGTAGAGCAGCGGAAATTAGCATTGGGACCTGCAAACTGTCAATATGATGCTCACGACTGATTCTCAAGGCTCTAACATGAGAACCCATCGGTGTATACTCACAGTCGAGCGTTGCACCAGCGACAGCCGCCTCACAAGATTGCGCACCCGCATCCTGTGGGACAGTGCGGGAGAGGTGAACCATGCGAATTCGGTCTTTGCTACTCGGACTTGGGTTCTGTCTCGCTCTAAGCCTATGCCACAATCTCGCGCTGGCTTACCGCGAATACTTCACGCCGGAACAGCGAACTCAGCTGGAGCACATTCAGACCATTGTGGTTCACGTCCTCGCCCTCACCGATCAAGGCGAAGCCCAGGGTACGGCTCTGGCTGACGTCGTCGCACAGCGTCTTGGCGAAGTTGGATACGCGACCGTTCGAGATCCTGCCTTGCCTCACGATGTCGTTGTTCGAGTCAAATGCGAGCAGCGTAAGACCTGGGAAGGCACGACACCGACTGGCGGAGACGCAGACCTTCCCGACTCGCCGTCCCGTCTTTGGAAAGGCCCCGCCTGCCAACTCACCTACTTGCTCGGTGGCATGAAGATTAAATGGCAGAAAGAAGTGCGGACGGAGTTTGAAGATGCCGTCGCTGCCGCACAAGCGGCACAGGCCGCCGATCCCGGCCTGTATGCGCTGGCCAAGCTACAGGACGCGCTGGGGAAATATGAATTCCCCCTCCTCTTGGCGGCTGAATGGGG
>CABVRS010000023.1 GCA_902500745.1 uncultured Nitrospira sp.
TCTTCGTAAGCTGGGTTGGCCATGCCCTGCTCGCGGAAACGCTGGAGCAGTTTTTCGTTGGAAGGGTCAAGCTCCAGCGAGTGAAGCCAGGCATCACGAGCATCCGTCGTCCGGTGCTGCTTCATGTAGATCTCTCCAAGATGCTCATAGATCACCGGGTCATCGCCGACCAGTGAGACGGCCCGCTTGATTTCGGTCAGGGCTTCGGAGAGCAACCCTGATTTATAGAACGCCCAGCCAAGACTATCGACGTAGTATCCATTTTCCGGTTTGATCGCGACCGCCTGTTTTGTAAGGGACAAGGCCTGATCGATCTTGATCCCTCGTTCTGCGTAGCTATACCCGAGATAGTTCAAGGCATCGGCATGGTGGGGATCAAGCGAGAGCGCGGTTTCCATCGCGCGTTCTACGTCATCAAACCGATTCATCTTGTCGTAGACCGTGCCGAGATTGAAATGGAGATCAGCGTTCTTGGGGTGATGCCGAATCCCCTCTTGAAACGCCTGCGAAGCCTTCTCGAATTGCTCACTTTGAAGATGGGCCAATCCTAATACGATGTGGGGCTCAGGCTGCTTTGGCATCAGACGAACAGCTTCGTCCAGGTGCGTGACCGCTTCAGGAAATTGTTTGAGCCGATAGAGGAGGACACCCAAATGAATGTGGCTGTCGGCAAATCTTGGATCCAAGTGGAGATTGTAGCGATAGGTCTCCATGGCCTTGGGAAAGTCTTTGGTCTCTTCGTACAGATACCCAAGGTAGTCGCGCACTTTCAATTCGGCCGGTTTGGCCTTTAGAATGTCGGTCAGCTGAGCGATCGCCTTTGAAAATTCTTTCTTCTCTCCATAGATCAGTGCCATCCGCAATTGGGCATCCAGATCGCCGGGATTGTCTTCCAACATCGTTTCCAACTCTGCAAGGCCACCGGCATAGTCTTTGGTCGCGATATACAATTGGATCAGATGCTGGCGTACTTCGCGGTTTCGTGGATTCACCTGGTGGAGATATCGTTTCAGAACGGCAATGGCCTTGTCTTTCTCTTGGCGCGACTCATGAACCGAAGCTTGAGCCAGATATGCCGGCTCGAAGGATGGATTCGCACTGATGGCGCGATCGAAGCTGGACAAGGCCTGCTCCGTATTGCCCGCTTCGATGGAAATACGACCTAAGTAGTAATAGCCGATCGGCGAGTCCGGGGCATATTGCAAACCTTGTTTGACCGCTTGTTCAGATTCGGCGATTCGTTTTTGATTCAGTAAGATGAGACTTTTGGGAAAGTATGATTCTCCTCGCTTCGGGTCGCTCGCGATCGCTTTATCCAATAGCTCGATGGCGCTCTCGGGTTTCCCCGCACTGGCGAGAATGCCGGCCATCTGCGTCAAGAGTTGAGGCTCGTGTCCCGTTCCCTGTCCAACCTCCTCGGCATACTGTACGGCTTGAGTCATATCCCCAAGTGCAAAGTGCAGGGCCGCCAGGCGTGATTTGACTTCTTGTGATTTAGGATCGGCTTTCAGTGCAGCCTGGTACTCCTTCAGGGCTGTATCGAGATCTTGGGCGAGCTCGGCTTGATGTCCCATCATGAAATGATAGGTCGCATCAGATTCTGGAGCGGCTTGTGGCGGTTGCTGCGTGGTCGAGGTTGGTGGGGGTGCCGTCTTGTGCGGCTGAGTTGCCGTTGCACAAGACACGAGGGCACACGGAAGAAACAGGATGATCAGCTTTATCGCAAAGACCGTGAGGTTATGAACAGAAGAGCGTCTGTTTGAAATCATGCGGGGTGCCCCTACAGGCGCTTGTTCGGACGTGGATGAAAGGGGAAACACCAAGGATTATACCGACTGTTGGAACGTTGCGCAAACCCAGGTTAGGATTCGCGCAGATCGAGGCTTTCAAATTTGGCGAAGCGGTCCTGGAAAAACAACTCTCGTTTTCCGATGGGCCCATTGCGATGTTTGCTCACGATGATATCGGCAATCCCCTTACGGTCAGAATTTTGGTCGTACACATCTTCTCGATAGATGAACATGACGACATCGGCATCTTGTTCGATCGCCCCGCTTTCACGAAGGTCTGCCAGCATGGGGATCGGAGGCTTGCGCGCCTCCACGGCTCGGCTCAGCTGCGACAGGGCGACCACCGGCACGTTGAGTTCCTTGGCTAACGCTTTCAACGAGCGGGAGATATCGGAGATTTCCTGCTGACGGGATTCAGAATCACTTCGGCCTTGCATGAGCTGCAAATAATCCACGATGAGCAGATCCAGCCCTTT
Organism: uncultured Nitrospira sp.; assembly: GCA_902500745.1. GTDB lineage: Bacteria > Nitrospirota > Nitrospiria > Nitrospirales > Nitrospiraceae > Nitrospira_D. Next base: position 2,267 of record CABVRS010000023.1, read on the forward strand.
TTCAGCCTTAAGTCGGCGAGCTTTGCCGCGCATCTGTTGCACGGTAATCCCACCGGTGTCGTCGATAAAGATCGGAGCCTGTTCCAGTCGTCCCGCTGCCTCTGCCAAACGCCACCAATCTTCTTTCTGAAGTTTTCCCGTTCGGAGTGCGTGTGAATCTACCCGCGCTTCGGAACTGAGCATGCGCAGCACGATCTGCGGCTTGGACATTTCCAGGCTGAAAATGCCGACGACCGTATTGGCATGGATGGCCGCATGCGTGGCAAACCCTAATGCGAGGCTTGTCTTGCCCATGCTGGGGCGTCCGGCCACCACGACCAAGTCGGAGGCTTGAAGCCCGGCCGTAATATCGTCAAGGTCATAGTAGCCGGTCGGGACACCCGTGACGTGCTCTTTTCGTTTTGACAGCTTATCGATGACATCCAGACTCTCTTTGATGACCTGACTGATCGGACTGAACGCACGATCGAGCTTGCCTTGCGCGATGCTGAAGACCGATCGTTCAGCAAAATCGAGCAGGTCGTCGATCGACGCCGTCCCTTCATAGCCTCGGGTCAATACTTCGGTTGAGGTGCTAATCAGCTGACGAGCCACGGCCTTGTCACGGACGATCTTGCAGTGATAGCGAATGTTGGCCGAGCTTGGGACGATCTGGACCAGTTCTGCGAGATAGGCGGCACCCCCGATTGCTTCGATCTCTCCGCGAGACTTGAGCCGTTCGGTCAACGTGATTTGGTCGATGACCTCACCGGTATCCGACAATTCCAACATGGCTTGATACACTTTTTTGTGGGCCGTGCGATAGAAGTCTTCTTCGACAAGCAGTTCCATGGCCTTCGGCATGGCCGCGTTATCCAGGAGGATAGCACCAAGCACAGATTGTTCTGCTTCTAGATTCTGCGGTGGGAGTTTCGGTTGAGAGAGATCAATCGCGCCGACAGATTTCATGACACCCCTTTGGGGTCCGTACGGAGTTGTTCAAGAAGGTCGCTCATCGACATCGATTTCTTGTGCAGCGGACGCGCGCCAGGTTTTCCATTACCCATCGGTTGGCCGGATAGGAGGACGACCACCTGCTCCCAATTACGCTGGTCCGCTCCGATGACGATCGTGGTAGGGAGTTCGGCTTCAAGTCCGGCATCGGCGGCCGCACCGACCAGATCTTGGCCCGATGCCGCAACGGCCCGTTGAATCACGCGAACACCTGCCTGACGTAGTTGTCGGGTGACCGTTAGGAGTTCCTTCGTCATCATCATAGGGCCAACTACCAGCACCGGTGGTTTCATGATCGTTGTGGTGTCGATGAGGTTCAGCCCACGGAAGAGCCGATCAACGTTGAGCGCGAATCCCGTCGACGGAATGTCTCGGCCAAAGCGCCCGATTAAATGGTCGTAGCGCCCCCCGCCGCCTAACTCTATCCCAATGCCGTCGGTGAAGACATCGAAGACAATCCCATCGTAATAATCGAATCCTCTAAATTCTCCGAGGTCCAACAACACCACATCCTGAAATCCCATTGAACAGAGCAGCTCATAGACATGTGCCAGTCGGTCCAGCGCTTGGACCAGTGGTTGTTCGCCTCTGGCGAGGGCGCGACCTTTCGAGAGAACCTCGGCCTTCCCACATAGTTCCAGCGTGTCTAAAATGGCCTGGGTGGACCGTTTACCGACTCGCTCCTGTGTGAGGATTTCACCCAGCCAGGGGAAATCCTTTCGCGCTGCTGCCTGCTCTGCCAGCTTTTGGCCTTCCGCAGAGAGCCCCGCACGGACCAGAAGCCCTTTGAAAAATCCGACATGGCCGAGCGAAATTTTGAACGAAGGTAATCCGACCTGCTGCAGGCATTCGATCATCAGCATGATGATCTCACAATCGGCAGAGGGGTCATCGGATCCAATCAGTTCCGCTCCGACTTGAAAGAGTTCACGATCACGGCCGACATGTTCTGGCTCGTAGCGAAAGACGGTTGCCCGGTACGATAACCGTAACGGCAAGCGAGTGCCTAACATGCCCATTGCAACCGTTCGCGCGATTTGTGCGGTGACGTCAGGTCGCAGGAGCAGAATACGGCCGGTCGTCCGATCAACGATCTTGTAGGAATTCTCTAGTAGAGCGGGCTCGAGTCCTGGCGCAAGGACGTCGAAATACTCAAATGTTGGAAGGATAATTTCATCATACCCATAGCCATAGCAATACCTGAGCAGCTCAGACTCGAGCTGCCTGACGTGGCGGGCGGCCTCCGGGAGGATGGTGGCCATTCCTATAGGAACTAATGAGTGCTCATGCGAGGGAGCGAGATCCCCCGAAGAAAGACGACGCGTCGGAGGAGCAGAGGCCATAGTAACTCGATGTGTACTGCTTACGAGAGGTTTGCAATCTTGACGGACAGAATGTTCGAGCTTGAGCGGATTTGATCCACTGCCGACGCCGGGAATTCCGTATCGGAACCAATGATCAGCAAGGCATCCCCTCCTCGCTTCTCCAATGCACACTGCATCCGAAGAATGTTAATGCCTTGGTCGCCCAACACCTTTCCGACCATCCCAATCACGCCCGGACGGTCGACATTGTGTATGAACAACATGTGCCCTTCCGGTACGACCTCCACCTTGAATTGGTCGATCTCTGTGATCCGGGCTTCTTTCTTGTGATAGAGCGTTCCGGCCACCTGGTGCGACAGTTTGCCGGCTTCAACGCGAACACGTATGAGACTCGTGAAATCACCGGCGTCCGTGCTCTTAATTTCTTTGACTTCGATGCCTCGCTCCTTGGCGACGAGCGGGGCATTCACATAATTCACCGGGTGCTGCATGATGGGATTGAGCAGACCTTTTAAGACCGCGATGGTCAAGGGCGCAATCGAGAGTGTGGCGACTTCCCCGCTGTATTCCACCACGACTCGTTCGGTTCCTGCCTGAACGAGTTGTGTTTGGAGCGACCCGAGTTTTTCCGCCAGTGTGAGAAAGGGTTGTAGACGGGGCAACAATTCCGGCGCCACCGAGGGAATATTGACGGCACCTTTCGCCACACCCTTTGTAAAATAGTCGACAATCTGTTCGGCGATCCCGATCGCGACATTTTCTTGAGCTTCGGTCGTTTGTGCGCCGATGTGCGGCGTACAGATGAAGTTATCCAATGCCAGCAGCGGATTGTCCGGTTTGACGGGTTCCTCTTCAAAGACGTCGAAGGCGGCAGCGGCCACACGTTTGGTTTTCAAGGCTTCACACAAGTCGTTTTCATTGATGATGCCGCCTCGGGCGCAATTCACGATCAGGACCCCGGGTTTCATCTTGGCAATCGCCTGCGCATTGATGATCCCCCGTGTTTCTGGGGTGAGTGGAGTATGAACTGAAATAATGTCGGCTCGGCGGAAGAGTTCATCGAGATCCACCATCGTGACGCCCATTCGCTCGGCTCGCTCAGGGGCCAGATACGGATCGAACGCGACGACACTCATACCGATGCCCTGGGCCATCTTGGTGAGGTGGCTCCCGATCTGGCCGGCGCCGACGATGCCCAGCACTTTGTTGTAGAGCTCAACTCCCATGAACTTGTCTTTTTCCCATTTACCCGCTTTCACGGAGGCGGTGGCTTGGGGAATGCGTCGGCTCATGGCGCAGATCATCGACATCGTATGCTCAGCCGTGGTGACCGTATTGCCCCCTGGAGTATTCATCACGACGATGCCTCGGCGTGTGGCCGCCGGTGTTTCGACGTTGTCCAGGCCTGATCCAGCCCGTCCGACGACTTTGAGTTTGTCGGCGGCAGCAATGAGTTCCGCCGTGACCTTCGTGCCGGATCGCACGATCAAACCGTCGGCGTCCTTGATCTCTGTGAAGAGCTCATCTTTCGGCATTTTGGATTTCACGACCACAGTGAATCCTGCCTTCTCGAGCACCTCCACGCCTTGCTTCGACAAACTGTCGCTGATCAAAATCTTCATGCCTGCTGCGGCCATGTCATCCTCGCCGTGGTTATTTTGCCAATAACAGTTCTTGGGCTTTTCCGACGCCGCTTCCCAGTTTAACCGGATGCCCGAGTCCTTTTAAGACCATCTCGGTGGCGGCTAAGGCCGTGATCACATCAAAGGAGTCTGCATAGCCCATGTGAGAGAGCCGGAAGATCTTTCCCTTGAGGTGGTCCTGGCCGCCGGCTGCGGTCATGCCGTACTGTACACGAAGATTCTTATAGATCGCCTGCCCATCGATTCCTTCCGGTGCACACACGGCCGTCAGAGCATCGCTGGGAGATTCTTTTGGAAATAAGGCCATTCCGGCGGCCTTCACACCTTCGCGCATGGCATGAGCCAACCGACCTTGCCGGGCAAACATCTTGTCGAGTCCTTCCGCCTTCATGATTCGAAACACTTCCTGAAGACCGATGATGAGCGAGACGGTTGGGGTATAGGCGGTTTGGTTCTTGATCTGGCTTTCACGTTCTTTCTTGAAGTTGAAATAGAACGCCGCGTTCTTGGCTTTATCGGCGAGCGCCCAGGCTTTGTCGCTAACGCTGACGAACGCCATGCCCGGCGGCAGCATCAAGGCTTTCTGGGAGCCGGTGATCACGACGTCGAGACCCCACGCATCCGTCTTAATATCGAATACCCCCAGGGCGGTAATGGCGTCGACGACCAAAATGGTGTTCTCATAGCCCTTGAGAATCTCTCCCAGGGCCTTCACGTCATGGGACACTCCGGTCGACGTCTCACTGGCTTGTACATAGACGGCTTTGATCGACGGATCTTTCTTGAGGGCATCGGCTACTTGTTGCGGGTTGACCGCATGTCCCCACTCGACCTTGATCTCGGTTGCCTGTACTCCAAAGGTCTTGCAGAGCTTGCCCCAGCGCTCCCCAAATTTTCCTCCGTTGATGTAGAGGGCTTTGTCGCCGGGTGATAGGAAGTTTGACACCGAGCCTTCCATTCCCCCTGTCCCTGAAGCCGCCAACATGAGGACATCATTGCGTGTTTGATACAGCCATTTGAGCCCCTCGCGTACCTCGGCAAAAATCGGGTCGAACTCAGGGGCGCGATGATGGATCATCGGGCGAGCCATCGCCAATAACACCTCGGGGGGCACAGGCGTGGGGCCGGGGGCCAAAAGATAGCGCTTCAGCATCGATCAATCCTCCTCACAAAGTAACCATGTCAATCTGGTGGGATGAACTGTTAGAAGAGGCAGCACGCTACCATTTGCGCTGGGAGACTGTCAAGAAATGGAACTCCAGAACTGCCGACGCGATCAGGGCTTTTCCTGTTTTCATCCATCGTCGTCCCACTCCAACTGAATATCGTCGATGGACGCGATGCAGTTCTGTGCAACGTCGGTCATGAGGAAGCGCGAGTGGTAACATTTGCCTATCTCAATTCCTTGACAAGTGAGCAGAGGATCGATAGGCTCATCACTGATGTTGCCCATGAAGCGGAACCGACTACAACGTCTGTGGAGGAGAAGCGCCAAGATCGTCGTGGTGTTAGCGATGAGTGGCACGGTCATTCTTCCTCAAGCCCGAAGTTGGGCTGAAGAGATGGCTTCGGCGGCACAGAAAGCTCTTCCTCCCGATCCCCCGTCCGCCACGACTCCTACTGAGGAAACAGACGCTTCGCAAGAGAGCGAAGATGTGGACCCGAACCTGGTCCCCTTGGAACCCGAGCTTGAACCGGATCTAACGGCCTCGCCCACTGATGCGCCTGCCACAGAGGATCAGGCTGAAGCCTCCAAAGAAGAATCCATTGAGACAGTGCAGAGTGCTGAAAACGAGAACAATCAAGGTCCCGTCTATAATATTCCAGTCGTCATTGATCAGACAGTCCAAGGCCATATTCGTTTTTTTAACACGTCGATTCGGGACCGATTTGAACAGTGGCTTCTCCGTCTCAATCGCTATCGCCCCTTGGTCGAAGACATCTTTGCCGAATTCGACCTTCCAAGCGACCTAGTGCATCTGTCCCTTGTCGAAAGTGGCTTCAATCCTTACGCTTACTCTCGAGCAAAAGCGACTGGGCCATGGCAGTTCATGAAAGGAACTGGGAAGATCTATGGGTTACGCATCGATCATTATGTGGATGAGCGGCGAGATCCCATTAAATCAACGATTGCGGCAGCCCGTTATTTGAGGGACTTATACGACCTTTTTGGAACGTGGCCCTTGGCGATGGCAGCGTATAATGCAGGGGAAGGCAAGGTACAGCGCGCACTCAATAAGGCCCAGGCGGAATCATTTTCAGAGATTTCGAGAACGAAACTGATTCGGCGGGAGACGAAGCAATATGTCCCACGCATCATGGCGGCCACGATTATTGCGCGGAACCCCAACCAATACGGATTCAACCAAGTTCCGGTCGCTCCTCATGTATTTGAGGAAGTTGTCGTGACACGACCCCTCCACTTCCGGGCTATCTCCAACGTCACGGGTATTCCGTACAGCGAACTTCGATTACTGAATCCTGAACTTCGGCGAGATGCGACGCCTCCGGACGATACGGCCTATCATCTGAAGGTTCCGGTCGGGACGAGTGCCAAGATCTTAAAATTGATCGAACGTGTTCCAACCTACAAGTTCCCTCCCCAGCAGACTCAGGTCCGGCAAACTCGGCAATCCCGGCCTGCTCGACAGGGCAAGGCTGGCTCTCCTGGCTGGTATCGAGTTCAGGGGGGAGATACCCTTGAGAAGATTTCCCGCCGATTTAGTATTCCCATTCGGACTCTGAAGGCCCGCAACAACCTTTCCAGTAGCCTCATTCGAGCTGGTGACCTTCTTAACATCGCCCGATAGTAGACGGCAATCATGAAGAGGACATGAGGGCGGCTCTCGTCCGTCCCGCATCTGCCCGAAGAGAGCACGCTATGGCTTGGCGGGAGCTGAGGGATTCGGAGTTACGGTAGCAGCGGCGGGCTCCGAAGTTTTCTTTGCCTCAAGAACCTTCACACGCACGGCAGCTTCGCTCGTCAAGGGCGAATCCGGATACGCCTTGATCAGCTCTTGATAGTGTTTCAGTGCGTCGTCTGGCCTCGACCGATTTTCTTCCAGCCGTGCCAGTTCAAACATCGCATAATCACGGTTGAGTGCCCCTGGGATCTCAAGTATCGCCGAATAGGTCTTGGCGGCTTGGTCCACGTCCCCTTTCAATAAATAGGTGTACCCGAGTTTTTGGTGGACGAGACCAAGGAGCGAAACGTTGGATCGGTACGTCGAAATAAAACGCTGATACGATTCGATCGCTGAGTCAAGGTTGTTCGATTGAAGGAAGGCATTGCCAAGATGAAATTGTACCAGTGGAGCCGTCGGCGTTCTCGGATACTCGTCCAGCACCCTCTTGTACAGCGCAATCGCTTGATTCAGGTTGGCTTCTGATTTCTTCGGATCATTCCCCGGTCGCGTAGACAGATGCAGCGTGGCTTCCCGCTCGAGTTCCTGGGCCTTGCCGGCATTTTGTGCGTCATACCAAAAGACGCCCCATATTCCTCCGGCCGTGAACAACACGAGCATGAATCCCACGATGATGGACCAACGATAACGTTGTAGTCCGAGTATCCAGTGTTCAAGTCCACCTACAAGATGGGCTTCATCAACCGGCAACGTTCGAGGAGGGACTTTAATTCGGTACGACATGAGGATCTATGACATCGTTTGAATGGTTAATAAGTGACTTTCTGCTGTCGAACCGTTGCTTTATACTAGGGATGAATTTCCATTGTCAATGTGACCGAACTCGGCAGATGGATCAGTGGAACAGACTGGAATATCGCATATGGTTGGGATCAACGGATTTCGAGAAAAACTCCGGCAGCTCTCTGCCCGGTCGTTGCTTCGAACCCTGACACCATTGGAATCGGCTACCGGGGCAAGCATCCGATATGGAGGACGTGAGATCATCTTACTGTCCTCCAATGATTACCTTGGCCTCTCGAACCATCCTGAGGTCGTGCGCGCTGCGGTGACGGCGACGGAACGATATGGCGTGGGATCCGGCGCGTCACGCTTGGTCAGTGGAACCTTGCCTCCCCATACGCACCTGGAGACGACGCTTGCTAGGTTTAAAGGAACGGACGCTGCCCTGCTGTTTGGGGCCGGGTACCTAGCGAACCTTGGAATTATTCCGACTCTCATTGGGAGTGGTGGTCTTATCTTAGCTGATCGATTGTGCCATGCTAGCGTGATCGATGCCTGCCGATTGAGCCGGGCAGATCTTCGAGTCTTTCGCCATGGTGACTGCACTCATGTGGAGTCGTTACTTCGACGCCGGACACCGGATCGTCCCACACTCATCATCACCGAAGGGGTGTTCAGCATGGATGGTGATCTGGCCCCGTTGCCGGACCTGGTTTCGCTTGCTGAACGATACGGGGCGACACTGTATGTCGATGATGCACATGGAACCGGTATCATGGGGGCGACCGGCCGAGGGACTGTTGAACATTTTGGTTTGGAGCGCCGGATCCCCTTCCATATGGGCACGCTGAGCAAGGCCCTCGGCAGCCATGGCGCGTTCCTTGTGGGACCTCATGATTTCGTGCAGTACCTGGTCAACGTGACCCGGCCGTTCATTTTTGCCACCGCACTTCCACCTGCCGTCGCCGCCGCCTCGTCGGCGGCACTCACCGTTATCGATCAGGAACCGGAACGCCGGGCTCGGCTCTGGTCGAATCGACAACACTTCTTCGATGGGCTCCGGAACCTTGGCTTTCGTCTTACGCCGACTGGCAGTCCCATACTCCCGGTTCTGATCGGTGAGGCTGCCGCTACCGCACGATTCGCCGAACGCTTGCTCGCTCATGGCGTGTATGCCACAGCTATTCGCCCGCCGACGGTTCCGGATGGAACTAGTCGGATTCGCTTCACCGTCACATCGGAGCACTCGACCGATCAGATCGACCAGGCGCTCGACGCGGTGCGTCTCGTGATTCGCGAAACAGGTCTTGCCTGATCCCCTCACCGCCTGGGCACGCATCTTCCGCCTATTTGCTTGATTTCCAGGTTCGCTATGGCATGATGCACAAGAGACTTTTCCCGCACCCACAACCCATAGCATTGAGGATTACGGGCGATGGATATTTCCAAGCTGCTCACGTTTTCGGTGAAGGAAGGGGCCTCCGATTGTCACATCAGTGCCGGTGAACCCCCGATGATTCGTATTCAAGGGGATCTGAAAAAACTCGACCACCCTCCCCTCACTCCCGATGAAACGCATGCGCTCATCTACGACATGATGAATGATTCCCAACGAAAGAACTTTGAGGAAAAACGAGAGTGTGACTTTTCCTTCGAGCTCGGAGACATCGCGCGTTTCCGAGTCAATGTGTTTGTTCAGCAGCGTGGTCTTGGAGCGGTGTTTCGGAACATTCCGACCACCATCCTCCCGCTCGAAAAGCTGGGCATGCCGCCGATTCTGCGACAACTCTGCGATAAGGAAAAGGGATTGATTCTTGTGACGGGGCCGACTGGCTCCGGAAAATCCACGACGCTTGCCGCCATGGTGGATTACCTGAATAGCACGTTTGAAGGCCATATCATCACCATCGAGGATCCGATCGAGTTCGTCCATAGATCCAAAAAATGTTTGGTCAATCAACGGGAGCTCGGTGTCCACACGCTGTCGTTCGCCAACGCCCTGAAGTCGGCGCTTCGCGAAGATCCCGACATTGTGCTCGTCGGTGAAATGCGGGATCTTGATACGATTCAGCTGGCTTTGACTGCGGCGGAAACCGGACACTTAGTCTTCGGTACGCTCCATACGTCGAGCGCTCCCAAGACCATCGATCGTATTATCGATGCCTTTCCGCCGGCGCAGCAGGCGCAAATCCGCACCCAGCTTTCAGAAGCGTTGGAAGCCGTGCTGACCCAAACATTGTTGAAGAAAAAGACCGGTGGACGTGTGGCGGCATTGGAAATCATGGTCGCGACGACCGCCGTGCGAAACCTTATTCGCGAGGCGAAACTCCATCAAATTCCAGGCATCATGCAAGCCAGCCAAAAAGACGGCATGCAAACCATGGATATGGCGTTACTCGATCTGGCGACACGTGGCGTCGTGCATAAAGCTGAAGCGCAATCGCGCAGCATGAACCCCAACCTGTTCGGGACGCCGGTTGCCGGCGCCGCGTAGCAGCCGGCACACAGACGGAGTATGAGCATGGATGTCCGCAGCCTCTTAAAAGTCATGGTCGATCGAGAATCGTCGGACTTGTATCTAACCGTCGATGCCTCACCGATTTACCGAATCCATGGCGTCACACAGCAAACCGATGCTCCGCCGTTTACCAATGAACAACTTGAGGCACTGGCGCTGGCGCTCATGCGAGGTCAGCAGCGCAGCGAGTTCGAAGAGAAGATGGAGATGAATCTGGCGCTCTACTACAAGGAGTTGGGGCGCTTCCGCGTCAACATCTTTCGGCAAAAAGGCAATGTCGGACTCGTCTTCCGCCATATCAAAGCGGAGATTCAGACTGTCGAGCAGTTGCAACTCCCTCCGATCATCAAAGATATTGCGATGACCAAGCGCGGCCTCGTGCTTGTGGTGGGCGCCACCGGCTCCGGTAAGTCGACCTCGCTGGCGGCTATGATCGACCATCGCAACACAATCCATCAGGGGCATATTATTACGGTCGAAGATCCGATCGAGTTCGTCCATCAACACAAGAAGTCGATTATCACGCAACGCGAAGTCGGGTTCGACACCTTGACCTTCCAAAATGCCCTCAAGAACACGCTCCGACAAGCACCGGATGTCATTCTGATCGGTGAGGTGCGGGATACGGAAACGATGGAAGCTGCGATCACATTCGCTGAAACCGGTCACCTCTGCATCGGGACGCTCCACTCGAATAATGCCAACCAAGCTATCGAACGAATCATGAACTTTTTCCCGGTCGAGCGCCATGCCCAGATCTATTTACAACTTTCATTGAATCTGCGAGCTATCATCTCTCAGCGGTTGATCCCATCGGTCGACGGCCGGCGGGTGCCCGCGCTGGAAATCATGTTGGATACACCACGCGTCAAGGACCTCATCAAAAAAGCCGAAGTCGATGTTCTGAAAGAAGCCATGGAACAGGGCGTGGACGAAGGGTGTCAAACCTTCGATCATGTGTTGTTTCAACTGTATAAGGCCAACAAGATTACGCTGGAACAGGCACTCATCAATGCAGACAGCGCGAACAACCTTCGTCTTAAAATCAAACTCGAAGGGCTCAAAGGCGACGACGCCGTCAACGCGTTGCTCGATAAGCAGATGGGAGCGCAAGAGACGGACGCATTTAAGATTCAGAGTGCTGGTTCCGGTAACGTCACACCGATACGCAAGCGATAACCCTCGACCGCCGCATTATCAAGGAGGCAAATCAGCCTCGGTTTGACGTTCTAGATACATCGCGATCTTTTCAAGTGCCAGCGCACTCAGTTTCGATCCATACCAACTTGGCATCGTGTGCTCTGGGTATCCAGGGACGATGAATCGTTGAGGCTCAAGTACGGACTCGACAATGTAATCGTGCAGGGTCTTGGCACTGCCGTGATAGGAGGGATCGTTGAGTCGCGCCATGCCGGTCGTGCCGAGTACTAAGGGAGGCCCCACTCGACCGTCAGCGCCAGGAATTCCAGGAACGATATGGCAGACTGCACAACCAGCTCGAGTAACAATATCGCCGATGGGTTCATCGCCCGTGACCAACGGAATCGTTTCTGGTGTGAGCGTGGGAGCTGCTGAGCCGCTGGGTGGTAGTGTGGAGGTCGGAGGCTCGCGGAGTGCCCACACAGCCGAGAATGTGACCAGCCCGATGGCCATCCAGACAACGAGCCGGTCACGTGTGTGCATATTGGGGTGTTTGGGCGAAGGGTCAAGCGTACGTCGTACGCTCTTCTTCAAGCACCCATCTTCCCTTGAACTAATTTCATGAGCTGATCAAGCCCTCCCGCTTCGACTTTTCCGTTTGGTGTCAGCTTGTCGATAAGATCCGGTAGGAGGCCGGCGAGTTGTGAGCTCGCTGCGCCAGAGGAAAGTCCTGCTTTGCCGGCGAGTTGTTTTAACAGATCACTCCCGAGACCTTGTTCAATTTGGCTTGGCGTTGCAGGCAGGTTTTGCCCGGTGCTCACCCATGAATTGACGATGTCACCGAGCCCATTCTTCTGGAATGCCTGAACGAGGCCGGCCAGTCCGCCGATTCCACTGTCCTTTCCGAGGAGACCCGTGATGGCCTGTAACAGCGGATTCTGACCGCTTTGGCCTCCCATCATTCCACCGACGGCTTGCCCTAATTGATCCATCAATCCCATAATCAGCTCCTCCTTGTGGACGTGACGTGATGCCGAACCTTCGTGGTCGTACTGTAATCCCCTAAGGCATCTACCATATGTCCCATGGTCGGTCTCACTGTCAACCCCAATGTCAGGGCAAATGTCGGTGAGCACGTGCACAAATCTTACGCTGACCGTTGTACTGAGGGGGACTATGCATCACCGAAACTTTTGGTATGATGTCTCGAAGGAGTCACGAGCATGCCACAACAAAACTGGTCGATCGCCGGTGTAGCCCTTGCAGGGTTTGTCTTCATCACGTTTAACGGTTCTCTTCCTGCATCTGCGGAAACATATATTGCCGGAACGGCGGGAGTGAACTTTGCGGATCGTATCAACAGCGTGGCAGGAACAGGCCCGCTCGCTGGGTTTTCTGGCCCTCTCGAGGATTGGGACCTTCAAAACTCAATCACCTATGGTGCCAAGATTGGATATTTCCCAGGCCATAGTTGGTACGGAATTGAAGGCGAGGTATTTCACACAACACCTCATAGAAAAAGCTTTGATGATGACCCAAGTACTCCTGCCTTTGATCCCGCTTCCGGCGTTCATTTCCGAGTAACGACTGTTGGGGCCAACTTTATTGCACGGTATCCTGGCCGTACCTTACAACCCTACGTGGGGGTCGGCATCGGCGCAGGAATCGCCCATATCGGAGACACCGCCACCGTACGAAGCGACAGTGACGTGGCTGCGGCGTGGAATGTCCTAGCCGGTCTACGCGCATTCGTCACACCAAAAATCGCGATATTTGGGGAGTATAAGTACACTGGCGCGACGTTCAAGTTCGATCAAGCCTTCGGTGACTTAGGTGGTGTTAGTGGCAATTACCGGGCACAGCATATCCTTGGTGGGCTGTCCTATCATTTCTAGGAGAGGAGACTAACCATGGTTCGTTTGGCGGTGCTCGCTCCCCTGGTCGGGGCAGTGCTCATGTGTTCAGCCTGCGCAGAGTCGATCCATCAAGTCCAGCGTGATACGGAGCTCCTCGGTGTGCCTCTTGGACTGGAAAAAGAAATCGATACGACCGTCAGTTTTGCGGCGCTCAAACAAGCTCCCAGTGAGTACATCGGGCGAACCGTCATGATCGGCGGCAACGTGATTCGGGCCAAACGAACGGGAGCGGGAACTGAATTGGAAATCTTGCAACTGCCGACTGCAAAAGACGGCCTCTTGACAGAGGAGCGTCTTCAGTCAGAAGGACGATTCCTGGCTGTACGGCAAGTATTTCTCGACCCAGCCAGCTTGCCGGAAGGAACGCCCATCACCGTGATCGGAACCGTGACGGGTGAGACGACGAGACAGCTGGACGAAAGCGAGTACACCTACCCGCTGCTTGAAGTGAAACATATCATCGATTGGAACAGCATCGCTGCGAACAGACGAAGGGATCGAAGTCCATACTATGGGGCCTACTATCCACCCTATGGATATAGTGGGTTCTATCCAGGCGGGTACAGCAGCTTTTGGGGGCCATTTGGTGGCTATGGTGGATATGGCGGCTACGGTGGCTACTACGGCGGACGTGGATTCTATGGGCCTTCTCGTGGTTTTTCATCGGGTTCAGGATCCTTTTCGCCTCCTCCGCCACCTCCGCGAAGCGTTCCACCGGATTTGAGGAGAAGGTAGAACCCGGTCTCTTAATTGGGTGAGGACAGATGGGATGAAGGAGTATGATGAACAGGCTGGGCTCCTCTTCTCTCGCCGTGAAGCATTGGTGTTATTGGGTGCTACGGGTGCTGGTTATCTGCTCGGCGAAGGTCAGACAGTTGCTCAAACTCTTTCCGGTTCACCTCGCTCCCTCTGCGTCGTCCGTCCTGAGCAAACCGAGGGCCCCTACTTCGTCGATGAACGATTGCACCGATCCGATATTCGTACAGACCCGACCAGTGGGCGGAGCGTGCCTGGGACGCCCTTGGCTCTCACCTTTCAAGTGTCTCGCTTCCGCGCCGGCGAGTGCCATCCCCTGCCCGATGCCCAGGTGGATGTCTGGCACTGCGATGCGAGCGGAGTGTATTCAGATGTCGAAGATGTTGGGTTCAACACGCTCGGCCAGAAGTTCTTGCGAGGCCATCAGATGACGGATGCCCGGGGCGAGGCCCGGTTCATGACGATCTATCCGGGCTGGTATCCCATTCGTACCGTGCATATCCACTTTAAGATTCGTACGACACCGAGGGCTCGCCGGAGTGTTGAGTTTACATCGCAAGTATATTTTCCCGATGAACTGACCGATCGTGTCCAGGGGAGTCTCCCCTACTCGTCGAACGGCTCACGGAGAATGAGAAATCGGCAAGACTTCATTTTTCGGCAGGGCGGCGATGCGTTAATGTTGGACCCGACGGCCACGCACGACGGGTATGCCGCGACTTTTCCGATCGGTCTGGAGATTCCATGAGCACTATCCTCCAGAGTTCTGCTTATTGACTCTCCCTACCAAATCTCGCTATCCTCTTTCCCCCACAACATCCCTTTCCAGGAGGATCTGTCCATGAAATTCTTGCGTCATGCCACGATGTGGAGTTGCGTCATGCTCGCCCCGCTCACGGTGAGTGCGACATCCCTACCGGAAGTACAGGTCGATTACTCGGCCGATAGCACCATGGAAACAGAAGGCGGCATGACGATGAAGTCCCGCATCTATCATACGGCCAACAAGGATCGGATGGAGATGGGTGGAGCGGACGGCATGACGTCCATCATTCGGAAGGACAAGAAGGTCGTGTGGCAGCTGATGGGCAATATGTATATGGAAATGCCGATGGATGCATCGAGCCAGTCCGGTATGGATACATTCGATCTGGTCGAGCAGGCGGAGGTTGGTCAGGAGACGATCAACGGCGTGAAGACCACCAAGTCCAAGGTCGTCGCCGTCAAGAAAGATGGCTCGGGAAAATTCGGCGGCTTCTTCTGGACCACCAAAGAAGGCATCACCGTCAAGATGGACATGCTGTCCAAAGAAGGTGATAAGAAGATGCGCATGACTAGTGAGCTGACCAATTTGAAGATTGAAAAACAGAACCCCGCCCTGTTCGAGATTCCGGACGGCTACACTAAGAACGACATGGGTGCTCTGATGGGAGGGGCTGGTATGCCCAATCTGGAGGAACTCCGGAAGAACGCCGAGCAGCGCCGGGCGGGCAGAAAACAGGCCGGTGAAACCCAAGACAGTGGAAAGAGCGGCGATCGTGATCTTCCCGTCGACGTGAATAAGATGATGAAAGGTCTATTCGGTAAGTAAGCGGAGGTCATCACCCATGCACCTGATCAAATTAACCGGATATGCCCTGATCGGAGTCGTCCTCACCGCTCCGGTGGTCCATGCGGATGATCCCTGTTTGGGTGATGAGGAAAAGAAAGCGGCGTTGGCTCGATCAGCTGCGCTGCAAAAAGCTGAACAATCGGGTCAGCCGGGCGCCCTCTTTGTCGCCTATATGCAAATCGGCTTTGACGAGTGTATGGATCGGTATGATAAGCACGCGGTCACGAGGGCCAAGACCAACATGCCGAAGCTCGGGCGGGATTTGGCTAAAGCTGCCGAGGTCAAAGGGCTGCTGTATTCCGGTGAACCGGTGCGGGCCGATGGGCACACCTCGGCGTTTCGCTATTTTGAAACCATCGGCGACCAGCACGAAGCCAATCGGGTGCTCCTGAAGGCGGTTCAGGCGAAGCCTGACGATCTCCGACTTTTTGAGGCGGCCTGGAACATCGATAACAACCGGTCCGGTCCGGTCGATCCCAATACCGGCTCGAGAGCCTCCTATGCTTCCCCACCCGCGTTCCAGCAAGCGTTACGAAAGGTGGCGTCAGCCAATGCTGACCGATTGATGAAGGCAGAGGAAAAAGACGCGCAGGGTTTAACCGGCAATATCGGTGAACTGGGGAAAGCCTCGGCACAGTCGCTCGAGAAGCTCAGGAGCGCCGCTCTGTGGATGAAGTATGTACCAGGAGGAGACAAGCCGGCGAAGGATCGCGCGGAATTACGAGGCGACACCATCATGAAGCGCCCCGATCCGACGTTCACGCAGGGACAGGCGATGATGTACTACGAATTCTCCGGCTCGCCGAAGGCCAAGGATATGGCAGCTCAGATTAAAAAGCAGAGCGAGGCGTCGCAGCGGGCCATGGAAAAAGCCGGCGAAAGTATGAAAGGCATGTTCAGCCAGAAAAGTGAGGCCGAGCAAAAGCAGTTCGATAAGAAAAAAGCCGACCTGGAAAAAGAACTTGGGTTTTGATCCGCTATGCTGTCCTCAACCTCATGCCAGATTCTACGAGACAGCTCGATTTAGCCAACAGCCCTGCTGATGTTTTGAACGATATCCGTTCCACTCTTGGTTATCGATGCATGCGGTGAGGGCGGCGCATCGGTTCTCGCACGAGTAGGAGTAAGAAGAGGGAGCGTCACTTCTGGCTCAGGCGAGAGTGTTCCTGTCTGCTTCTCTTGCGATTGCTCCGCATGTTCCACACGTATTCTGTCGTGTGCCTCAACCAGTTGCGCAACAGCCCCGGAGACGGTCATCAGACTTTTTGCAGCCGACGACTCGGGATCGGCTTCGATGACGGGCATGAATTTTCGGACAGCTTGGCTCACCGCTGGGTCGTCGGGGATTTCGCCCAGCAGGGTCAGATCGCCACCGACGTATTGGTGGAGGATCTTGCGGAGGTACAAGACGTTGACCTGAGAACTGCCGGATGCCCGATTGATGATCAGGCCGGGCCGAAACGATTGCAACGCGGCTGCCGCCGTGGCACGTCCCTCTGCGTCGGTTGCGCCGGCGACGTCCATGACTTCTTCTACGCTCGCGAAATCTTTGTTGGAGAGCACCTCCGACATAGGGCTCCGCGAGAGAAAACAGCTCAATACACGGCGAATCGCGGCTAACTTAATGAATCGGTAGAGGTCCAGTATCGCAGTCGGTTCTGGAGTGGCTACAGCCAGATGAATGTCGGCCATCAGAAAAAAGTCGAGGGCGTGGTAGCTGGTCCCTGCTCCGATATCGAGCACCACCACATCGGCCTCGAGTTCCTGAAAATGTTTCATCAACCGCTTCTTACGGGCATAGGCCATATTGGCGGTCGCCAAGGTCTCGCCGGTTCCGGCAATGAGACGAAGATTCGGATGAAATGTGATGGGGACGGCTATGTCCTCTAACCGGCTGACCCGTTTATTCAGAAAATCCGTCAGGGTCACTGACGGATTGAGTTCCCCAAACATAATATGAGCATCGGCTCCGCCCACGTCGAGGTCGGCCAGCAAGACCTGTCGACCGGTCTTGGCCAGTGCCAACGCCAGGTTGGCTGAGACCACGCTTTTGCCCACCCCACCTTTGCCGGATGCCACGGAAATGAGGATCGCCATTGTGTGCGCCTTTTCGTTAGAGAAGAGAGGCGTCGATCATCAAGATCGCTATCAATAGAGATTATGATGAAGTCATTCTACCGGTCGAGAGAGAAAAGGAAAGCAAAATGCAGGAATCTGAGAGGTCTTGTGGACATGAAATAGAACTCGGTCTCACATATGCTATCAAAAGAATCGATCTATGCTATTCTCGTTTCTAAATAGCCTTGTGGTGGTGATTGCACACGAGCATGCGAAAAGCCAAGATTGTCTGCACGATCGGTCCTGCGAGTAGTGCGCCGGCCATCCTCAGTCGATTGATTGAGAGCGGTATGAATGCCGCTCGGCTGAATTTTTCTCACGGTACGCATGCATCGCATGCTGAGGCGATCACCGCCATCCGAGAGGCGGCTGACCGGCATGGGTCAGCGGTGGCGATTATTCAAGACCTGCAAGGTCCTCGCATTCGAGTGGGCCTGTTGCCGAAGGATGGGGTGCAAGTAAACGCCGGCCAAGTAGTGCGGCTGCGGATGTCGGAGGAATCTGAAGGGCAAGTCTCCCCTCCCCCCTCTGGGCGTGAGATCCCAGTCACCTATCCTGCACTCACCCGCGATCTTCGCCCAGGAGCACGAGTACTCATCAATGATGGACTGATTGAGCTCATTGTCGATCGCGTCATGGACGATCGGATCGACTGCACCGTCATCATCGGCGGGAAGATTACTTCGCACAAAGGCATCAATTTGCCCGGCACCGCCGTCAGCGCCCCAACGTTGACCGACAAAGATCGAATCGACATTCAATTCGGCGTCGAGCACGGTGTCGATTATGTGGCGCTTTCCTTCGTAAGAGGGTCACAGGATGTTGATGCGGTTCGGACTCTGTTGGCGGAGCATGGGAGCAACCTACCGATCATTGCCAAGATCGAACGAGCCGAGGCCGTCCAGTCTTTACTCGAGATCCTGAACTGTGCGGATGGCGTCATGATCGCTCGCGGTGATTTGGGTGTGGAGATGGGGCCGGAAGCCGTGCCGGTGTTGCAGAAGCGAATCATCGTTGAAGCGAATCGTCGTCGGCGTCTGGTCATCACGGCCACCCAAATGCTGGAGTCCATGACACAGGCGACGCGCCCGACCAGAGCGGAAGCATCGGATGTTGCCAATGCTGTCTTCGACGGCACGGACGCCGTGATGCTGTCGGCTGAAACCGCCGTCGGCTCCTATCCAGTTGAAACGGTCCGGGTGATGGATCGTATCATCCGGGCGGCCGAGGACGACGTCGAACCCGGTGTCATCCTCAAACGCCACACCGATATGGACAACCTGTCTTTCCCGGAAGCGATCTGTACCGCGGCAGCCTCCGCAGCAAAATCGATCGCTGCGAGCGCCATCGTGACATTCAGCGAACGTGGGTCCACCGCGCGATTGATTTCCAAACAACGTCCATCCGCCCCTATTATCGCACTCACTCCGTTTGAGCCGGTCAGGCAACAGATGGCGCTCTATTGGGGCGTATCTCCCTACACCACGCCGCAGATCGAACAGACCGATGCGCGCGTGGAGGAGGCGGAACGGCGCGTAAAATCCGAGGGGCTGATCAAGGCCGGGGGGAAAATTGTGATTCTGTCAGGCACTCGCGTGGGACAACCAGGCGGGACCAATCTGATCAAGCTGCATGAGGTGGGCTAAAGGCGCATCGTTCAAATTGCCAGTCTCATCTACCCCACTCATCCCATTCGCAGCTGAAGCGAAGTGTCCGGCAAGCCAACCTCCTTCCCCTCGTCGTTTTCAAGACTCTTGATCTCTTCTCGCGAACGGGCTAGTCTTCTTCGGCGCATAGATGGTGCACGATGAGATTTTTCCTCGCCGGCATCCTCGGGCTTCTTCCATTCACCACACACGCCGCGTCATCCGACTGCCCACACCTCGTCGAACCCGGTTCAGCCACGGCAACCGATTGTTCCACAACCGAATCTCCTGTCGCCCCACCCAGTCTTGAAGGGGAAGTGTGGTTTTCAGGCAATCCATACGATCCTGCCTCTCCGACGAACTTTGAACCGTTTATTGGACCGTATCTCTCTGTCCAGGGGCGAGAGGGCATTGTCCTCTACACCCCACTGTCGTTTTCTCAGTTTGTTGGTCGCGACGTCGATAAACCTTTTTAGAAAGAGAGGGATCTACCTACACATCGAGCTGTTCTACAACCGTCAGCGGCGAGATTCTCGGCTCGGGAATTGCTTACCTGCGGTATTTGCCCAGCAATGGGCCCGTCAACTGTCGGCGGCGTGAGACTGTCATTCATGGCGTCCACTATTGACAACCGAGGTCAATCGATCCATGTTCCATCTGGCGGCGGATTCCGCGCCGGTCAATGTCTACCGCGATATGCATCATTTACCGCCGCAAGAGGAACCGATCGCCTATCGCTTTCCCTATCCGCCGAAGACGCGATTCAGCTTCGTCACGGACCGACTCGACCAACTGCGCTCCAAAGTGCAGCCGAGACCACGAATCAATAAGTGCTAACTCGCCCCAATACCGTGTACTTCTTGGGTCCTCCGGAGTCATCAAGGAGGACCCGTTCCTAAATTCAAAGACGGTTGATAAGATGATCTCTACAAGGAGGTCTCACCATGCCAGGAAACAAGACAGGTCTGTGCCTATTGGTGGCATCGCTGGGCATGTTGTATGGGGTCGCATGGGCTGAATGGGTGGCCATTGACGCTCGATTTCAGTCGCACCCGTTACAAACCGCATACATCGATCCTAGTACTATCCGTAGAGAAGGCAATCTGGTCGTGCTCTCAGCTGTGATCGACTGGAAAGCCATGCAGGGCGGACGAACTCCTACTCGCTTTTACTCCACCAAAATGACCAAACAGTTTGATTGCGCGGAAAAGAAAGTTCGAACCCTAGCAGCTACGGACTACGACCATCATATGGGGACTGGTGAGGTGATCGGCGGCGGCGTTCCGGCCAGTGAAGGCCATTGGGTGGCATCTGAGCCGGGAACGCTCAATCAAGGCTTATGGGAGGCGGCGTGCGGGAAGGGATAGCCGTGTTGTCAGGCTCGGCTGGCTGTTGTCCGCACAAACGTAACCTTGCCCTAGGCCAAGTGACCGCCCTATACATCTGTATTGTGAGGTAGGTGCTACTTCAATCCAAACTGCGACGCGAGCTCATCTGGTTTGAAGACGCCGCGCTCGGTGATAATACCGGTAATCAGTTCGGCAGGCGTCACGTCGAAGGCAGGATTGTAGACCTCGACGTCTTTCGGAGCGACTGGATGGCTGCCATGAATGGTGGTCACTTCGAGATGATTTCGCTGCTCGATCGGAATCTCGTCTCCGGATTTCGTGTTGAGATCAATGGTGGAATAAGGAGCTGCTACATAGAAGGGAATATTGTGGGCTTTGGCCAAGACTGCCACGGAATAGGTGCCGATCTTGTTGGCGACATCCCCATTCGCGGCAATGCGATCTGCGCCGACGATACAGAGATGTATCCTCCCTTGTCTCATGAGCGAGCCGGCCATGTTGTCGGTGATCAACGTCACTGGAATCTGATCTTGCATCAGCTCCCATGCGGTGAGCCGTGCCCCCTGAAGTATAGGACGAGTTTCGTCAGCGATCACATTGATTTTCTTGCCTTGCTCACATGCAGCACGGATGACTCCAAGTGCGGTTCCATAACCGGCCGTGGCAAGCGACCCGGCGTTGCAGTGTGTCAGCACGGTCTGCCCATCGCGAATAAGTTCTGCACCATGGCGTCCCATGGTCTTACAAAGCACGATATCTTCTTCAAGTATCGCTTGAGATTCTTTTATGAGCGCTTGCTGTATTACTGATATTGGATGAGTATCCAATGATTGCAGCGTTTGTTTCATCCGTTCAATAGCCCAGAAGAGATTGACGGCGGTTGGTCTCGTCGCCGCCAGCTCATCGCAGATTGTGAGCACGGCCTGAGCAAACGAGGAATACTCAGTTGCACTCACCGCTTGTGCCCCTAACGCAACGCCCATGGCTGCCGTGACTCCAATCGCTGGAGCTCCTCGAACTTTCAAGGTACGAATCGCCTCCGCAACGGTCTGGTAATCCTGGCAATCAAGAAATTCAACCGATCCGGGAAGTCGGCTTTGATCAAGCAAACGGACGGCGCCATTTTTCCATTCGACCGTGGGAACCATAGGGAGATCTTCTAGCGGGAATTGCGCAGGAGTGCAAGCCTTTATCGGCGGCGACCGCTGATTTCCAAGATCGTGAGCATCGCAGCGATTAACCCTGCCTGAATGAGGAGGAGCACGGCTTCAGTGGTGCTGGCATGACGGAGTGCCAGCGCAGATAGTCCAAGGCAAATTGTGAAGAGAAAAATCATGGCGACACTGGCCTGACGCGATCCAAGCGCTCGTTCCAATCGGTGGTGTAGATGGTCCTTGCCGACGTAATCCAGCCATTCCTTCACGGATCTGACTTTCCCCGTGGCCACGCGCTCCACGGTGATGTGAATCATGTCATAGATGAGTACGCCGAAGATCAGCAAGGGATTGCTGAAGGACACGATGGGGCTGGAATCCGCCCAATTGCCTTTAATAGCCAGGCATGCCAGTGTGAATCCAATGAAGGTCGAGCCGCCATCACCCAAAAAAATCACGGCAGGTTTTCTCCCTCGAAAATTGTACGGCAGAAATCCGAGACCGGCGCCAATCATGGCAATGGCAAGCCATCCCAGTTCTGCCTGATTGGTTTCGAAAGCGACCACACCCAGAAATCCGGCGAGCAGAATGGCCAGGCCAGTGGCCAATCCATCCATCCCGTCAAAGAAATTGAATGCATTCGTGATTCCGACGATCCAGAACAGTGTGAGCAGCATGTTGGCGAGTTCCCCGAGCGGTTCTGCTGGAAAGAGCGTGAGGACTTTCCCCGAGGCGATCACGATGCCGGCGGCCAGCAATTGTCCGATCAGCTTTCCAGAGGCTGGCAATTCTCGAATGTCGTCAAGTACTCCGATAACGAGCAGAAGAGAACCGGCCACCAGAATAGCGATCATCCAGTCGGGGACGATGGAGTTGAGCAAGAGCGACCCAACGAAGCCCGCATATAACGCAACACCGCCGATCCGTGGAGTCGGGAGGACGTGGATCTTGCGATCAGCCGGAACATCGACAAGGTTCCACTGATGGCCGATCCTGACCATCAAGGGTGTGACGGCTCCTGTACCAAGAAACGCAAAGAGGAAGACATGCAGCCATCGCAGCCCTTCGAGCTGAAAGATTTCTTGAACCGGAGGGATCGCCAGCGCGATAGCTCCAAGCGCTGCACCGGACACCACCGGCGTAATCCAGCGCCACGTGGTCGCTGAGAAAGGAATCGTCAGTTCTGGTTCAACGACCTTCATGACCACTCCGAACGCAAGGCCTGGAGAATTTGAGCCGTATCCTCATCCGTCAGTGCCGGGAACAGTGGAATGGAGAGTGCCGTCCGTTCTGCTTCCTCGGCAAAAGGGAACCCGTCCAACTCGAGATAGCGATGGAGCGAGCGAAATACCGGCTTTCGGCATTGGATCCCTCGCACCTCAAAACGCCCGATAATATCGTGAAGTCCGTCCGCTGTGGACGCAAGATCTGGGAGGCGTACGACAAATCGATAGTAGGTGTGCGTGTGCCCGGTTGGCACGTTTGGCACCACCAGGCCGACGCCGCTCAGTGCCGCTCGGTACTCTTCAGCCAGCCACCTCCGGCGTTCAAGGAACGAGTCAAGCCGTTCCAGTTGCGCCAAACCAATGGCAGCGTGGAGGTCAGTCATTTTCAAGTTTGTCGATCCAGGATAGAGGGATGGGGTTTCGTCATACTCTCTCAATCGACGCACTCGTTCCAGCAAGCTTTCATCTCTCGACAGCACCATGCCGCCCTCGCCGGCGCAGAGCAGTTTGGTGGCATAGAATGAGCAGACCGTCAGTATGCCGATGGATCCTGCGCGTCTGCCCTGCTCCGTTGCGCCCAACGTTTGCGCGCAGTCTTCGATGATGGGCACGCCCAATGCTTCAAGTTCGGTGAGATCGGCGGAAAGACCGAACAGATGTGGCACGATGATGGCTTTGGCCTTTGGTGTGAGGGCTTGGCGCGCTGCCGATGGATCGATATTGAAACTGCTGAGATCGATGTCGACTAGCCGAGGTATGGCCCCGACACGCTGAATGGCCAACAAGGGTGCGGCGCACACATAGCTAGGCAAGAGCACCTCATCGCCGGATCCTATGTCCAACGCCCGGAGGGCGACTTCCAGCGCGGCTGTTCCGGACGTAACTGCGACGCCTCCTGGCAACCCGAAATAGGCTGCCATACCATGCTCAAACTGTTCCACGACCCCTCCCTGAGCAATCCGGCGCGAGTGCAGCACCTCCGTTACCGCGCGAATGTCGGCTGTCTCGATAGCAGGTCGTGAATGTGGAATCATCGTTGCCCTGGCGACTATATTCCGATGTTGATAAACAATCGCAGAGGGAGAAAGCCTTCGGCTGTTCTCACTCGGCCTTGGATCCCTCGAAAATGCGCCGAGGACCGCACCAGATCGGCAATGCTGAGTCCCTCGATATTGGTCTTTCTGATTTGGGATGCGTGCGCTTCCAACGATTGAATCTTTCGATCCAACGCTTGTTGGATATCCACGAACACCGTCGGAGCAAAATTTTGGGTCGTCGGGCCTTCGTAAAACAGCACATTTTTGGTGTATCGCGTGGCGGTAATGGTGCTCATGGCCAGATGCCGGTGATCTTGATGGGTATCATCATGATAATGAACAAAGATGAAATGGGGCTCAATTTTGCGAACAATTTCCTCCACCGTCTGGATCAAATCGCGCCCGAGT
This sequence comes from uncultured Nitrospira sp., assembly GCA_902500745.1. GTDB lineage: Bacteria > Nitrospirota > Nitrospiria > Nitrospirales > Nitrospiraceae > Nitrospira_D. The sequence goes on from CABVRS010000023.1 coordinate 26,755, forward strand.
GGAACCTCGGTATCTTGATACCCGCCCCAAAACACTTCCTCAGCCTGGAGCAATTTGGCTGACCGCTCTTGCTCCTGCTTTCGAACCGCTGTATTCCCACCCGCGCCACCTTGAGTCATCACCATGAGAAAAATGCGATGGCCATTCTCTGCGTATTTGATCAACGTCCCTCCGCATCCCACTTCGATATCGTCAGGATGGGCTCCTAAGGCGAGAATACGCATCGGTTCCTTGGTGTTGATGGCCATCGTGCATGATCCTCCTAAACAGTTGTTACACAGGCTTTGACTGTTCGCGCATGGCGCAGCGTCGTGAGCGCCTCGGGCCCTTGCATCAATAAGAGATCAAGCGCGGAGAGATTCGGCTCGAACGGCTCATAGATCTGGAGATAGATTGGGTGATGGAACGCTTGTATCTCTAATCGTATTTCGGCGGCCTCAAAACGCATTCGATCCATGTAGTGCTCTGCACCAGGTCCTGCGAGATACTGTGTGGCGCCGACTGCCCGACAAAGATCAATCAACCGATCCGTTGGTTCATCACGAGCGAGATATTCGGATGCACTACCAACGGGTGTGTTGATCCCATATGCCTTAAGCAGCCATTGCACCGTGGCCTTGTTGAGGTCGCAAAGATTGACCCACGCTGTGGAGTAGAGCTCGCGTAATTGAGGCAGATAGTGGTCACGATAAGGAGCTCGAGCGTAATGCATTTCTAGGGCACGGAGATGTTGAGCTTTCCATGCGGTGGTGGGATTAATCAGAACATGATCGATGCGCTGACCGAACTGATGGAGAACAGGAACAGTGAGCCATTGCCATCCGTGAGAGCTACGAATACGATTGCGATTTTGCCATTCGTGCTTCTTGAATTGCACGGTATCCAATAGAAGAAAGAGATCGGATTGATCGATCTTGTCGAGATACCCTAGCCAGGGCATGAATTGCGGTTGATGAATGGTTACGCGCATGATGGCTCCGAGCTAGCGTTACGTTTTGATCGCGTTTCCTGAATTACGGCGTGCTCCTTGAGTCGTGCTCACAGGTGTGCCGGCGCGCAGGTCGACATAAATCGGGTTGGTCAACAATTCCCCGCTCGTGCCGGTCGCCTCCACGCGATAATTCAGCCACTCTCCAGATTGTGCTTCATGATCGATGAGGTCAAGCTGCATGGGAGTATGGCCTTCGATTTGCCTGATGACCTGACCCGATCGAATGACACGGAGCTTTGTCGGGTGAGATTGTCCATCAACGGTTGAAAGTCGGACATGCACGAGGATGTTGCCGATCGCGCTTCCCTGAAGAGTCTCGCCAATCGTTGCCGACTCCTCTTTGTTCGACACCTGAAACGCATCGAGTTGGAGCAAGGCATTCTGGTCGCCTCTCGCTACGGCATAGGCTCGGCCGGTCCGGATCCCGTCCATGACACTCGCTCTCGTTCGATCGACAGCTTGGATGACGGTATACACTTGATCGAGATCTTTCCCCGCATCCGATGTTCCATGGAATGCCACTTCTCCGATCATTGTCGGGCATGCGGCTTGAGCGGTGGTCATCTTTGAGTGAAGCAGTTGGTCCCACACCCCCCCTGGAGTCACGACCCGTCTGACGTCTTGGTACAGTCCGCCGAATCCCGTGTAGTTCCGCGTCAGCACTAGTGCCTCAGGATGAGGCTCGGTCTTAATCGTGACCGTTCCTAGGGGCCCAAACGAGTGTTGACTGAAATCTCTAGCTTCCGTCATCGACCAAAACACCAACGCGCCACCTTCAACCGCTTTATCAATCAGGTCCTGATAGGGTCTGTACCCAATATTGGCATCATGAGAATCATACACAGGCATTTTGATGGGCCAGGCATTGACCGTGAATCCCAGACATATGGCTAAAAGAATGATCGCACAACCCTGTCGTACACGAGGTCGAGTTCCTATCGACTCGAATGAGCGTGATTCCTCATGCGTCCATAGCCAGGCCACTGGGACCAATAAGAGAAGCGGGAGTCCATTGGTCAAACTCTGCCAGTTCCACACAAAAGAACCGGAGTTGCCACGTGCAGGAAGCCGTTCATAATCTTCTGCCTTCTCAAGCCCAATCACCAAGAGATTGCGCTGCGCATTGTGCATGGTGAGATTGCCTTGCAGAAGCGAGCCTGTCCAATAGTAATGAGGAGCGACCTCTACCCCAGGGATGATCATCAAATTTGGATGACGTTGCTGAACCGCCTGAATCTCGTCGAGGAATCGTTGGATGCCATATTCCATGACGGATGGGAATGTAACCTGGTGCTTCAAGAATCCATTCAATGGGTGAACGCCATAGTCATATCGCAGAGTAAAGTTCTCCGAGAGAATGAGGACATCTAACTGCTGCTGTTCGGCTCGTCTGGCCAAGGATTCCAAATTCAGCATGCCCGTACTCATCGTACTGTGTACGTGAATGGCAGCCCGTAGAGATAAAGGCTCTCGGTCCGGCATTGCGGCGAACCCGGTTGTGATGGTGGTGAGGGACATCGCCCAGGCGCATAGCACACATGTCATGACATACCTTGCTCTAAGCATGACCGGCGCCTGCTTCCCGATAGGTTGACTCGATGGCCTGCACCATGGCTGGAATGCCATAGTTTTCTCCAATGCTGCCCATGGCACGTGTCCCCAATTCATGGGACCATGTCGGATTCTCGAGGAGACGTCGTAACGCGCTTGCTAATGTCGAACTGTCTCCGGCTGGAACAAGTAGGCCGTTCTTCCCATCCTCGATAAGGGAAGGAATGCCACCGACTCGGCTGGCAACGACCGGAAGTCCGGCAGCCATGGCCTCAATCAGGGCACGCCCCATCCCTTCATTGAGCGACGGTAAGACAAAATAGTCCAAGCCTGCCAAGCACACTTCGATATCTTCTCGATGCCCGAGTAGATGTACGGCGTGGCCGATTCCAGCATCCTCTGCTTGGCGCAGGAGCTTGTCGTGCTGGTTGCCTGTTCCGATAATCACCAGGTGTAGATTATGGTGCGTCTGTCTCAGGAGAGCGACGGCATCGACTAAAAACCGATGCCCTTTGATATCAGTGAGCCACCCGACTGAACCAATTATTTGTGCATGAGGGGGGCATTCGAACCAATCAGGGATGACCTTCCCATTCGCGCGAGCCTTTCGAAAACGATCAAGATCGATTCCGCTCGGCACTACTGCGAAACGATTGGCCTGCCCAACTCCTCGCTCAAGATGTTCCTGTTTCTCGGCAGGTGTGAGTCCGATGAGTCGATCAGTCTTCCATGCCAAGGCCCGCTCAAGCTGGAGAAATATCCATGAAGGAACGGTACTGAAATGTCCGTAAAACACGTGACCGTGCGGAGTATGGATAATCACAGGAGTTCCGGCGATCCATGCAGCCACTCTCCCGAGTACTCCGGCTTTGGACGTGTGCGTGTGCACGATATGTGGGCGTT
>CABVRS010000024.1 GCA_902500745.1 uncultured Nitrospira sp.
GACGGCCAAGATGCGAGCACAGGATGACTTTGGCGCCCTCATCGACGACACGATTAATGGTCGGCAAGGTCGAGCGGATACGGGTGTCATCGGTAATCTGTAGCGATTCATCGAGAGGGACGTTGAAATCAGCGCGGATGATGACTCGCTTACCACGAAGTTGCACATCGTCAATCGTTTGTTTGTGCAAGTTCACGCGCTCTCCTTCCGGCCAAATTTTGGAAATGAATCAATAGATGGGGCAGATGCGTATAAGTCCCGCTGAGTCATCCCATTATAGTCGTTCTATGGGCAGCTATTTTCGAGCCAGCACTTTAACCAGGTCGCGGACGCGGCAGGAATAGCCCCATTCGTTGTCGTACCAGGCCGTAACCTTGACCAGACGCTTGTCCACGACGTTCGTCAACGGGGCATCGACGGTCGCCGAGTGCGCGTCCCCTTTTTGGTCGATCGAGACAAGGGGTTCTTCGGAGTACTTGAGAATGCCTTTAAGTGGACCGTCCGCCGCTTTCTTGAAGGCGGCATTCACGGACGCGATATCACAATCCTTCTCGGTTTCGACGGTGAGATCAACCAGTGAGACATTCGGGGTCGGGACTCGAATGGCGAGCCCGTCCAGTTTGCCTTTGAGCTCGGGAATCACGAGATGGAGCGCTTTTGCTGCACCGGTGCTGGTCGGAATCATCGACACCCCCGCGGCTCGGGCACGCCGAAGGTCTTTGTGTGGAAGGTCCAACAGCTGCTGATCATTCGTGTAGGAATGGATGGTGGTCATGACTCCGTGTTTAATTCCGAATGTTTCCAGCAACACCTTGGCCACGGGCGCGAGGCAGTTGGTCGTGCAGGAGGCGTTGGACACGATGTGATGTGATTTCGGATCGAGCGTGCCGTCGTTCACGCCGAGCACAATGGTCACATCGGGGTCTTTTGCCGGTGCGGAGATGATCACATGCTTGGCGCCGGCCGACAGATGTTTGCCGGCTGATTCACGGTCGGTGAACCGACCGGTTGACTCGATGACCACATCGATGTTCAGCTCTTTCCACGGCAGTTCTTTCGGATCTTTGACCGCAAGCACCTTGATGGGCTTCCCATCGACGATGATCTGATCTTCTTTGGCTTCAACCGTGGATGGTAGGGTGCCATGGACCGAGTCATACTTCAGCAAGTATGCGAGTGTCTTGGCGTCTGTGAGATCGTTGATCGCGACGATTTGAAGATCCTGATCACCCATCGAGGCGCGGAATACATTGCGCCCGATGCGTCCAAATCCATTGATTCCAACACGAATGGCCATGGTGTAATCCTCTACATATAACTATGTTTGTGTAGCGCACGTTGGGTGGTCCAGCACGAGGGTTGATACTATCGATGCGATCTGCTTGTTGTCAAGGTACAGGGAGCGCGCACCGGCATTTTCAGCTCGCCCAACTTGAACTTGAGTTCCCGCATCGAGCAGTGCTGGATCTTGTTTCTCCTTGAGGCACTTGGTTAGAGTTCGGAAGCTAATCGGAAGGCAGAATCCCACATGAGCACGACAGGATCTGAACAGGCGGCACAGGCTGTGGAATGGCCTCGCGTATTGGAGTTCCTCTCGCACCATGCCCAGTCGTCGATCGGAGTCGCTCGATGTCGAACCCTCGCCCTATCGGGCGAACTGGAGAGTGCGTCTCGACGACAAGACGAGACGACTGAAATGGTGCGTTTATTGGGGGGGAATGATCCACTTCCCGCGCTGTCCTTTCCGGATATCCGGGAGCAGTTGACTCGGTCGCAGAAGGGAGGGGTACTAGAGGCCGGTGAATTGCGAGATTGCACGACCGTGCTGACGGTGATGGCAGAGGTGGAGCGATATGCGGAGTCTCATCAACGCGAGATCCAGGCCCTTATCGGGCTTCTGGAGCCGCTCCATGTCACCAAAAGTCTCAGCGGACTCCTCAGGGCTATCGAGGGCGCCATTCAATCCGATGGCTCCATCAAAGACACGGCTTCGTCGGAGCTGCGGCGCCTGACACATCATGCTCAGGAGTTGAAGCATGAGATGCGGGAAAAGCTTGAGCAAATCTTACATTCCAAAAAGTATGAGGACGTGCTTCAAGAATCCTATTTCGCGCAGCGAGAAGGCCGGTATGTCGTGCCGGTTAAAACGGACATGCGCGGGAGAATGCCCGGGATTGTGCACGATGTGTCGGCCAGCGGAGCAACCGTCTTTCTCGAACCGCGTGAATTGGTCGAGTTGAACAATTCCATCAAAGTGGTGGATCTGGAGGTGGAGCGAGAAGTGCAGCGTATCTTGCGTGATCTCACCGGATTGGTGGCTGCCAAAGCGAACGAGATCAGCCGAGGGATCGAGGTGCTGGCCGAATGTGATGTCATCAAGGCCAAGGCTGAAATGAGTCGGCGACTGACATGTAGTCCCGTCGCGCTAAATGAGAAGGGGCGAGTCCTCCTCAAGCAGGCTCGGCACCCACTATTACTCCTTACGAAAGATCACGTCATCGCGAACGACGTTCTTATGGATGAAGAGATTCGAGTCCTTGTGATTTCCGGACCGAATACGGGAGGGAAGACTGTTACGCTCAAGATCGTCGGGCTGTTTGCGCTCATGGTCAGAGCCGGATTACACCTTCCGTGCGCATCAGAATCCGAGATGGCGATTTTTACGGATCTCTATGCCGATATCGGTGACGCCCAGGACTTGAGCCGCGATCTATCCAGTTTCTCCGCGCATATGACGCAGATGATTCATCTTCTGTCCGAAAGCGATGCCGGTCCGACTCCGAGTGCAACCTTCTCCGCGCGTTCGCTCGTGCTCTTGGATGAACCCGTGACGTCTACCGATCCGCAAGAAGGCGCGGCGTTGGCCGAGGCGCTGCTGTGCCGCTTGGCTGAGCTGAATATGAAAGTGGTGGCCACCACGCATTATGGTGCGCTCAAAGAATTGGCACAGACGACACCTGGGTTTGCGAATGCCAGTGTGGAATTCGACGTTGAGCGTCTCGCACCGACCTATCGACTATTCATGGGAATCCCCGGTGGTTCATCGGCCTTGGAAATTGCCGGCCGTCTCGGCATGGATCAAGCCATTTTGACCGATGCGAGGAAACGGTTGCGCCGTGAGGATCAACGGCTTGACGAGTTGATGGCCGATCTGCAGCGAAAGCAACACCAGCTGATTGACGATCATGAAAAGGCCCGACAGGCCAGGCAAGAAGCCGAGCAAGCCGCTCGCGACGCACAGGTGATTCGAGCGCAGCTGGAAGAGGCCCAACAGGAGGCTCGACGAGGTCTCAAGAAAAAGCTTGGCGAGCAGTTCCAGCGGGCACGGGCGGAAGTGCAGGCCACGGTCGACGCGCTCAAGCGAGATCAGAAACTCATCAAGGCAAAAGAAGCCAAACAGCGACTCGGTGAGTTGGAGGTGAAAACGCGACAAGAGCTGGCTCCTATTCACGACTCGATTCCGGTTGAACAACTGACGGTCGGCGATGCCGTCGAGATCGTCGGATTGGGTATGTCGGGGAGTTTGCTTGACTCACCACAGGGGAAAAAACGTGTTCGTGTCAAGGTTGGGGAAGGTGAAGTCCTGGCGAGCGTCTCAAGCCTTATCGGTATCGCCCGTGAATCAAACGCGATGCCAGCACAGCCGGTGTCGTCGGCTTCAGGTTCACGGCGAGTCTCAATGAGTCATGGGCTCGGGCTGGATGAACAGACCGTGGTGGACGTGCGAGGCCAGGCGACAGACGAAGCCCTCGATCAGGTCATCGCGGCGCTCGATCGGGCGACGTTGGACGGGGCGCCGTATCTCCGCATCATTCACGGTCACGGCACTGGTCGTCTCAAATCCGTCTTGCGGGAGTATCTCAAAGATTCGCCCTATGTGGCTGAGTTTCGCCCTGGCGATCGAGCCGAGGGTGGGGATGGAGTGACCGTGGCACGAATTCGTTAAGGGGGCCGTTGATCTCATTCTATAAACTAAAACCTCAGGCCAACCCCCATCAATGCATTGTGCACTCGAAAATCGACCGCGAGACTCGTCCAGTGATAGTCAGCGGAGAAATAGCGGTATTCAGCAAACAGCATGACGCGGGGGCTCAGGAGTACTTGCATCCCGCCGAGATACTGATGCCCAAACGAGCGAGCGGAGCCAAAATCGTCATCGTCTCGCCCCGCGATGTTGGGGTTCAAGAGGACCGCGGTGGACCATCCGATGCCGCCTCCGACGTATGGGCGAACGGTCTCACCAGGGTAGCGCAGCACCACGTTGAAGGTTGTATTGAACAGGAGCAGGTCGGAACGCCCGGTTTCGTTGCGCTGTCCGTCGGCGAGGTTCGGGAAAGAGAGTGCTCCGCTGTGCACATTGGAATCAATTTCAAGGCCCACGATTCGATGCAGCGCAGCCGGAAAGAGTCCCACTTTTAACCCGGCACCGAAGCTTTCGCGGATCGAACTGGAGACGATGGTTCCTTGATTGAAGATGTGCTCATCACGGGGCGAACCGCCTAACGCATAGACACTCAGCTCGACGTCACCGAATTCAGCCGGGCAGGCTGCCTCGGACAGGCACATCCAGCAGAGCAGCGCACTGGGCAGGATGACACGATATCCTCGGGAAGCAAGCCACACGATTAGACGACAAGCGGACGGCTAAGGACGAAGGGCCGTTCGGGCAGCGCCAGACGGCCCTTCGTAAAGAATCACGAGATGTGACTAGTTACCACGAACGATCGTGCACCATTCGCCGAAAATGCCCAGGAGATTCTTGGCGGAGTGATCGACTGAGGCGACTTTAGCGATTCCCCCAGCTGTCTTTGCAGCCTGGATGCTCGCATCACCGGTCGCCACCCAACCCAAGATCGAGGTGCCACAAGCCTTGCCTTCTTTATTGGCGACGGCTTCGTCCGTTGCGACATCACCGTACTTCGTTTCATTGTAGATGACGCCGGCCAACGGGGAGGCAACGATTTGGCAGCCCGCGGTGCTGAGCCCGACAAGAACTGCGAGGGAGAGTAGTAAAGATGTCCGCTTCATGGATCCTCCTTGTGAATGAAATGAGTCGGTTGTCGGTTGACGAGATATTTCATGACAACCACGGAGCCGGAGTATAGGGAGATGCCTGTCACTGGTCAAATAGTAATTTGGCCCTATATGGAAATAAGCAGAGAGCGCACACGGACATCTTCGGCTCCTACAATTTCCTGTCGGGTGGGTTTCGGGTGCTGGACTTGCGAAAAGCAAAATCAGGAGGATGCATCATTGCATTTTGTGATGTCTATCTATGCCATGTTTGTACGATTTCCCGGGTTAAATGTAGAGCATATCCGGGTCGATCGTTCCTTCTCCGTCATTTGCAGCGAAGTTGGTGATGCCTTCGAACTTTGCGAGCTTAGTCCCGTTCAATGCTTTTATCTGGTATGAGAAGAACGTTGAACCGGAGGTTTTCTTAACAATCTGAACATGTGCCTGTTCCGCTTCCACATTTAGTTTGCCCGCGCGCAGGTCACAGTACATCGTGTCAGCGGCCCAGATCGGCAACTTGGAGCCTGGAATGCAGAATGGGAATTGTTGCATTGTAATGAACGCCGCGACCCTAGTGATGGCCGGTATCCAGAGCTTAGCGTAAAATTCTTCATTGGGAAGCTTTGCACACAAAATCATATCCTTCGTGAGGGTACCGACAAAGTCGACACTTCCGTATTTTTCTATGGTGTAATAGACTCCGTTCCCGTAGACGTAGCCGAGTTGTGTGGTATGCAGGACATCGCTTACCTTCTTGCCTGTAACAATCTGATCCCCTTTGATGGACTCGTTCATAGTCTGTGGAAGTGCGCCGTTGTGCTTTTCGAGCCAATGGCCCCACTGCCGATCGACGAAGGCATGGTGCAGCCAGAACCCGGCGTCGCGGGGCGCATGAGCGCGCCCAATTGTTCGTCCCAGATCTGCATGCACCTGATCGTGATATCCGTTTTCGAGGTCGCTCTGAAAGGCTTCAAAGTCTGTCTGGTCGAAGTTCGGCAAGAGGAAATGGAGCTTGCTCGCGGGAAACGCAACTCGCTTTCCCTCGTTGTCAGAAATCTTCTTTAACTCTTCGGGAAATGGGTCTTTGAAGGCATTCCAGTAGGGGATGGTTACACCGGGCACTTCTCGGCGGAGTCGATTCTCGAATTCATTCAAGAACACGCGGTGCCATGCCAAAAAGTGCGTGCCGATGTGCCCATCGTGACTATGGGCTTTCCATTCATGGAGTTTCCCGTTTCCGCCGTCTTTAAAGGCGATGGCGTGTTCGTCCGCAAAATCGTCAAGGGTTGGTTTCTCAACACCTTTGAGAAATCCTTCTTTCAAGTTGCGAAATGCACAGATAAAGTTTTCCCACTCTGTTGCTGTCAGGTTTGTCTGGTTTTTCCGTACCTTCATATCGTCTCCCATTGGTGTTGGAGCAACTACCGGGAAGAGAGCCTGATCGTCAGGAACAGCTTCCTTGCTTAAAGAATGCCCGAGACGGGACAGCAATCGCTTTACTACTTTGCCGACACCACGGATCCGTCGTTGTGATTGTTGGCCGTTTTGTGTGGGGATCGAACCAGATATGAACGGTCCAGATTCTCCCATGTTCTGCCCTGGTTAACTTGTTCTTGAGATCGTCCTTGCTGATGCCAAGACACCCATCACGGTCAATCTTTTTGCCCGCATCAATGGCGCTTTGCTTCAGATCATCGTCTGTTGCGCAGGTGAATCTCCCATCGCCGGGCGAGTGGTGATAGCCTGCCTCATGAATCAACCAAGCCTCAGAGGGAATTCCCGAGAGAGTGGGTGTAGCTTCTCCGTTCCGCTCATAGCTAAAGGCGTAGCCCATTCCAATAATTTCCCAGTTATCTTGGTTGCTCCCGTCTTTGTGAAAAAATAGCTCCGTAGGATCGTCCAGTTTGCCTGAGGCATTCAAAACTGGGTTTGACCGTGTCCCTTGAATCATGGTGACGCCATAACCTTTCAGCTCACCATGGCCTGTGCCTATCGGTCCGGTTGGGTGTGAGTCGAAATATTTCGGATTCTTGCTCTTTTCTGCGGCATTGAAGTTCGGGAATCGAGCGCGGACTGCATCTGCGGTTAAGGCGAGCGTACTGTCATCTGCTTCAAGCGCTACGGTGCCTCCGCAGGAACTCTGAACACTTTCGGCTGGACGAGGTGGCGGTGGTGGCAGGTCGCTTGGAAGTTTTGGGCAATCAGGGTCATTGTTACAAGCTCCTGGATTGCACTTGCCATCTGCTCCACAGGCGGGGCCAGTATTTCCCGTCACAGGGTCGATCTCCACAAGGGCTGCCTGCGAGAGACTTATGGTGGACAAGATCAACCCTAGGCAGGCGGTGAACATAGTGTTGAGCCTAAGGCGTGAAAAAAGTATTGCAGATATTTTCATAGAGCCTACTCCTTGCTGAGCATGTTGCGCTTGACCTACCCTATTTTTGTTAAAGCACAACCAGTGCCACGTAGTACTTCCGATGGCCTAAATTCTATTTAGGCATACGATCGAGTTATGAGGGAGATCTCTGTTGCCGTATAAAGCTGAGAGAATAAAACGCGAGCAAACAAGACAATCCGAGTATCTTCCGGTGGAAGGCTGTCATTCGTACTACAGTACGATGACCCTTCGACCGTATCTTTTCCGATTCACAAGCGTATCTAAGCAGATACATCTCAGCTTTGACGGTCGAGAGCTAGAACCGATCCTCCATTCATCAGTCACGGTGTCATGAGATGGTGTGATCAGCACTTTTCACTGAGTTACGTTCGAGATCGGAATCCACAAAAGGCTCAGTGGAGGCACTGGTGTCTGGCCAGAGATGAAAGAATAATCAAAGTGATATCGATACGAATCAGCCAATAGCGATCGGCATTGACTGCCGGGTAGGTTACGAGTACCTTCCGGCTAATTCTTGTCAGAAGTTTCGTTGCCAGGTTGACGTGAGCACTACTGTGCGCCTTTTTGCCTGCCATTTATATTCAGTTTTAGTTTGGAACCGAGTTTGCAGAGTACGTAGCTGACACCAGGTACATAAGGACTCAACCATTTGTGAGGAGGGTACTGCCGCTATGCCACTCGTGACGGACAATTGGGAATTCGAAAAAGGAGATCTCTGCGGCTTTATGACTCAGGGCATGTGCATGGTGGCACAGACGTTTGATGCTTTTCGGGGGACATACGTCTTTCACCCAGTCAGCGGACAATTCTTCGCTGTATTGGATGATCCTCGACGGATTGATGGGGATGGCGCGCGAATCGTGAACCCGGGGGATCCCAAGCCAGCCGCGCTCTCTCAGTATACCTTCACGCCGGATGTGAGCGGGCAGACCACGCTTGCGGTCGATGGCGCGATCCTGGAATGTCATAATGTGACGGTCGAGGCAGGGCAAGCATTGTGGTTTCACTGGGCGTTTGCCCGATTTGATTGGTCTCCCGCGAACGATTTTGCCATGTTTGCCGCCTACGACGGTTCGACCGCGAATGAGCCACTGTATAAAGTGTATCTGGCGCAATCGCTCGAACTAGAGCGTCAAGGTCGATGGTACACCCATTGGGAAGCGTTTTCGTGGCGCCCGGCCAAGAGGTTCTGTGGAACTCTCCGATGGATCGTCGCCAATGGAATTTCCACTTCCATCCCTTTGCCAAGGCCTGGGGGTGATGCTCGTCCGTCGGCTCTCTTGCTTGACTGCATTGCCCTGGCGTAGGACAGCACGAACCAGAAATTACTATGGGGGAGGAAGAGATATGAATGCCGTGAGTATGAAGAATTTCGGAGTGGCGATACTCTCGAACAGCCGAACCAAGCTCGTTGGAGTGGTAGTGAGTCTAGCGGTGTTGGCGGCTGGCGCGAGTTGCTCGCATTTCCGCGTACACGTCCCGCCGCGCACGATCCATGCCGATGTAGTTGCACTAGATCAAGAGCTTGTCTACAACCGATTTGGGTCCAAGAATCCGTACGGCATGATCTACGCTCTCAAGCGGGATGTGGTGAGTACAACCGACGGGAAGCCCATGAATGAACGGTCCAAGCCGGGCGAAGTCCGTCTCCGACATGGAAAGCGCCCCAGGCCGTTGGTGTTGCGTGTCGCGCCCGGTGATCATCTGGTGGTGCATTTCACCAATATGTTGTCGCCTGAGCAGCCCGATTTGAGTTCGAAGCACTGGGATCCGCCCTATACGAATCTGAACAAGAAAGAGTTGGAACCGTTGCCAGGAGAAACTGAGGAAAAGGAAGAACCGGAACCGGCAATTACTGGAGAAGCTACGACAATGGGATGCGGTTCTGAATTGGCAACCGGCAATCCACCGAATCCCGCTGATCGCCGTAATGACTGGCCACGGACTCGTTGTGCCTCGATCACGGTCTCTGGCCTCACTCCGACTGGAAACACATTCGATCCGATCACAACAGGGATTGCAGGAATTGCTCCCGGTCACTCTGTGACGTATCAGTGGGACATTCCCTCATCAAACGCGCCATCAACTCACTTGTTTTTCAGTAATGCCGCGCCGGCCGGAGGGGAAGGTGATGGCGGGAGCTTGGTACATGGTTTATTCGGGGCGCTGCACGTCGAACCCAAAGGAAGTGAGTGGTATCGGAGTCAAACCACACAGGAGGAGTACAAACGTGTCACGGACCAGCGTCAAGGATCCGCATTGCTGAATTATGAGGCAGTGGAATCCGATGACACTCCGATTCTGAACATGCTGAAGCCGCGTGGGGCTCAGGAGTTTGATCTGGTCCATGGAGATCTCAATGCCATCGTGGTCGATCACAAGCTTCCGGAATCTCCTGCATTCAGGGAGTTTACAGCCGTGTTCCATGATGAGCTGAAGACCTTCTATCGTGATGAATTTGTCGAGCTTGAACAGTCCTTCACGTTGTCCGGAGTCAGAGACGGATTTGGAATCAACTATGGGGCCAGCGGAATGGGAACGATCTTGCTCGCAAATCGCAAAGGCATCGGTCCTGCCAAGAACTGTGTGGAGTGTGCGTACGAGGAATTTTTCTTGGAATCGTGGGCGAACGGCGATCCAGCGTTGTTGCCGGAATTTGCCGATGATCCATCGAACGTCCATCACTCCTACCTGAACGATCGCGTGGAGTTTCGCAATCTGCATGCAGGGCCGAAGGAAACGCATGTCTTCCATCTGCATGCACACCAATGGCTTGCCCAACAGCAAGATACTACAGGCACCTATCTCGATTCTCAGACGATCGCCCCACAACAGGGTTTTGTGTATCCGATTTTCTATGGCGGCAGCGGTAACCGTAATAAGACACCGGGGGATTCGATCTTTCATTGCCACCTGTATCCGCACTTTGCTCAGGGTATGTGGGAGCTATGGCGAGTCCATGACGTGTTTGAAGATGGGTCGCGCCGATTGCCGGACGGAGAGTTAGGACCGGGCACTGATCCTAAGACGGGCGTCACCAATAAAGAGAACGGTACACCGATCCCCGCGGTGATTCCGTTACCCGGACAAGCCATGCCGCCGGTACCTGGCTACGGGCCTGATCAGAACCCAGGATTTCCATTGTTCATTGCCGGACAGGTTGGACACCGTGCGCCGCAACCACCGATGGACATGGTTCGGGATGGCGGATTACCTCGGCACGTGATCACTAGTGGAACGAGGTCGGTCTCTCACTTGAGCCACGCAGAGATCCAGAAATTGGAGGAGGACCGAGGAAAGGTGGAGCTGGGGAAAGAGGTCCTGCATCGGGCCTTGTCGACGGGCGATATGACGGTCAAGCTGGAATCGGCTCACATTGAAGTGTTGCCTGAAGATGGAACCGCATCAGAGAAGGCTGCCATGGCGTTTCACGCCAAGCCGGAGGGCCATCCAAGTGTCAACCCGGACGGCACTCCATCGATCTATGAGGTAAATGGGCGAGCGCCTCAAAAAGGTGCACCGTTTGCCGACCCCTGTGATGTCAACGTCGCCAAGTTAGCAGGCCAGGTCGACAAGAACGGTGGTCTGTTGTATCGGAACTATCGAGTGTCGGCGATCGATATCGATATGGTTGTCAATCACGAGGGCTGGCATGATCCACAGGGTCGGATCAATGTGTTGGATGATGACGTCAAGAATTATGTGGATCGCAAAGGGAAGGCCCGTGCGAAGACAGACCAAGCCAAGCCGTTTTTCTTTCGGGCTAATTCAGGCGAATGCGTCACGTACGAACACACCAATCGCACTGCCCACGAGTTGGAGTTGGATGACTTTCAAGTCAGGACCCCAACCGACACGATCGGACAGCATATTCACCTGGTGAAGTTCGATGTCATGTCGTCCGATGGTTCCGGCAATGGCTGGAACTATGAAGACGGGACATTTGCACAGGGTTCTATCAGAGAGCGGATCGAAGCTTCTCATAAACCTGGCGGACAGGCAGTTGACGCACAAGGGCGACCGACCAAACTGTCACTTCCCGCTCCAGATCAGTATCAGACGACGATTCAGCGTTGGTTTGCCGATCCACTGATGGAAGATCTCAAGACCTGTGAAGCAAGTGGTGGCGTGCGTGGTCTACCTTCACTGGCTCCCAAGGCCTGTCGGGATCGGACCATTCGCACGGTGTTCACGCACGACCATTTTGGGCCGTCCTCGATTCAGCATCATGGCTTTTATAGCGCGCTCCTTATCGAGCCATCGGGTTCCCAATGGCGTACGCCCAATGGTGATCCTCTAACTGACGGGGTGGGGACGCAGGCAATGATCGTGAATGCGGAGGATCCGTCCGTACATCCGAATCATCGTGAATTTGCGCTGGCGGTAGCGGATTTTGCCCTGCTGTACGATCCCCATCGCCAGCATGGAGAGAACCCAGCCGGCACCACGCTGCATGGCATGCAGAACTTGATTAAGAAGGCCGGAGAAGCACAGATCGATAAACCGACGGTGACGAGGCTCAAACAACATGCTCAGGACTACTGGCAGGAGCATGGGCAGCCGGTTGACCCACCATCCTTGCCGGAAGCGATTTCAAAGGATCACCATAATCCGTACCTCGTGAACTATCGTCACGAACCGATTCCACTTCGAATCGGGCTGCGCGATACGGATGGCAGCATCAAACGGCAGAAGCTTGGTCTGGAAGGGGATATGGCGTTCGTGTTTGATTCTCGTGTGCATGGGGATCCTGCCTCAGAAATCTTCGAAGGCTATGAAGGGGAACTGACACAGCTACGCGTGATCCAAGGTGCCCAAGAAGTTCAGCATATGATGAATATCCATGGCATGCGGTGGCCGCGTGAAATTGCGAACCCTCAAAGCCCGCTGGTAGCGGCGCAGGAGATTGGGATCTCGGAACATTTTGAACTCAAACTTCCGCTCGCCAACGTGTTTCGTGGTGCACCCGTAGCCGATTATCTGTACGATTTTGGCTCGGTGGACGATCTCTGGAATGGGGCCTGGGGCCTTATCCGTGCCTATAATGGCGTCGATGCAGCCGATCCGCAAAGCGAAGGCGTAACGTACAAAGAGTATGCTGAGTATATTGCCCATTCGACGAGTCGTGAAGAGCAACCGTCGTGGTATCGGCCTATCAAGAACCGCTTAAAGCCGTTGCAGGAAGGCGGTTCGGGACAGGTCGATTTAGTTCCGGAAAAAGTATATCTGGACGGCACATGTCCGGAACCGGTCTCACACGTTGACGGTCGCACCTCTGAAGTGACGTTCTATATTGATGCCGTGAGCGTAGGTGATTGGTTGGGGAAAGACCTGCCGTATGATCGCAATGGGCAAGTGTTCGATCCAAATGCATTGACCTATGTACTGCTCGATCGGCTCCCAGTCGGGGCAATCCCTCTGACCGATGCTGAATTGGAGGATCGTAGGATACAGTTGAAAGCGCATTACACAAGACGATTACACGATCCTGTCACAAAGACGCCGATTGAACCGTTGGTGCTGCGAGCGAATGCGGGAGACTGTATTAAGATTGAACTGTCGAACCGTCTGCCGAAGAATCTGGGCGATGCACGTGGTGATGCGCTCATGCCGAAGATTGTGCCGCTCAATGTCGAGCAAGATTCTGAGGAAGGCGGGTCAGGTGCCGAGGATGTGCGACCGTCTTCATTCGTCACACTACATCCCCAACTTGTGTCCTACAATGTGGCCAACTACAACGGCGCAGCCGTTGGCTTTAATGGAGAATCGCCGATCGCTGCTGGAACACGAGGTCTTCCCAGTTATTGGTATGCCGGTGTGGTGAAGGTGGATGGGAATATGTTGAAGCACGAACCTTATGAGTTTGGTGCCATCAACCTGACCTCATGGGGCGATATCATCAACCAACCGTCCCATGGTCTGGTAGGGACGTTGATCATCGAGCCCAAGGGATCGACGTATCATGATCCATCGACTGGAGAACAGGTGCCGAATGGGGGTATTTCTGCAGTGATTCGATATCCTGAGGGAGGTATGACGCACGCATTCCGTGAACATGTCGTGATGTACCGTGATGGATTGAATCTGCACTATACAAAGTCTGATGGGAAGTCTGGACCGTTACCGGATTGTCGGATCTGCGATGACTCGTACGATCTCGGGGACAAAGCATTCAATTATCATACGGCGCCGTTCCAGATCCGATTGGGGCAGGCACCTGAGGCGAATCTGAACGAAGCGTTCTATCCAACAAATTTCTTGACGCCACAGTACAAGCCAATCCCGACGACGGAATATACTGCGTTGCCGAAGGAGGAAGTGCGGTTTCGTGTCCTACAGCCGCATGGTCGCGCTCGCCAGCATGCGTTTTTACTCTACGGGCATGATTTTCAAGATATCTTGCCGTACTACGGGTCGCCGCATAGCCCGCTTATGTCGGTCGGCAAAGCGATGACGGTGAAAATTCCACATGCACAGGAAGGATATTGGCTCTATCGAGATGGGCCTGCCCAGATGTGGTCTGGCGGGCTTTGGGGCAGCTTCCAGGTTGGGGAGCCGAAGCAGTCCGGTAAGTGATCCTGTTGTCCGACCAGGCAGCCGATGCCACCGGGATCGGCTGCCCGGTCGTTGGTCAGTTTGGCGGGGGGGGCATCTCTTCTCGAAGATCAGGCATGGATAGCGTGCGATCCCTTGAGAGGTAATGGGAATGTGAGAAAGACTCTCACTTGTATCCTTTCCGATCCACATAGTATCCAACTCGATACGGCAATTGATTCACACAACAATCCGTTTCATGCCTTTCCTGTCACGCTGAATGCCATAACTCGCCTCATTTGCGGTTGATTTAATGCGTCCTTGAATAAGTATTTCTGCGTGGCATCAAGCTTGCTTAATCACTATGACGTTACATGAACCGAGCTGGAATACACAGGCAGGATTGTTTTTCACCGATGTAAGTCATAGGAACGATGAAACGATCATATGAACCAACTGTCGTGAGGAGGTTTGCTATGCACCGGTCAACATCTAGTAGTGGTCACGTCGTGCGAATGTCTCATGTGAAGCGTATCAAGGAATTACAGCAGGAGAACGACCTTCTCAAGCTCCTGTATGCGGATCTGCTGCAGAAATTCTCAGCGATGAAAGATGGCTTCGTCAGACGCACGAGAGTCTGCTAAGCAGCAAGAAGGCATCATGGTAGAGAGGTTCGGCTCGTGCTAATCGGCTCGATGGTGAGTGGGAAAAGCGAGGACATCTACTGGATGTGATACTTCGCCATCCGGTAACGCAGGGTATTGCGGGTCATTTTGAGGAGTCGGCTGGCTTCCGAAATATTGCCCGACGCTTTTTGTAATGCTTCTTCGAGCATCTTTTTTTCCATTTCCTGAAACGACAGCCCAAAGGCCAATAGCGATGGTTTGGGTTCGGTATCCAGGTGATGAGTCGAAGAGGAAGTCTTCACGGAAGTTGGTAAATGATGTGGTTGGATCACGTCGTCTTTGCACGTGATGGTGAGCCACTCGACGACATTGTGCAGCTCTCGGACGTTACCGGGCCAATCGTGATTCTGAAGCACGGCCAGGGCCGACGGCGCGATGGTCTTGATACGGCATCCTCGTTCCTTTCGTACTCGCTCCAGAAAAATCAACAGAATCGGTTCAATATCGTCCAGCCGTTCGCGCAACGGTGGAATACGCAATTGATACACATTCAGCCGATAGTAGAGGTCAAGGCGAAACCGGCCGGCCTTGATCTGAGCCAGCAGGTCCTCATTGGTGGCGGCGATGATACGGATGTTGATTGTATGGCTGCGCGTATCGCCTAAGGGATCGATGGTGTGGTTTTCCAGCACACGCAGCAGTTTGGCCTGAGCCGTTGAGCTCATTTCGCCGATTTCGTCGAGAAACAGCGTGCCTCCCTCCGCCAGCTGGAATCGACCGAGCTTGGCCCGCTTCGCATCGGTAAAGGCTCCCGACTCATAGCCGAATAACTCCGACTCTAAGAGATTTTCGGGGATGCCGGCGCAATTAAGGGCGACCAAGGGACCGGTCGCTCGTGGGCTGGAGCGGTGGATGGCGTCGGCAAACAGTTCCTTGCCTGTTCCACTTTCTCCGGTAATCAGGACGGTGGCATCGGTGGAGGCCACTTCTTTGGCCAGTTGCTTGATCAGGTTCATCTGTGGCGAGGCGCTGATGATGGAGGCAAACGGATCGAGGGAGGAGGATGAGGCGGGAAGCGAGGGGTGACTGAGTACCCGAGCCATCGCGGTCTGTAGATCATTCAGAAGGATGGGCTTGGTGAGGTAATCTGCCGCGCCGGCGCGCATGAGCTCGACGGCATCTTTGACCGAATGCCGATTACCGATCACCAGGATGGGTGGGGATTCGGGGGTCTGATGGGCATATGCCAGGAGTGGCGCCAGAGTATGGGAATTACCCTCGCCAATGATCAGGGTAGGGGAAACCTCCGACCGGAGCCTGAGTCCCTCCGATACCGTGGACGCCTCGATGATCTTGGCATAAGGAGACGCAATTTGTAGGAGTTGCTTAAGGTCTGGATCTTTCGAGAGCAGGAGGAATGTATGAGGGTTCATCGGAGTGCTCCCGTAGCCTAGCCTCCTCTCGAACCATCGATAGTACTCGTAGCCTACACCTCTGTCCGTAAAGAAAGAAAGGGGGGTAAATCAGGATATCAGCAGATGGTAGGTGACGCTCAATGCTGAGATGGACGGCGAGCTGTTGGCGGAAAGTTCGACCGACAGCTCGCCGTCACTGGCACCTTGGAAAATTCCTCAGTCGCTAGTCCGCGTCCTTACAGAATGTCCGTTCGTACGCGATGATGGTCCAGGCTTCTTCCTCGGTGATCATCCCTCCGTTGACAAGAGCCGGCATACCGGTGCCCGTGCTTCCGTTCTTGACAACCCAGAAGAGTTCACCGTCGTTTCGCTTTTTGTGGAACTTGCAGTTGGTGAAGTTTCGTGGGCCCGGCGTCAACAGCATTCCGCCAGGGCCATTGCCATCCCCGGTCTGGCCATGACAGTTTGCGCAGGTGCCCTTGCCTTCATAGAGTTCCTTGCCCTTGGCGAGGACGTCGGGTGTGACGGTGATCGGGCTCTTCATTTTGCGGGCCTCGCCACGTTCAGCATCCGGGACACGCGGTTTCAATGGATCCGCCTCGGGAGCGGCCCATCCTGCCGTACTCCACAAGGCGACGGCGACCACGCTGCACAACGTCACGATCA
Organism: uncultured Nitrospira sp.; assembly: GCA_902500745.1. Taxonomy (GTDB): domain Bacteria; phylum Nitrospirota; class Nitrospiria; order Nitrospirales; family Nitrospiraceae; genus Nitrospira_D. The sequence goes on from CABVRS010000024.1 coordinate 16,656, forward strand.
AACGCTTCCCTCTCATGATTCCTCCTTGGTGAGTACCACTGATGTTGCCGCCAGATGGCTCCCAGCGCCGCATGTACGGAGGCGCCAGCCTTGTCGATATGATAACACGATCTGGCCCTCAGTGGCAGTGCCCATGTCCTGTGAAGAATGATTCTGTGGCAGCAGAAGGAGAGGCTAGTTGACCAGCATGGGGACTTCGCCGGTCCAGACCTGTTCGGTCTAGACCGGCGAACGACTCACGTGGGACTCCCGCAGTGTTCACCACTGCGAGTCGTCAGGGAACTTCGACAATGTCTTTATTCATCGGCCCGAGGACGGAGAGCAACTCGCCCTTTTCTTTCTCCGGCACGTTGAAGGTATCCAATGCACTGACCAGGTCCTCCACGAGTGCATTGAAGGCAGCAGTGGTGACCTTCATGCCCTTGTGGGTCGTCTTCATATCTCGACCGGAATAGGTGCAGGGGCCGCCGCTCGCCGCGCACACCTGCTCGACCAGCAGTTTATTCAGCTTCTTGAGATCGGCGGTCGCGAAATAGCCATTAATGCGCTTATCCGCGCCCACGTTGCCGATGAACTTGGTGACCACGGCCTGAATCGCACCTTGCCCGCCGAGCCGCTCATACAGCGACCGGTCTGCGGCAAAGGATGGAGTACTGCTGAAGGTCCAGGCTGCCGCGATGGCGACAGTCGCACAAACAATCTTCTTGCTCAATGTCATATCGTCTCCTTTGTGTAAGAATAAAATAAATACATGGTGCACTGACTGACTATGGATTCCACGGGGTATTGGGCATCAACTGGCCCTTATAGTCCTTGGGTTTCTCGTTCGCGATCACCACTGCGATCGCACCGCGTAGGGCGCTCGTTAAGGAGTGGGTCACGACCGGATAGGCCCCCGGTGATTCAGCGATCATATCGAATGTGGCGGCGCTGCCCGGACCGACCACATACGTCTGAACTCCCGTGAACTTGTTGGCCGGATTGCCGCTTTCGTAGACATTGTCCCAGATTTCGGCGATCGGATGGAGCGCAGAGAACTCGTTCGGGCCGGCATTCACGAAATAGATCCGCACTCGCTCGCCCACCTTGACCTCCAACGGTTCTCCACCCGGCATAAAGGGATGGTACTTGAAGATCCCGCCGTTGAAGATTGTGTAATCAAATTTGCGATCGAACATCCCCTGCACGTTATCCGGGTTCTGCCACAACTCGGATTGCACGAGGACGAATTCCCGATCAGCTTTGGGCCAGGCGTTGGCGTTCTTGGGATCCACGATGATCGCACCGAACATGCCGCGGGCCACGTGCTGGATCATTGGGCTCGCGCCACAGTGGTAGAAGAACACGCCGGGCTTCTTCGCCACGAAGGAGAATTTGTGCGTGTCCCCAGGGCCAACCGTACGGTGGTAGTTCTTCAAGAAGTCGAGCTCGGCCGCATGAAAGTCCATCGAATGTGGAAAGGCATTGTCCTTATGGCCGATCAAAGTGAAGTTCACGGTATCACCTTCGGTGACCCGGACGACCGGACCTGGCATCTGCCCGTTAAAGGTCCAGGCCTTGTACTTGGTTCCGTTCCCGTCGATAACGATTTCCGATTCGGTCGCTGTGAACGTAACATCGTGGACCTTTGCCCCTGCGGACCCAGGCATGGTGATACACCCGCTGGCACCCAACAGGACTCCAAGTCCCAAGGTTAACGTGAGTACACGAAACCTCTGCATAGTAGCCTCCCTTTGAATTTGTATGGAAATAAGACGCTGCGCTGACAAGCACGGCTAGTTTTGGCCCCCTCCATCACTTGTCGAACAGACGCCGGGTCAACTATCTACCAAATTTAGGAGAAAAAATACATTGTTCTTGGCAGCGTAAGCAATTTTTTTTTACGCACGCCACCCTCACATGCAGGCCTATATCTTCCCTTCCCTTATGGTGATGGCACCCACCGCGTACTACGCACAAGGCGTACCACCAGTGTTGTCGCTGAAAGGTGGCTATAATTTCTATGGAAAATTGATCATCTACAGGCACAGGGAGGGTTCTGCTGATGGGGCATAGATTACAACATTGGGGGTGGTGAGAATCTAAAAGGATACAGGCTGTATCTCATTCGATTCATGCTAGTACGTAGTGAGAAACGTTGGAGGATGTTACGCTGATTTCATATTGCGTTGCGCGATGGCCACGTTTCGCCGAAGCCCTTGGAGCTTCGTACGCTGGATCGGGCTTTGGTGAAACAGCGTGGCAAAGGTCGATTCATCCAGCTCGGACAGTGTCTTCAGGTCTGGCGAGAGCGTCAAATCAGAGGCTTGAAAGGCCGCTTCACGGGTGGGTTCAGCGCGTAAGTTGAACGGACAGACGTCAAGACAATCATCACACCCAAAAATCTTGTTCCCCATACCTGTTTGTAGTTCGTGAGGAATGGCAGTGGCATCACCGCGAAGTTCGATCGTGAGGTAGGAAATGCAACGCGTGGCGTCGACGACATAGGGCTCGGTGATGGCCTGTGTCGGGCACGCTTGAATACAGAGCGTGCAGCTTCCGCAGAGATCGGTTGCCGGCTCATCGGGTTCCAGCTCCAACGTCGTCAGGATCTCTCCCAACAACAGCCAGGAGCCGTGTTCGGCTGAGACGAGATTGGAATGTTTGCCGATCCAGCCAAGACCGGCCCGTTCGGCCCAGGCTTTTTCCATGATCGGGCCGGTATCCACGTAACAACGAGTGTGTGCGTCGGGTGCCATGGCACGAACACGTTCCTCAAGTTGCTCGAGACGGCGAAGCAGGATCTTGTGGTAGTCCTTCCCCCAGGCATACCGCGCAATGCGGCCATAGCCTGGCCGTTCATCGGCGCGATGGTCGGTCAGGTAGGTGACTCCTACTGAGATAATCGAACGGCAGCCCGGGAGGACATGACGAGGGTCGGCACGTTTCTCCGGGGTGCGTTCCATCCAGGCCATGCGTCCATGATAGCCGTGACGAATCCACTCGCTGAGACGATCGAAGAGGCGCTGAGTGAGGGATGTCGCCTCGTCGTCAGGCAAACCAGTGCTTCGGGTTGTACCGGTCGAAATCTGGGTGCTGCCGACAACGGATGCGATCCCAACCGCATCAAATCCCAACGTCCGTGCTTCTTGCTTGATCGTCTCGGTCAGGGACATCGGCAACTCGGGGAGCTAGTGCGGGGCGGAACAGTCAAAGCGGACGCTAAAGTGGGCTGAGCAGCGGACTGTTTGGCATTGGCCGCACGATCCGACAATTTTTGTTTTCCAATCAGTCTCTCGTTCGTCGAATCGACACTGGAGTCGCCCGGCCTTCGAGATCGTGGTCCAGGGTTGCTTGGTTCCGGGAATGGAAGCGACTAGACAGCCTTGTGGGAATGGAACCTGACAGGGTTGCGCCGTGTCACCTTTTTCCATCGAGAAACTACATGAGAGTTCCGTCGTGGCCCGTGAATCTTCCGGTTCCTGTGCACTGGCACCATAGGGTAGCACCAGGATGAGCAGCATGAGCGAGATGAAGGCAGAAAACATGTACCATTTTGAAAACATCGTTGTAGGATCGTAGCACAGTCGTTCGTCTTGCGGCCATGGAGAGGGCCGCGTAGAATCGTCTCCCCAGCTTCCGATAGCCAAGGAGGTTCGTATGCTCGCGACGCGAATCACGCAAAAGGAGGGCATGTTCTATTTCATCGCTTATAAGGCGGGTGAACTCTTGAACAAGGTTCGGTTTACCAGCCGGTACTATTTCGAGGGTGAGGAGATCGAGCAGGCCAAGCTCTCCGAACACGATGAGGTGGCGCAGTTCATCGCGGGAATCGAGCGAAGCGAAAAAGGTTTTCAACGTGTCCTCAATCGCCAGAAGATTAAGCAGATCGTCAATTTTTATGAAACCGTCGTCGCCCAACCAATGATTCCTGGCACCGTGCTCCTCTTTACCGATGAAACGCTTCGCTTTCAAAAGGCAGACGGCTCGGATTCCATCGGCCATCTGAGCGAACCGAAGGGCAAGTATCTGGTGATCGACGGGCAACATCGCCTTGCCGGGCTGCATTTTTTCCATGAAAAACATCCGGATCAAAGCGCACAGGTCGAGGTGCCCTGTCTGCTCTTCGATGGGCGCAGCGCGGATTTCGCCACGGAGATGTTCGTCATCATTAACTCCACCCATACCCGGATCAACCGATCGCATCTGGTGGATCTCTATGAGAAAGTCTCATGGGAGAGCCCGGAAAAGAAATTTGCCGCGAAGGTCGTGAATCTTTTATATGGCGAATCAGACTCGCCGCTGCAGTACAAGATCAATCGACTTGGGGGGCGGAGCAAGCAGGAAAAGTGGATTCTGCAGTCCGAAGTGTTCAATGAGCTGCTGAAGGTCGTGACCGTTCATAAACGCTGGATGGAGTCCCATCTCGGCATGAAGCCTGACCGGTGCTATGCGCTGGTCCGTGATTATCTGAAGGGTGTCAAGGAAGTCATGGGCGAGGTCTGGGGAGAAAATGACCGGTATATGTTCACTCGCGATGTGACGCTCAAGGCATTGATTCGTGTGCTCGACGACCTGATTGTGGATCGTAAGCTGATCACAGATTGGGAAGAGCAACGTTCGCACAAGCCGTTTGCTGAGCTCGTCAAGCCCTGGGCGCCGTTGACCAAAGAATTTCGGGCCGACGGGTTCTATGAGCGGTTTCCCGCGAAAGGTCAGCTTGAACGGGTGCGAAAGATTCATCAACGGCTGCTGGATGCCATTGTTGGATAGGCCAAAGACAGGCTCTTCGGCTCCGCTCTGGTTGGCTGCGTGCGTGGTGCTCCTCTTCATCCTGCGGTGTGGAGTAGGAGATTCGTCGGCGGCTGAGACGGATCGGTTAGAGGTCGCTGCAGAATCCGGCGGAGGTGTTCGTGCAACGGCGCAGGTGTTCTTCCCAGCCGGGCCGGCTGTGATCCATGCGCTGCTGGCTGATTACCTCCATTGGCCCGAGCTCTTTGAAGTGCGGATGCGTGTGGCCGAGTTGAGCATCCGCGATGGGGTGGCTACGGTCGACCTTCGCATCGAGCATCCTCTGATGCCTGGAGAGCATCGGTTGATTACTGAATCGAGAACATTGGCACATGGTGGCCTGGTGACTGACCTCAAGGGCGGGGATTTCAAACGGTATCATCGAGAGTGGAGGCTCCATCCCGTTGAAGCGGGGAATCGGACACGCGCTGATTTTGAACTGGTCGTCGAAATCGAATCCATGGTGCCGGATTGGTTGGTGGCCATTGCCATGAGGCAGGAACTCGAGGCCCATTTTCGTATCGTCAAGCAGAAGGCGTTGGAACAGTCGACGCGATAACTGACATGACTCAGCATATGAGAGAGAAGAACATCGGAGGATCGTCGCTAACCGGGCTGTATGTCATTCTCGATCCCTCAATCAGCCCCAATCGTCCACTGCTCGACGTCTTGTCAGCTTCAGCACAAGCCGGAGCCAAGCTGTTTCAGTATCGGAACAAGACGGCTTCAATGAAGGTTGCGTATGAGGAAGCCTTGGCGCTTCGAAAGATCACCCATGAGTTGGGCGTGGTGTTCATCGTCAATGATCGCTGCGATTTGGCATTGGCCGTAGATGCCGACGGAGTGCATCTTGGACAAGGCGATTTGCCGATCCCGTACGCGCGAAAGGTGATAGGACCGAACAAATTGATCGGGCTGTCGACTCACAATGCCGAGCAAGTGGCGGCTGGGTCGACCGTCGGAGCAGATTATCTCGGCTTTGGCCCGATTTTCACCCCTGGCTCCAAGCCGGACCATGATCCGGTTGTCGGCATGGCAGGACTAAAGGTGATCCGTGAACTGACGCGGCTTCCGATCTTTGCCATTGGTGGGATTACACTCAACAATGTCGAGGACGTTATCCGAGCTGGAGCCAACGGAGTGGCGGTCATCTCCGCCATTCTGAAGGCACCGGATATTCAACGCACCGTCAGCGATTTCGTTTCGCGGTTTTCGGCAACAGCATCGCCAGCTTCTTGATAGATGCCGATCGGGAGAGATGTGCGACTGTGGGGCGAAAGCGGCCTGGCATGCCGGATTCGTAGGGAAGAGGCCCGAGTACCGGGATGCCGGCCTGTTTGCGGAGGATCTCAATCGTCGATCGTTCTTGAGCGCGTGCGAGCGCCGATCTCACCGGCTCGGTACGATTCAGGACTAGGGCGATCATGGGAATCTTCTTTCGTCGAAGCGCGTCGATTGTCAGCAGCGCATGGTTGATTCCACCCAGCCCAGAGCGTCCAACAATCACGACAGGAAGCCGCAACTGTTTCACCAAATCCATGATATTGGCGTTTCGCGTGATGGGGACATGCACGCCACCGACACCTTCAACGACCATACACTCGTATCGGTTCGATAAGAGTGTATAGATTTTTTTGATCGTGTCCGGATTGATCGGTTGATTACTCAGTTGTGCGGCGGTCAGAGGGGCCACCGGCAGTTCAAACGAATAGGGGCAGATGGCGCCCAGCGGCTCCTCGCTCTCTATGATGGATTGGAGCCGTGCCGCATCTGACCGCGAGTCTTTTTCCGCTGACGTACCTGTCTCGATCGGTTTCATAACGCCGACTGAGAAGCCGCGTTTCTTCAGATGCAGGGCGAGGGCAGCGGCCACCAGCGTCTTCCCCACCCCTGTGTCGGTTCCGGTAATGAAGATGCCGTGATTCATATTGACTGTTTCACGTGTCAGGTTTCTCGTTTCACGTTAATGGTTCATGTCTGAGATATTCTGAATAACATGAAACATTGAACGTGAAACTTGGAACGAAGAATCGAAGGAACAAACGTCGCTTCACAAGATACGCGTCACCTTACAAGTTCCTGCTGTCGCAATTCCACACTTGTCCTGATACATCCTTGAGTTGAGCCAAATGCACGATGGTCCCGACGACTTCTTGAATATTCGGCGGACGGTGCAGGGCGTGATCGAGCCAGCCCTGTCCTTCCGGGAAGATACTTTCAGTCAAGTCGGTCTTTTGCCAACCTGGCAGCACGAGGTTCACTCGAATATTTTGCGGTCCCCATTCTAACGCCGCCGTCCTGACAAGTCCGATCAGACCGGCCTTCGATGTGGCATACGCGCTCTGGCCGGTAGCTCCATGGAACCCCGTATGGGAGCCGATCACGATAATGGACCCACTGCCGCGAGCGAGTAGTGACGGCGCGATCGCGCGGAGACAATGAAAGGTTCCGGTGAGATTGGTCGTGATAACGTTATCCCAAATCTCTTCCGAATGACGCGCCAGCAGGGTGCTCTGTCCGATTCCCGCGTTACAGACCACGACCAATGGGCCAGACGCGTTGCCCGAGAATCTGTCCACCATATGACGAACGGATTCACTTTCGCGAATATCTGCAGGATAGAGATCACCGATCCCACCGGCGTCGAGTACTTGTCGCACTGTCGTGTCTGCCGCAGATTTATTGCGATAATAGTGGACGCCCACGTACCACCCGGCTTTTCCAAAAGCCTCGCAGATAACCCGACCAATCCCACCGGAAGCTCCGGTGACGAGTACTGCCTGACGGGGAGAGGTGTGGAGTCCCTGGTCGGTTAAGGGAGGGATTGATGATACCGAGGGTTCCATGCTTGAGAGGATTATGCGGCGAGAAGGAGCCCAAGGCAAGCACGAGTCGGAAGTCAGCGCATCGCCAGTTGGCTTGCCGCTATTGGGATTCCTGTGGTACCGTCAAAACCTGGCTTTGGAGTACGACTATGCAGAAACGTGAAGTTGTCATGCGGTTGATGGTGATCATGGCCCTGTGCGTTCTCTCCGAGCTTTACCCAGGGGCTGAGATCTTGGGTGCAGGTGAGCCGGTCACGATTGCAAAGTCCGAGGAATATTTCCCTGATACGCCAGGCAGCCGATGGACCTATCGCGGGCAGATCAGCGAAGGGCCGCTCCAGACGGTTGAGCTGAAATTTTTTACGAACGTGTCAACGGTGTCTGGAACAAAAACCATCAACGGCGCCACCGTGACGGTGTTTCATGACACGAATCCAGGCAATCACGGGCCGGCAGATAGTTTCTATCGCCGAGATGCGGTCGGCATTGTCTACTATGGGTCGGAGCCTGGAACGCCGTTGGAGGAACAGATCACGCCCTATCAGATATTCCGCTTCCCCTTAACCGTTCCGTCTTCATTTCAACAGTTCGATCGTAGCGGGCTCAATTTCGGGAGCGACATGGATCGTGACGGAACGGATGAAAAAGTCGATGTCCAAGGTTGGAGCGCGGTGATGGGTCGCGAAACGATCACGGTTCCGGCCGGCACGTTTCAGGACACCATCAAGGTCGAAGCCCGCATGAAGATGCGGATTCATCTTTCCGACAGCCGTCGGACCATCTCGGGAAGCGATGTCATGACGGCATGGTTCGCCAAAGGCGTCGGTCTCGTGAAATACTCGGAACGACAGGAATTAGCCGCCGCCAAAGAGGATCGGGGCGTCGTGACGGACATCTCGGAAGAACTCGAAGATCATGATGTGAAACCACAGAAGGCCTCATTGCGTGGATTCGAACCCACGCCGGAGGGTGTTTTCGCTGACCACTCTGGTAATCATGAACTGGGACAGGTAGTCGTCCCCACCCGCTTTCGCTCCCATCCCTGAGAAACGGTGGCCTCCGAAGGGTTGACGAGAGACGAGGGCACCGGTAATCGGTCGATTGAGGTAGAGATTTCCCACATCGAAGCGTTCCCGGGCGATCGCAAGGTTGACTGGACTTCTTGTATACACGCCACCAGTCAGCGCATAGTCGGTTCCGTTTGCCATGTCTATGGCCTCCGCAAAGCTGCCCGCTTTCATGACCGCTAGGACCGGGCCGAATATTTCCTCTTGGGCCAATCGGTGATGTGGTTGGATATCGACAAAGACCGTCGGTCCGACAAAATATCCCTCCTGAGCGACGGGGCATTGCACGAGCATCCGTCCTTCTTCATGTCCGATCGACATGTACCGTTGAATACCGGCTTGGGCTCGAGCATCAATCACCGGCCCCACTCTGGTTCCGGGCTTCACGGGATCGCCGATCTCTAAGCTCGACACGGCCTCTTGTAAACGTGCCACGAATGGATCGTAGACAGCGCGGTGAACGATGACACGCGAACAGGCCGAGCATTTTTGTCCCGCATACCCGGAGAATGACGTCACGACTCCCGTGATCGCCTCGTCGAGGTCCGCCGTTTCGTCGATAATGATGGCGTTCTTTCCACCCATCTCGGCAATCACTCGTTTGACCATAGTCTGTCCGGGCCTTACGTGAGAGGCCTCGGTCAGAATATCAAACCCCACGGCTTTTGAGCCGGTAAACGCGATCGTCACGACCTGAGGATGGGCGACGAGAGCATGCCCGATCTCCGGACCACCTGGAAGGCAGGTCAAGCAACCAGCCGGTACACCTGCGTCGAGCAGAATATCGGTGAGCAGTGTTCCCAGGTGAGGTGAGCGTTCAGAAGGCTTAAAGAGGACTGGATTGCCGGTGACCAGGGCGGCTGAGATCATGCCGGCAGGAATGGCGAGCGGAAAGTTCCATGGCGCGATGACGGCCGTCAGACCACGCGGTCCGTAGATACGATGATTCAGTTCTCCCGGATAGTCCCCTAATCGTATCGGCTGAGTGAGACGGTCCATTTCAGCTGCGTAGTAGCAAAAAAAGTCGATGCCTTCGGCAACGTCGGCGTCTGCCTCACGCCAAGGCTTGCCCACTTCCACGATTTCCCATGCGGCAAGTTCGTCGCGACGACGGCGCATCTCTGCGGCAGTCTTGCGCAGAATATCGGATCGCACATTGGGAGCGGTGCGCCGCCAGTTCTCCCATCCGTTGAGTGCCTGGTCGATGATGGGGCCCAGATCGGACACCGTCGCGCTCTGCACCTGAGCCACGACTTCCTCCGGCTTGCAGGGATTTCGAGACTTCAGCCAGGGGCCGCTCAGTCTGCTATCGGAGGTGCGGCCTTCCCATCGCCGGCCGAGTTGGGATTGAACCGACGCGATGGCGGCGCGCATGGCATTGCGAGCATCGGTTCGAGAAAAGTCGCTGTGCGGTTCATTGGCAAAGCTGGGAGCGTGCTTCGTGGTGTTGAGCGGTGGATGATGAGTCGAGGGCTGTGGCGGCGCGAGTAATCGGGTGAGTGGCTGGGACTCTACATACTCTTTTTTGAGAAACGATTCATTGGAAGTATTCTCCAGCAATCGCCGCACAAGGTAGGCCATGCCGGGCAGCAGTCGGCCCACGGGTGTGTACAGTCGTACCCGACGGCCCAGTTTGACCATCGCCTGTTGGAACGGTTCGGCCATGCCGAAGATCATCTGGTATTCTCGCGCATCTGGAGCCAAGCCACGCGATTCCGCATGGGCTTCCACGGCGGCCAATGTACGAAGATTATGGGTGCCGAACGCGGGACGGATCAGGTCTTGATGTTTGAAGAGAACGGAAATCAGCCGTTCATAGTTGCCGTCGGTCTCTGCCTTCCGCTCAAAAATGGGAGACGGCCAGCCGGCTTGTCGATACCGCACAGTATCCGAGTCCCAGTAGGCCCCTTTCACCAGTCGAATCGTAATCGGCACACCGCGGTGGCGAGCCCAGCCGACTAAGTCCTGAATGTCTTGTTCGGTGTGTCGATGATAGGCCTGCAAGGCAAGGCCGGCATAGGGATAGAATCGATAGGCCGGTTCGCTGAAGAGCCGTGTGAAAATGTGCAGAATCAGGTCCTTGGTCTCGGTCTGTTCCATATCGAACATGAGTCCGGCAGGAAGCGCCTGCGCGTGGTCAACCAGAGACCGGAGACGCGCGGCGACCGACTCATAACTGCCGTCGGGATCGATAGGGTCCAATTTTGAAGAGAGAGCTGAAATCTTGAGTGAGAGTTGTACACGGGGGATCTGTCCCAAAGAGTCTCGCTCAAGCAACGGAGAGGAGGGCCACGCTTTGGCGGCCTGTCCGAGGTCAGTCAATGCGTTCAGACATCGATCTCGATAGTGATCGGCTTCCTGCTCGCTGATCGTCGCCTCTCCCAGGAGATCGACAGACCAGGCGCGGTTGTTGTCCCACAATTGGGATAAGACGGGAACCGCTTCATCGACCGACGAACCGGCGATAAATGTCTTGGCCATCTGCTCGATCTGTTTTCTGATGGACTTGCCGGTCAGACGAGCGCCGATACCGGTCGAGGTCAGCGCCCTGAAACCCCACTGCAGTCCAAACAGCTCACCACTTTCCCGACCAAAATACTCTTCGGCAAGCGAGACGACTCGTTCATCATCCTCGATGACGGGTAGGACGTCGATGAAATGGAACAGCCGGGTCTTAAACGACGCATCCTTCATGGCGAGATTGATGGCTGAATGAGACCACCAACGGGTATCAAAGATCGATGGCGACAGGCCGGCGGAGAGCTGGGCCAACTGCTCGCCGATACGGAGGATGTCCGGTTCGAGGGAAGGCGGCGTGGGCATGGTGACTCCAGAGCTCGAGACTTCCGTCTGAGTTCAGTATACATGTCCCGTAACTGATGTCCATGTCCCGACTTCCCCAGTCGATGCATCGTCGATAGCCCGACTGACCCATATCATTTGGCGCGTCGCATCGCTTATTATGATGATATGAAACTTCGTGACGGCTTGATCGTGTCTCTGTTGCGTAAGAGATGGGGTCGAGCTCAACCTAATTGGAGAGAAACGTATGGCTGATGAACATGCCCATGGGGCCCAGCAGCCTCAGGCACCAGATAATTTGATTCCCGGAGTCAAGCATGTCATTGCGATCAGCAGCGGCAAGGGCGGAGTCGGTAAGTCGACCGTTGCGGCCAATGTAGCCTGTGCCTTGGCATTGGCTGGGGCAAAGGTCGGGCTGTTGGATGCCGATCTCTACGGTCCCAATATTCCCATGATGATGGGGAGCACGACCGGACCTGAACAGAAGGACGGAAAAATTATTCCCGTTGAGAGCTATGGGGTGAAGCTGATCTCCATGGCGTTTCTGGTGCCGGAAGACACCCCGTTGGTTTGGCGTGGGCCGATGGTGCATCAGTATCTGCAGGCCTTCTTCCGCGATGTGCTCTGGGGGGACTTGGATTACCTCCTCATCGACTTGCCGCCTGGCACGGGGGATGTGCAGTTGTCTTTGTCGCAGATGGTTCCGCTGGCTGGTGCGATTACGGTCACGACACCGCAAGAAGTGGCGCTCTATGACGTACGCAAAGGGATGGCGATGTTTCAGAAGGTGAATGTTCCGTTGTTGGGCATCGTAGAGAATATGAGTTTTTTTGTCTGTGGGCATTGTGGGGAGCGGACGGAGATTTTTTCACATGGAGGCGGGGAGCGGGCAGCCGACAAGGTTGGTGTGCCGTTTCTTGGACGAATTCCGATCGATCCGGCTATTCGGGACGGCGGAGATACCGGGCATCCCATCGT
>CABVRS010000025.1:0-7741 GCA_902500745.1 uncultured Nitrospira sp.
CTTCACGCTTCACGAGCGACGAGATGGAATGGTGTCATCGCCGGTTGCTCGCGCGCATTCATCGACTGACGATTGGAAGGCTACGCAAAGAAATCGAACCGGTCACGGCCACTGAGTTCATGCGGTTTATGCTGCAATGGCAGCATGTGTTGCCGGGAGCACGTCGGCATGGTGAAGCCGGGCTCTTGCAGGTCATTCAGCAACTTGCAGGATTCGAGGCGGCAGCATCCTCGTGGGAACCACAGCTCTTGAGACTGCGTATGGCCAAGTACGAGCCGGAATTCTTGGACCGTCTCTGTCTGAGTGGTGCGGTCAGTTGGGGACGTCTCTCATCGCATCCGAGGGTTTCACAAGGAGGGGATCCTGATCGGCGCCGCATCATCGCCACGAGCGGTGCTCCTATCAATCTTTTTCCACGCGAGGACGGCGAGTGGTTGTTGCAGGTATTTCGTGATGAAGCAGCGGTAAGCGGCGCTGATTCCTATGCTCACTTGAGTTCAGTGGCACAGGATGTACGACGTGCGTTGGGGGAGCGTGGCGCTAGCTTCTTTGCCGATCTCGCGAGGGTGACCAATCATCTGCAGGCAGAAGTGGAAGGCGCGCTGTGGGAGCTTGTCGCGGCAGGGATTGTGACAGCCGATGGATTTGATAATCTCCGTGCGCTCATGGATCCTCATCGACGCCGAGCTGAAGGGCGCGAACGAGCGCGTCGGCCGCGGTACTCAGCCGGTCGGTGGTCGTTGCTTCGACCATCTCACTCATCACTCAGCCCTCAGTCTTCAGCGCTTTCAGAGGAGGTGGCTCGTCAACTCTTACGCCGCTATGGCGTCGTGTTTCGCGACCTTCTCCAGCGGGAATCGCTGGTTCCCTCGTGGCGCGATCTGTTGGTGATCTATCGCAGGTTCGAGTTGCAAGGTGAAGTGCGAGGCGGACGATTCGTGACGGGATTCACCGGCGAACAATTTGCCCTTCCGGAGGCCGTCGAAGCCTTACGCGCGTTACGGAAGAGCGGGAGCCCGAAGACCGGGATCGAAGTCAAGGTGTCTGCCTGTGATCCGCTGAACCTCGCAGGGATTGTGCTCCCAGGACCACGCATTCCCGCTGTTGCCACAAATTTCCTCGTCTTCAAAGACGGGATGGTGGTGCGGACCGTCATTGGACGGCAAGCTGACGCTGCGTTTTCTTCTCAGGAGGCGATCGGTCTACAGACTACGCGGCATCACCTCTCAAGGCGGCTATCGGATAAATGATATTGAGGTTTTCCGAAGCAACGCGAGTAGCGCCGTGGCATCTGTGCCGGCTGTCTCGGTATAGCTCGCTTGTGCAGCGGAGAAAAATGCCGACTGCCGATCGTCCGGCACGCCCAAGAGTGTGCTTACCGACGCCAGATATTCTCCACGGCCTGCTGCCAAGTCCTGCTGTAGATTTTCTTGATTAAGGGAGATGAACGCCGTCGTTTTGAAGTCTGGCTTGATCTGGCCGTCTTCGTTCCACCAGGCCGACCCCGAGGTGGTGCCGGTCACGTTGGACGTCGTATCGGTAATCTGGTTAATCGTGCCCTTGATAGTACAACCGGTTGCTCCAAGCGCTAGGCTAGCAGCAGCGATCATCACACATGAAAAAAAGTTTCGCATCGAGACCCTCCTTGTCGTGGAATGTAGCCGGTGCCCTCACTATAGCATAGAGTGTCTTAAGTTCAGCCTTTTTTGTGCCGATAGAGGAGTGACAAGCGGCTTATTCTACGTTGATTATGCGGGGGCAGTCTATGTCGGTCCAGTCATTAGCGGGCATCGATCCGAACCAGTTTTTCAATCTGCGTTCGACAGCTGCTATTGGGACGCATCGGCTGGACACAGGGGTCAGCGCCGTGGCGGTGTCCAATGATTTTTCAGGTCGCCTGAGTGTCACGACAGCGGAAGGCGATACCATTCGACTTGTAGCAGATCTGGAAACGGACTTTCGCGCTGGTCAGTATTACGCGCATGGTGGCTCAGGGGATGCAGCGGTGAGCCTTGGTGCGGAGTTTGCTCAATATTCTCTTCAGCGAGACTTTGGCATTACAGTCGATGGAGATCTAAACGAACAAGAGCTGAGCGATCTCGACAAACTCTTACAAAAGATCTCCAACATCTTTCACGGATTTGTTGAGGGGCAGGATGAAGCATCCTTGGCCCATACTGCCTCACTTGCGGAACGGTTTCGCGGATTGGCCTCGCTCTCCAGCCTTGATTTAAGTATAGAGGCCGTACGATCCGTCACGGTCGTGGCGGCGTCTTCGGTTACCCCGGGTGGGGCGCCTGCGACGGCGGCGGCGATCCCGCAGCTGTCCAACGGTACCACGGCGCCCACCCCGTCATCCGGTTTGTCTCAGGACGGCCCTCTCACTGTACCGGAGAAGGACACGCTACTTGCGTCGCTCATTCAGCAAGTGTTCGAGGCCCTCAAGGAAGCAGAAACCGAGTTGCAAAAATTCCAGAGGTACCTGCCGGATTTCTTCGAGAAACTCCATGGAGATCTTCTGAGCAACCTGCAGAGCACGCCGGATTTGAAGAAGACTGAAGCGCAAGACCAGGCTTTGGAACCTACTTCAGAAGAAGCGCCGTTGCCGACAAGTAACGGTAATGCCGTTACTGCCTACAGCTCGGTGGATCTCGCCACATTTTCGTTCTCCATCCAGGGTTAGCTTCGTAACCATGATTCAAGCGATGTGATGCGGCAGGGCGAGGCCTGAAACAGGATTCGCCCTGCCGCGTTCTGCTTAGTTCGTCCAGAGCCGTTGGTACCAGCTCTTGTCTTCACCCCCTGGGAGTGAGGCTACGTTCATCGATTTACGAATCTCGCTGATATGCCAGCCGGTCAAATTGGCCAGCGTCTGCGCTTCACGCTCATAACGCTCGCGTAATTGTTGCCGGTAGGCGGTAGCAGCAGGACAGTCATCTGTCCCGGTCCAGGCGTGGCGGAGAATGTACCGAGCCTGGAAGTTGTTGCGATCAGCAGTTTCCTGGAACATCAAGTCCTCAGGAAAGTGGGCGGCGTCGTAGCGGACGTGCAGTCGAGTCAGGAAGACGTTCTGAGCCTGCGGCATTATGTTTCCGCGTTGCTTGAAGCTCGAGCCATCCTGCCAAAAGACGCCGAGGTTGCGCAGCTCCTCGGCGGATAGTGGGTTGGCGGCGCAGGGATCGCACCAATTCATATCCCAGGCATATTCGAGAAATACGCCGCGCTCGCTTTCACGTTTCACTTGCTGTGCGAAAAGGTCACGATAGAAGTCGCCGAACTTGTCTCTTACATAGAGTGGGATCTCCTGCGCTTCTGGTAGACGGACCGTCCGATAGTTGGTGGTCTCGACTCGGCCCTGTTTGGTCAATGCATAGATGAAGAGTTCCTGAGCGCCATCGGCGTTCACGGTTCCAAGTCGGATCGGCAACATGAACTTCGGTGACTGAAATGCGATCTGAAGCGGGCGTAGATGCATAAAGCCAAGCTTCGACTGTTCGATGAGGTTCACTT
The DNA here is from genome assembly GCA_902500745.1 of uncultured Nitrospira sp. Classification (GTDB taxonomy): domain Bacteria; phylum Nitrospirota; class Nitrospiria; order Nitrospirales; family Nitrospiraceae; genus Nitrospira_D. The sequence goes on from CABVRS010000025.1 coordinate 3,511, forward strand.
TCGCGACAAAGAACTTCATATTTTGTTTGAGGTAGCTGTGTAAGATTGCTGATGCACCAGGAGGGATCTTGTATCCATTCTCAGTAAGCCAAGTTTCGAGCCCGTGGCTCTCTTTGGCCGAGAGAATTAAGATGTCGTACTCACCGACGGTGTAGTGGGCTTCAACTGTTACACCTAACGCTCGGTCTCGTTCTTGTTTTGCGAGGACTGAGGCCGGCGCCATATTTCTCAACGAACCCATCCTGTCTTCCATAAGTTCATAGCGTCGGCAGGGGTTCTCGTCGAAGTATTCGACCAGCCGTGGGGCTGAGTAGTCTGCGAGGTGTTTCAGGACAGCCGCATCCCCGATATGGATTTGATCCTTCTCCAGCACCGTTGGGACTGGGACGACCATCGCAAACTCTTTCACGTCGCCTTTGAAGTCGTTGGTCATCGTGATGACGGTTTTGTTGTCATGGCGCGCCATGACGACTTCGGATGCTTTGTTGAAGAGCTTTGTGTCGGCTTTCCCAACATAGAACCCACAGAACGCCGAGACGTTATTGCTCCAGAGGAGCAGACTGAACAGGAATGTGACAGCTGGCCCAATAACATATTTCATGAAAGCCTCCTTTGTGGTTGAAGCGAGAATGACAACGGAAGAGACGCGAGCGTGTGGCCAGTCGCGGGCTTGGCCCAGTCATATCGAGCACCTGGGAATAGATGATCCAGTAAGAGGACGAGCGGCGAGCACACGATGAGTCCCCACAGTGGCCCATTGGGTTTGAAGAACCCAAACTGGATAGAGAGGGCGGTGAGTGCGACGAGCAGGGCATATATGATGCGGCCTGCTCTGGAGTCCGGCGTGGTCTTGGGATCAGAAATCATGAAAAAAGCAAAGATGAGCAGCGCGCCGCTTTCGATCTGGTGCAGTGGGATCGTCAGCGGATCGCCAAGCCACAGGGCTCGTAGGACCAGCAGACTTATGTAGAAGGTGAGAAAAGCGAGCGTGACATCAGCCCGTACTGCTCGGGTGACGACGAGACTGCCGAGACAGGCGATCAGAAATCCGAACCAGGCGACTTGTCCCCACTGCCCGGGCGAGATCCAACCCAGGCCGCTACTGAGTATGACAACCAGCGCGAGATTCGTTGGGTTGAACACATGCTTACCGTTCCAACGAATAATGAATTTGCTGCCGATCGCGATGAATGCGGCAAGGGCTGTGACAGCCATATCATTGGTTCGAAGAAGGAGGCAGAGGGAAAGAGACGAAATCAGTGCGCTCTTGGGATCAAAAGAGGGGATGGCGAAATAGTGCGTGCCTGCATATTGGGTCAGTTGGGCCACGCAGAGTGTAATGGCAACCTGCCAGATTGAGATGTCGAAGTGGAGCCAGAAGAGGCCATAGAGGAGGAGGACTGAAAGGCTGGCAATTTGATAGAGGCGGGGATCACGCCAGAATACTGGACTGCTTGGTTGAATTGCCCCGATGACTTGCCCCATGGAACCCTCCTGGTTTGCCACGGCATTGCCGGGGCTTCACAGGAGGATATGGGGCGAGGAGGAAGATCCTTTCAGATGAGATGGTGAAATGAGCGAAGTTGACAAGTCCTTGAGCGGGCGCAAGAATAGCGCTTCGTTAGAATATCGTCCTATTGACGCCACTTATGAGCCACCCCCTAGATTTTGTCACTGTTGAAGGACTCCTTGCCTATGGCCGTGCTCTCGCGCGGCGAGCATCGGAGCGAGGATTGGTTCAGCCCCTGCTAAAAGAAGTGTCAGGCGATGATTCCGATCGCGTCCAGGCTAAGATGGAACAGCTCCGCTCGTTCGTCGAACGCTCCAAGTCCGGGTTTGCAACCGCTGAAGCATACCAGTCAGCACGGGAACACCTCATTGATGACCAGCTCGTATTTTTTGCAGCATGGAACACTCTTCTGGCGGAAGGCTCGCTGCAGCCGCTGCTCCGAGCTAACATCGGATCGGTGGCCAAACCGACCTATCGGCGCCCGGTCGCCATTGTACCTCGCTCGCAGCTGACACCCACGCTGGCGGAAGGCAGGATTGTCCTGGAGCTAGGCGACGACCGGTTTTGGTTATTGCCACGGGACCTTGGCGACCGGACGCTGTTCCTCACTATGCGTCACGGTGTGTCACAGGTTGACAGCAAGACTCATCGTGTCGGATGCCGCTTGCCAAACCAATTAGACCGCGAACGAGGCGTTGCCAAAGCCGATGCGGTAGGGGCAGCGCTTGCACACATGATCGGCCTCGTGGGACAGCAGCTGGATTTTCTGCATCTTGCGAATTACCTCGATCCACGAACCTTCCTCCATTGCATCAGCCGCAGCCCGAATACCAGGCAACTGTACGAACGGGTGTCTGCGGCGCTGCTCCAAGGTGCGTCCGCAGCCGAACCGATTGCCGAGCCGGCACTTGAATCGTCGGATTTCGGCTGGGTCACGGGATTGGAGAAGTCGGTGGAGATCGAAGAAGCCGCGCAGGCGTTCGGCGTGGAGACCTCGACCGCTAAGCGGCTGATGAAAGATCCGCTCTATTGTTATCCAGATGGCAATTCATTCTTCGACCTCTATGTCGACGTCATCGATGGGCTTCACCGGTTGGGCTCTGTGCAGAAGGGGAGAGTCGCCTGTCTCTATACTCACAGTTCCACCCTGCGCGCCTTAATGATCTATTTGGACCCACGTCCGTTCCATGAAGCGTTCAGTGAGTTCAGCGACTACAAGGAAAGCCAAGACAATGTGGTGCTGCTCACGGTCGAACAGGGACGGATGTCCGGTTACTCAACAGCGGTTGGGCTGTCCGAGAGGGAGCGGGTCGCCCGTAATACCTGGGTGACAGTGGAGGCCACAAGAAAAGATCGCGTGACACTCAAACCTCGATCGCTCAAGCGGATCGTGGCCCTCGTGTCCGGAGGTGATTTTGCCGGCGCCGGTGCCGCGCTAAAGGAATTGCATGTGACTGGCCAACGCATGGGGTTGGAAGTCTATTTCGTTCGGCACGGGTATCTGGGTCTGGCCAACAATTGGATCGAACGTGTCACCGATGAACATACTCGCGGTATGGGCAGTCACCCCAGTAGTCCCATCGGCAGCAGCCGCTTCGAGGAGTTCAAACAGGAGACTGTGCAGACCGTGGCCATGCGTCACCTGGAACCCTACGTGCGTGATGGCGCCCTCATCGTGTTGGGGGGCGACGGCAGCATGCGAGGCGCCCGGGCCATTTATGAAGAATTCGGTGTGCAGGTGGTTGGTATGCCAGGCAGCATTGACAACAATCTCGAGGGAACCATCTCTCTCGGGTTTCAGTCCGCCGTGACGTTGGCGGATCAGTCCATCGAATCTCTCAAAGCCACCAGCGCGGCGATGGGCAGTGTGTTTTTCGTGGAGATCATGGGCGCTGGGTCAGGTCATCTTGCGTTGGCCTGTGCCTATCAGGCGAGAGCCGAAGGGTTGTTGGTCAATGAGCATCCCGACCCAAACACCTATATCGATGAGGTGATCCTCGGGACACTGAAGCGGACATTAGGTGTGCCGAACAAGAGCCACCTCTTTGTCGTCGCCGAACGTACACCGCACCGTCATCATAAGGATGGTGGCGTCCATGGGCTGGTGGACTATGTGGCCGGAGTGATTGCTCGATGGCCGGAACGACAGCTGGGGCCTGATCACTATCCGCTCACGCCGGCCACCAAAGCCACTATTCTTGGCCACACGCTCCGGGGCGCCCGGCCAATACCGGAGGACAAGGCGATTGCCCAGCATCTTGCCCATGAAGTGGTGCACCGGCTGATCGACTCGCCTGATGACATTGTCGGGTGTCTCTTGGCCTATCGTGAACGGGGATCAATCAGTCCGATTCCACTCCATGCGGTCATGCCGAAACAGTTCGACTGGGACGTCTTCAGTCGAATGCATGGCAACACCCGCGCCTCGTAATTCTCTCAGCTACTGTTCGTACGCGATTACCTGCTTGGCAGGCTGGTGACAAAGTCTATCAGCGGCATTTTCAGCGTACGGCAGAGAGTTACGTCTGTCGTTTAGCGCGAGATCGGTGGGATAGTTACACGGTGAGAACAGAGGCAGCCGATCGAATCTCAGCAACTCTTAAACTTCTTTGACCGACATTGCTCCGAGAGCCGCTTGGCTTCGGTGATCTGAGCGGGAGTCATGCGCTGGGCGACATCTTCTCGATTTTCTTCTGCTTGTTTCTTTTCCTCACCCTGCAT
>CABVRS010000025.1:7841-28918 GCA_902500745.1 uncultured Nitrospira sp.
GCTGGGCGACATCTTCTCGATTTTCTTCTGCTTGTTTCTTTTCCTCACCCTGCATATGTGCGGCAGCGAGGTTCACCCACATATAGGCGCGGACATAGTCTGGAGGACCCCCCAATCCTGCAAAATATAATTCCGCGAGATTGTTTTGCGCCAGTGGATGCCCCTGCGATGCCGCTTTCCCGTACCATTCTCGGGCCTGGGCGTAGTCCTGCTGGACCCCTCTTCCTTTCGCATAGAGTTCCCCGAGTCTATTCTGCGCCTCTGTGTCCCCTTGGTTGGCCTGGGTCTGAAGGGTTTGCAGGTCTTTGGTATCGGGTGGCGAGAACGCTGCTCCCTGCTCAACATGAAGCGCGAGAGTTCCCAGAAGGATGATAAAGACAAGGGCGTACATGCGTCGTTGAGTATGGCGTACACCGGAAGGGATCGTCAAGACGAAAGACGACGGATCTTAACGAGCCCGCTGTGGAAACTCTGGAGCGGGTGGGTGAACAGGAGCAGGAGGTGGTGGGGGAAACGTGAGTGTCTGATTGTTCAATTGAAGGGGAGGGCCAGAGTTGAACCCAGGACTTTGGGGTGGCTGTACAATGACGCGACGCTCACCGTTAGGAAGCTCGATAACGGATTCCACGTTACCGTGGTGGTCCTTATAGACCGTGGTGCCACCCTCTGAATCCAAGACCTGATTGAGCCGCTCCTGTGCGCTCGGTTGTTGCGATGAGTTGTCCTCAGAGAAAGCGAGCGCACAGGCGGACCATACTATTCCGATCATCAGAATCATGAAGACGGCGATTCCGTACATGCTGTCATTATACTGCGTCTTCTGTAAATTTTCCTCTATCGCTTGCCGGCCGTGTGATCGTCGGTCAAGATTCCCGTATAAGCAGGCCACAACACGAAAAATTATGGGTTTCACGAGAAACCGAGATGCTTGGCATGGCCGAGATTCAACGAGCCGACGACCGTCGTCGAAAAGTTGCGATCATGGTGTTGGCCGTGGTGCTGATCAGTGGTGTTGTGCTCTGGGTAGTCTTTGAGGAATGGATGATGGTGGTGCGTAGTCTACCTGTTGAAGCGGCCAGGGCATCGCTGTCTAGGATCTTTTCTCTGTGCATGGCCATCATGGTTGTGTGTATATGTGTCGCCGGGTGGCACTGTTGGCGGGTCGGTGAGCGCGTTCGGCGTAGTCTTCGATTCCCTCCTCCTGATGCGACGGTTGTGCGAGATACCATTGTATTGTCAGGCCAAGCTGCTGTGTCCCGAGGAAGATTGCTCCAGATGTTCGGTGTGATTCTGATTCTTTGTGCAATTTGTTTGGCGGTGATGTCTTGGTTAGTGCTCAAAATGCTGCATAGTGCTCTCGGCTAGATCTGTCGACCGAGGATCAGCCATACCGATGTCGTCTCTTCTGTGCATCTGCCGCATTTCCGCGACTCGAGCGCACCATCATCTCGACGTCCAAAATTTTGAAATCAATTGCCAGAAACTCGATCTCCCTGTACCCCTAAACAGCGCGCTGGTTCCCAGCTCGGGTAGGTATCCACAATCAATCTCGGGGAGGATAGGTCCATGCATTTTGTCATTGTGTCAGCAATTGCTGCGGGTTTGGTGTTTTTGCTTTGGGAGACGAGGGCATAAGTCTCGTTTCCGAACAACGGCTTGGCCTTCGCGCCATGTTAGTCGAAGGGACAGTGGAACACGGGCACGAAGTTATGATCCTCGAACAGCGAAAGCTGAAAACCGGAATCCTTTGTGGGTCTGTTGAATAATGACAAAAATGATGGGGTTTGAAAAATTGCACCCTCATGAAATCAATGAGTTAGAAATCCCATTTCCTCAAAAAATCGCATTATTCAACAGACCCTTTGTGTCGATCGTAAACGAGGTGAGCAAGTTGTGATCAACGCGGCTCAGTAGGCACACGAGTTCTGGCACGGCCTCCAGCGGTACCCTGTTGGAGGCCGTTGTTTTTCGGCTAGGGTGGGATTGAAGTGATTTTTCCTGTCTTGCTTCTAACGATTCACGATTGATTAGGGCAGGCGTCTGTTATCTGGGCTCGTTGGTAGATTGGCATTGAGACTTAGCTCCTATGCCGTGTCTCATTCCCTTCTTCAGAATTCACGATCCGACTGATTGTTGAATAGTGCAGACCTACCGCTCGAGCGATCTCTGTTAGGCTGTAGCCATGTTCCAAGTGGGCACGGCGAATGGTTTCATTGCGTCGTGTGTGGTTGGTGCGGGAACGAGAGGAGAATAAGTGATCGAGCGTCGGTCGTCCTGCAAACCGTTGCTGGCGGGGAATTTCTTTCAGCAGGCGCTTATCTCGGAGCCCAGGCGCCAAGCGTGCGACAAAGCGTTCACTGCCGAGGAGGATTTGTCCCTGGAGCTGTTCCCAGGGTGCATGCTGACCGATCCCTTCTGTAATAAAAGCGCGATATTTCCACTGAGCCACTGCTCGTTGCTTGCCGAACTGCGACAGCAACCAGTCTGTCGTGAGAAAGGGCGGTGTGTTTGCGACTCCAGCCGTAGCGTGGTAGCTCGACCATGGATAGGTATTGGCTTTTCGGGTGGTTTTGGTACGCACCGGATTGAGCACCACGTAGCGGCAGAGTTCCAACAAATAACTGTCCCGGTCAACGAGGATCGCCTTGAAGCGGCCTTGTAGCACGTGGCCGACTCGCTTGTGGCGACGGTTAAACGCTTGCGTATAGACTCCATTAAGTTGGCGCATGGCCGTCGACAGATTCGCCTCAGGCGTTTCCACCACGAGATGGAAGTGGTTGTCCATTAGGCAGTAGGCGTGCAATCGAAGATGAAAGCGAGAGACGACGTGCCCCATTATCGCTAGAAAGCGCAGGCGATCTTCGTCATCCAGGAAGATGTTCTGCCGGGCATTGCCCCGAGCCGTGACGTGGTAGAAGGCTCCGGGATATTCAATACGGAGTGGGCGAGCCATAGTTCGTACTCTAGCTCAACATGATACACAAAACAAGATCTGACCCCCGGCGTGACCCCCAGCGCCCCGTTGTCAACTTTTAATCTGCGACAACGCTCCGAGAGGCTCGGGCCGCCAGACTCTTTCGGCGATTATTGGAAATGGTGCGGTCGATAATGGCTCCGCAATTGATGCATTTCCAGGCATAAAACACGAGAAAGAAATCTGAAAACCGCTCTAGCATCATCATACCTTTGCATTTCGGACAGTCCATGGATCCCTCCCAGGATGGTTAAGTTCACAACTGACGACGAACTGAAGCAAGAGTTGCGCCACATTGACCAGTTGCAGAGTTCCAAGGATTTGTGAAGTACGTAGTTAAACGGAGCGCATATCGTTCACAATATTGACGGTGCAAGAGTGCTATGCGTGTCAATGATTTGTCAGTTATGAAACGAAGAAAGAGGGTCAGGTCTTGTAATATGGATGCTCTATTTAATGTATTCTAGATCAAAGCGATCCAGAGGATACGCTCTGGTCATGGCCGTACTACTCTTTCTAGTGAAGATCGGGATGAATGGCCTACATGCTTTTTCGTCAAGTTCTTGATAGAGGCCAAAACCTTGAAATCTGTTGCCAGAAAACCTGTCTCAGGATACCGGTAGACGGGGTGCCGATTCTTAATGTCGGCCACACGCGGATACAACCTATAGTTAGGGAGGAGATCTATGCGATTCGTTGTCGTCTCAGCAATGGCAGCCTCACTGATGTTCGGGACTAGCATGGTGGCTCTGGCCGAAGAAGCAACAGATTTCGGGTCGGAATTGACGAGTGATATGGGATCGTTAGTCAATGAGGCCAAGAGTGAGATGCAGGCCCAGCCTGAACAGATGGGAGAGGACTTCAAGACTCAACAGGAGGAAATGAAGTCCGAGATGAAAACCAAGCGCGAGAAGATGAAATCAGAGATGAAGGGAAAGCGCGATCAGATGAAGTCGGAGATGAAAGGAAAGCGGGACGCACTCAAGGCTAAGAAGCACGAGATGAAAAAAGCGGCCAAGGCGAAGAAAGCCAAAGCTCGTAAGCATGCCAAGGATGCGGCTGAGTCCCTTGAGCCCGCCGCGCATTAAGACGGCGAATCCAAACAGCTTGATCAGGGTGCAGTTCTCGACATGGCCTCTGGAGGGCTTCCTCCGGAGGCCGTCGTATTTCAATTCGTGTGAAGATGGTGCAATGATTGCTGGAGGACGGCCGTATTTTGAGTCACACCACTTGTTCGCAGGGTAAGACGAAGACATGGAGCGGGAACAGGAGGTCACCTGTAGACGCTTCTTGTCCGAGGCGAAACCGCTTGAACCCGTCGATGAGACGGTGGGCCGATTGTTCGGGAACCGCGACGAGGATCATGCGGTTCGTTGAGGGAGCGAGAAAGAACTGGCTGGTCAATCCCGTCGCTCCTTTTCCGGTGACGTTTTGCAGCTCGCTGTACGAAGTCACCTCATACTCGTTCAACAACGCATGCACTTGTTCCACGAGCGATTCGCGAAACACGATCACTAACATTTCCATCACATGCCGCTCCTTTGTTCCGGTGGGTGCCGACTCCGATCTATTATCAATTATCAGTGGCGCCAGAAGCAATTACAAGCTCAAGCAAGGGGTCTCACAGCACGATGGCGAGCCTAGCAGGCTTTCAGCCCGGAGGGGTTGGCTCGACAAGGATAGAGACGATACGCTATAAATTGCGTGTACCACAATTACGCGGAGGTATTCACGAGGATAGTTTTATGCAAGATCAAGAATACGCAGCATATTACGGTTCTGCCTGTCTCATTTTGTCCGTCTATCTCCTCATCAAGGGCCTCAGTACAGCTTCACGGCAGCGAAGCGTCGATCGCTCCCCGACATTGCTTCCGGCCTACATCTATGGTGTTCTGGCGTCAGTTCTGCTGACCGTTGGGTTGGGGTTTTTTCGGCCGAGCCTGCCCTGGTGGGGCTATCGATTGATTTTCCCGGGCACAACCATGCTCTTTCCCGCCATCATGTATCTGATCGGCAGTCGCCCACCCAAGCCTGATCTGGATCGAGCCGACGCATAACAGGAGCGATCTTCTTTCGTCGAGAATCGGATGTTGTCGGGCTATTTGGCGATGGTGATGCTCGGTACGCCGGCTCGTGGGACCTCAGTCACCGTCATTTGGAATAATTGCGAGAGAAGTTTGAACGCTTCTCGATTCCAACGCGCCTGCGGGCCGATTGTGTTCACGGCGTAATGGTGCCCGTGGGATTTCATCACAAGATCCAAACCGGATGGAGCTGATGGCGACACGATCAGGTCCATCGTCTTGATCGGGTTTTCCGCGACGTCAGGGGTGCGGCCGTCTTTATCGATGTGGTATTCCGGTTCTTCGGCAATGGAGAGCCCAAGAAAGTTCAGCATCGCATTGAAACTTCGTAAACGAAAGTCTCCCTTGAGCGGCCAGTCGCCGCCGTAATGCCCTGGGCGAATATCGAACGTGACATCGTGCGGGAGCCCCTGTTCGTTCTCGTTCTGCAAGCGTGTCCGTTCTTCACGGGAGAGCAAATTCGGGTCGTAGTTCGTGATCAGTGTGCCGCCTTCGACTTGTTTTCGCAACGTGAAGGTCTTGTCTTTCCCGTCATACAACACCTGGTAGTCCTGTTCGAGCGCTTTGAATCCTTCAGCCGTGACAGTGTCGGCGGGAATGGTCCAGCTGCGTTCGATGCTCAGGGGCTCGACGTAAAGACTGTTGTGGTCTTGAATGGCCGAGAGATGGAGAACCACCCGTCGGAACATTTCATAGCCGACCCTATCGGAGGGATTGTTGCGATACGCGATGGCGCCGCTACTATGGTTCAACCGAAGCTCTTTCGCCATCAATCTAAGGAGTAGGTCGATATCGATTCCCTGACGTAAGAGCAGCGTCAGCTTCGATTCGTGAAACGGTGTGAGAAGGCGCTGCGTAAATTCCTCTCCTTCGATCGGGGCGATACTGATTGTTGGGTTCTCAGCCACGCTTCCCCCGATGACGGGTAGGATCGTGCGACTGGCGTCGCCGGTGAGCGCCGGTGTTGCGCCGGCTGTGAACCGAAAATCGAAAGTCGCTGCAACATTGGACACACCGGTAAAATGAATCGGTTGATGGTGTTGCGCTCTTGCGATGTTCACAAGCAGCTGCTTCGATTGCGATTCGGTAATGGCATCGTCATAGGCGATGACGGCTCGAGTCAAGGTCACCGGTGAGAGGCAGCCTGTCAGCGTGGTCAGGTAGAAGAGGCCGAAGAAGACCAAGGGTGTGCAGGCGGAGATTTTATGGGTCATCGTGTGTCGGTTGCATAGGCGATCTCCAGGCACCATCGGACGCGAGTTGTACCATATCAACGTAGAGTTGCCTAGCAGGGAAATACCCAGGTGTGGTGAATGAAGCGATCTAGGCAACGGTGGGATGGGACCTCAGGATATCGATTCGTTGCACGACCATCGTAATAGGGATATTCGGGCGCAGGGTCATGACGGGTTCCGGTTGAATCGTCTGTCCGTCCACCAGACACAACCGGAATCGCGACGCGACCGTGGCCAAGATCAAGAGACCTTCCAGCTCCGCAAAGGATTCTCCGAGACAACGACGCCCGCCGGCACCGAACGGAATATAGGCATATGGGAGACGGCTTTGCGCGGCCCCCTCGGAAAATCGTTCCGGATCGAATCGATTGGGGTCGGGGAACCAGCGTGGATTGCGATGCAGATTCCAGGGACTAATGAATACCCAGGCACCGGAAGGCAATTGTGCTCCGGACGGAAGGTGGTCTTCAGCTTGGGCAACACGGGTATGGAGGCTCCACGCCGGAGGATAGAGCCGAAGGGATTCTTCCCAAACCATCTTTGCATATCGTAAGCGAGGGACATCAGCAGTGGTGGGAAGCCGGTCTCCTACAACTTCATCCAATTCGTGCGTGAGTCGCTCTTGTATCGACCGAGATTGCGACAGCAAGAACCACGTCCATGTCAGTGCATTCGCGGTCGTTTCGTGGCCGGCGAGTAAGAAGGTCATAAGCTCATCACGGATTTCTTCATCCCTCAGCGGGCGGCCTGCGGCATCCGTCGCACTCAGTAACAGCGACAAGATGTCATCGTGTTGATGAGCGTCCATGCGTCGCTCGTGGATCGATCGATGAATCATCGCTTCCATCGCGCGAAAGCCGCGGTTGAACCGCCGATGGAGTGTCGTCGGAACCCAGAGGGGTGTCAAGCTTGCCAGTAGGGAATCATACTGGAGCTTGATGAGACTTTGGCCGACCTCAATGGTTTCCCGTATGATACCGGCTTCGGGTCCGACATCCTGTCCAAAGAGCAGCCGCCAGATAATCGATAGAGTCAGCTGCGTCATTTCTTGCCGGATATCAACGGTCGCGTTATTCTGCCAGCGCGTCGTGATCTGATGAGCCTGGCCCGTGATTAAATCAGCATAGGCGGCAACATGGTTCCCGTGGAAAAACGGTAGAAACAGCCGCCGCTGCTGATGATGCGTGTCGCTTTCCGTATGGAGCACGCCCTGACCGAAGATGCGCGATTCAACCGGAGGAACCGGAGCCTTTCGGTAATTGTTCTGATTCGTGACTAGGACGTGCTTGACGTCGGCAGGGTGGTTGAGCACGTACGTGGCGGCTCCGGGCTTCCGCAAGAGAAGTTCAAGTACCAGACCAAGCGGGAGTTTGGTCACATCGCCGTACGCCTGACAGCGCATGAGAAACCCGAGCGTATCTCGGCGAAGTTCCGGGAAGCATCCCCACAAGCGTGAGACTGGCGGACCGGAAAGAAGCGGCGGTGGAAGGTTCTGATCGGTCATGCGCGGTTACAGTCGTTCATCGAGCATACAGGAGAGAACGTATCCACTGTCAATCGTCAATGAGGCCTGGACTGAAATTCCGCCCGTCATTGTGTTTTCAGAAACGCGAACTGTTGTGTGAGTGCCTGAATCTTCTTGAGATAAGTCTGCACATCGTGGTCGCCGCACCGCTGGTGAACACCGAAACGATAGTTGCGCCGTACATAGTCACGCCCGACTCCGGCGCCACAGAGGTGGATCACTGCCGCGAGATCTTGCTTCTGTTTCGGGGTGGCTTGTCGGTTTCCGATGGCCTTGTTCACATACCGGTCAAGGTGAACGGCGGTCAACTCAATCGCGTGACTGGGAATGACCCGTGTATAAAGACTGTTGAACCAGCAGGACTCAAAGTCATACCACGGCCCATCTTCTACGACCTGGTGATTGTGGATGCAGTAGCGCTTGCCTTCTTGAAAGGTGCCATTCGTGATTTGAAACATACCCACCGCGGTTGAGGCCGGTTGGTACCACTCCAAGGGATTTCGTGAAGCCGGTTCCCAACGCCAATAGGTTCGCGCCACTGGATTTCCGGATCCCTCGGCTTGAGCCAGGGCCGCCAGCAATTCAGGTGTGATCGTGGATGTGGAATGTTTCTCGAAGAAAGCACCGTATTCCCGCCATGTTTCACGTGGGCTTTTGTGAAGCGCCTTCTCCACTGGGAAGAATAATTCCGTGGGCTTATAAAAGGCATGATAGACCCAGTTGATGGTCAGCGACACGATGACCAGGATGGCGAGGCTGATCCCCATCTGTATCGTCGATGGAGCCTTTCGGAGGACGTGAACAAACAACCGCAGTTCATTCCACCGCCGCCGTATGAAACGCATGAGTCGGTGGGAGGGATGACGCGGACGGGAGCGGGAGGCGCGGGAGTGAGGCGTGCGAGTATGGCGACGACGCGACATGTTCTGTAGCCTAACAGAAAGGAGTCGGGTGCTTCCTCTTAGAGGGGCAAGCCGGTGGTTGAGCTCTTTCTCTGGTGCCCCACAGAATGCATGAATGATCTTGCATTGTGAGGGACACAAGATCAAGATGGCAGGGCATATGCACGCGCTCGTAATCGTAGGCGCGTGTTCATCGGTGGGAGGTTGGTATGCGACGCCATAGTGTGCTGGCTGCCGTTTTGATGGGTTTCATAATCGCCCCTGCATTCGCACTCTCCCAGTCATTCACAGACAAAGCCAAAAAGGACAGCGCAGTCGAGATGAGCGACGAGGAGCCGGCTATGCAGAAGGCCATGGAGCGCGCACGGACAAGCTTGGACGATTTTCTTCGAAAGGCCGGGGCTCCACCGCCGGATACTGACTACTATTCCGTGAAAGTGAGAGTCCGAGAGGGAGAGAGTCTGGAATATTTGTGGCTTTCAAACTTGAAAACTCAAGGAGAGTTATGGTCCGGTCGGATCGACAATGTTCCGATGATCCGATCGGTTAAAAAAGGACAATCGTACTCCTTTGCCAAGAGTGAAATCGTGGATTGGACGTATATTGATAAGAGCCAGAAGAAGGTGGTCGGGAATTTCACCACCTGTGCCCTCCTCACGAAAGAGCCACCCGACGTGGCGCAGAAGATTCAGAAACAATATGGTTTGGACTGTGATCGATGAAGGCACATGTCCTGCCTCATTTCCGTCGTTGCGACCGAGCAATGCAGCAGCCAGAGCCGCGGGCTGATCAGTCCTGCTGATTTCACCGCAAGCCGTGCCAAATCTCAATCCTGGTGATACTGTGATGTCACGGTATCTCTGGGACAGATGTGAATGGAACCGGCACGACTGTATAGGCTGTTCTCTTCTCCTGACTTGGAGGACCTGAATCCTGCCGAGTCCCGCGACCCCTTTCACATAACCCGTCTCCCTAAGCTGGATGCCAAGAAACAGGCGATCCGCGATCACTTCGATGCGTATGCCGGTCGGCGTGCCTACTGGGAATGTAAAGCCGGTGCCTACCACGACGAGCAGGTCCGCTATTATAAATTTCTCATACCCGAAGGGTTGCGCGTGTTGGAGATTGGGTCGGGGTTGGGCAATCTCTTGGCTGCGGTGAAGCCTCTTCGCGGAGTCGGCATTGATTTAAGTCCGGAGATGGTGAAAGAAGCGGCTCGTCGACATCCTACCTTAGAATTTCGTGTCGGTGATGCGGAAACGCTGGACCTCAACGAGAACTTCGACGTCATTATTCTGGCTGATGTGGTCGGTCACTTGCTCGATGTTGAGGCCGCCTTGAAACAGATCCGCCACCTCTGTACGCCGCAGACGAGGATCATCGTGTCGTACTACAACTATCTGTGGGAACCGATCCTTCGGCTCTCCGAGAAGATGGGTGTGAAGATGCCGCAACCCGAGCAGAGCTGGCTTTCGCCGACCGATATCGCCAATCTTCTGCATTTGTCCGACTTCGATGTGGTGAAGGTGGAACGACGGCTATTATTGCCGAAACGAATTCCTGTTCTCTCCATGTTCGTCAACAATGTGGTCGCTCATCTCCCGGGTTTTCGAGCGCTGTGTCTCTCTCACTATGTAGTGGCACGGCCACGGTTACGACGACCGGAACGTCCGTACTCGACGACGATCGTCGTCCCATGCCGGAACGAACGCGGCAACATCGATGCTGCGTTGAGGAGGATCCCGCGATTCGGGGGGCGGCAAGAGATCATTTTTGTCGACGGGCATTCGAGCGATGGGACGCCGGAGGAGATTCGGCGCGTGATGGCGTTCTATCCGGGCAAGAACATCAAGCTGCTGGTACAAGACGGACAAGGGAAAGGCGATGCAGTGCGCAAAGGCTTCGAGGAGGCGACGGGCGATGTGCTGATGATTCTGGATGCGGATCTGACGGTGCCGCCGGAATCGCTCCCGAAGTTTTATGAGGCTATTGCAAGTGGGAAAGGTGAATTCATCAATGGCTGCCGCCTTGTTTATCCCATGGAAGCACAGGCGATGCGTCTTCTCAATCTGATGGGGAATAAATTCTTTGGCCTCGCCTTCTCGTGGCTGTTGAACCAGCGGATCAAAGACACGCTCTGCGGGACCAAGGTGTTGTTCCGACGCGACTATGAACGATTGGCTGCCAATCGACGGTATTTTGGAGAGTTCGACCCTTTCGGCGACTTCGACTTGTTGTTCGGAGCGTCGAAATTGAACCTGCATATTCTCGAGATCCCCATTCGATATCATGCGCGATCCTACGGCACCACGAATATCCAGCGATTTGCCCACGGGTGGTTGTTGCTGAAAATGACGGTGTACGGGTTCTTCCGCCTGAAAGCCGTGTGATGTCTCATGAGGTCCTGCATCGCCACCG
This sequence comes from uncultured Nitrospira sp., assembly GCA_902500745.1. Classification (GTDB taxonomy): domain Bacteria; phylum Nitrospirota; class Nitrospiria; order Nitrospirales; family Nitrospiraceae; genus Nitrospira_D. The sequence goes on from CABVRS010000025.1 coordinate 18,980, forward strand.
TGCCGTTTGGGAACAGAAGCCTGTCCTCCGCCAGTTGTATGCAGATTGGTATCGGGCGATGGCGGCGTGGTTGGTATCTGGTCCGACGGTAGAGCTTGGCGGTGGAACCGGCAATCTAAAAGAGCATCTACCAGAAGCCTATTGTACGGATGTGGTGGTCTTGCCGTGGTTGAATCTAGTCGCAGACGGGCAACGACTCCCGTTTCGGTCTGAGTCGCTCGCCAATTTGGTGCTCTTCGACTGCTTACATCATATCGAAAACGTCGCACTCTTCTTCGATGAGGCCCAGCGAACACTCCGAGTGGACGGGAGGATCGTCATCATGGACCCCTATCTCTCATGGCTCTCATGGCCGGTTTACCGGTGGTTTCATCCGGAACCGGTGGATTATAGAGACGATCCGCTCTATCCCAAGCCGCCTCAGACCGGCCGCCGACCGTTCGATGCCAATCAAGCTGTTGCGACGATCTTATTCGAACGGAATCAAGCTGGTTTCGAGGTCCGGTATCCAGGGTTTTCCATCCGACATATGCGGCGAATGGCCTGCGCTGCGTACCCGCTGAGTGGAGGTTTCGACCATCCGTCTCTGTTGCCGCAGTGGTTGTTGACGCCGATGCTCCGGTTAGAGCATCAGCTGGAGCGGTGGGGACGGTTTTTAGCTTTCCGTATGCTGGTCGTCATTGAGCGTCGAGTCTGAGTTGAATGAGGACGGAGGAGATCTTGTCAGTTGTCACGTGAGATGCTTGCAAGAGCAGAGAGGCCATCCCTATAATGAACGCCGTTTATCACACGCTACCTTAACTGTCTGGAGGAATTGTAGACATCATGAGTGAACGAACATTGGCCATCATTAAGCCGGACGCTGTGAAGAAACAGGTTATCGGCGATATCATCCATCGATATGAGCAGGCAGGGCTGAAGCCTATTGCGATTAAAATGCTGCACATGTCGAAGTCGGTCGCGGAAGGGTTCTATGCCGTACATAAAGCACGACCGTTCTTCGGAAGTCTCTGTGACTTTATGTCTTCAGGCCCCGCCGTGGTTCTGGTGCTGCAAGGCGACAATGCGATTAAGAAGAATCGCGAGCTGATGGGGGCCACGGATCCGGCAAAAGCGGATGCCTCAACCATCCGTAAAGCTCATGGCACGAATATCGAGTTCAATGCCGTTCATGGTTCCGATTCGCCGGAGACCGCGCAGTTCGAGATCGGCTATTTCTTCCCAGGCATGGAAGTCTTTCAGTAAAGCATGCGTGCTGGATGGCCTGATCTTCGTGTCGTTTCGGATCTGTTGCGACGAGAGAGGAACAAGTACGGCCCTATTTCTCTTTCGTCGCTCTGCCAAGGGTTTTTCAAGAATTGGACTAGACTCAGGCTGCGGTGGCCGACCATCGGCGCCTTCTATTTTCCCTCAGATCGTTTCTTGACAATGTGAGTCGGGCCAAACTACCATCCTGAAAAAGTTGGAAACGTAGGACGGATGTTTGGAAGACGATCGAAGCATCCGTCCGGTCTGAGAACGATCCTCAACTGAATTGTTCTTCAAAGGGAGCCGACATGATTCCAGCCGATTTAAAATTTCACACAGAGCATGAGTGGGTTCGCCGAGAGGGGACACGGGCCACTGTCGGGATCAGCGACTTTGCGCAGGACGCGTTAGGCGATATCGTATTTGTGGATTTGCCGAAAGTGGGTACAGCGGTCAAGGTCGGTCAGCAGATCGGTGAAGTGGAATCGACGAAAACGACCTCGACCATTTATACACCGGTGAGTGGAACGATCATTGAGATCAATAACGAACTGAAAGACCATCCCGAAGTGATGAATTCAGACCCCTACGGTAAGGGCTGGATCGCCGTGATCGATCTGGTCGAGCCCGGTGCAGTCGACGCGTTGATGACGGCCGCGCAGTATGAAGCCTTTCTCGCCAGCCAGAACAAGGGCTGATGTCGGGGTCAAACTTGAGTCTCAGACTTTCCTGCCTATCTGCTACGAAGACCGAGCGGTGATGAAGTCGTTGCTTTTTAAGTTGGCTCTCCTCATCGTCGCGATGGGAGTCAGCCTGTGGTCGATTGCGGGTTCTCGGCCATCGGATCCTATCGCTGTGGTCGCGGATGAGAAGCTGATGGAGACGCTGCCCCGCGCACCTGTTCTCGATGAGCAGGCGGCAACGATCCAACACGTTGTCAGCCAGACACGAGGGCCACGACAGGGTCAGCCCTTGCTCGATCTCAACCAGGCAAGTGCCGGGGAGCTTGAAGCATTACCCGGGATCGGAGCGGTGTTGGCCCAACGTGTGATCGCCGTTCGAACATCAGCCGGAGGTTTTCGTACAGTAGAAGATCTTCGTGAGGTCAAAGGTATAGGAGCAAAGAAGTTCGACCGCATCAAGGCATTGGTGACAGTCTCGGCACCCGGATCACACGGAGTAAAGCAGCGCGAGCTATGAAGGATATTCAACAACAATTGGATTTGATCCTTCGCGGGGCCGTCGAAGTGATTCAACAGGCGGAGTTGGAAAGAAAGCTCAAACGGGCGCTTGCCGAGAAGCGGCCGTTACGCGTCAAGGCCGGGTTTGATCCGACCGCCCCGGATCTTCATCTTGGACATACGGTCCTGATCCATAAATTGAAACACTTTCAAGATCTCGGACATCACGTGATCTTTCTCATCGGTGATTTCACCGGTATGATCGGTGATCCCACCGGGGTCTCTGAAACACGGAAAGCCTTGACCAAGGAGCAGGTACAGGAGAACGCAAAGACCTATCAACGGCAGATTTTTAAGATTCTCGATCCGACGAAAACGACGATTGAATTCAACAGCCGATGGATGGGGTCCATGACCGCCGATGGGCTGATTGAACTGGCCGCGCACTATCGAGTTGCGCGCATGATGGAGCGGGACGATTTCCACAAGCGCTATCAGGAGCAGAAACCCATCAGCGTGCATGAATTTCTCTATCCGCTCGTGCAAGGCTATGATTCCGTGGCGTTGAAGGCGGACGTGGAATTGGGGGGGACGGATCAAAAGTTTAATCTCTTAGTGGGGCGTGAACTACAGCGGGACTATGGGCAAGAGTCACAAGTTGTCATGACGATGCCGTTGCTCGAAGGAACGGATGGTGTCAAGAAGATGAGCAAGAGTGTCGGCAACTATATCGCGCTGGAAGACAAGCCGGGAGAGATGTTCGGGAAAGTCATGTCGATCAGCGATGCGCTGATGTATCGCTACTATGAACTGCTCACGACGGAAGATCTTGATCGTGCGAAGGCCCTTCACCCGATGGAGGCGAAACAGACACTTGCTGAACTGATTGTAGTGCAGTATCACGGAGTAGAGGCAGGCAAGCAAGCCAGAGCGGAGTTTGAACAAAAATTCCAGAAGCAAGAATTTCCCGATGAACCGGATGTGCGAGTGCAACTAGCCGCCAATGACCTGCGAGATGGAACGGCCATTGGGTTGGTCGATCTCGTTGCTAGAACGGGATTGGTTCCCAGTAAGAGTGAGGCGCGTCGGCTGATCATTCAAGGCGGTGTCGAACTCGACGGGCAAAAACAGTGTGATGCCAATGCGGCTCTCGCGGTTATCGAGGGCAAGCAATATCGGCTCAAAATTGGCCGACGGAAGTTTGCCATCGTGGAACGGGCCGGATAGCTCCAGTTCCTTGACTTGTTCTTTCTTTCCCACGTAGGATGCAATCGGTGAGCGGGCGTAGCTCAGTGGTAGAGTCCTTGCTTCCCAAGCAAGTTGTCGTGGGTTCAAATCCCATCGCCCGCTCCAAACCGACTTAACATTCCTTTTCACGATCCACTTTAAAATCTTGCGAGCGAGTCCTGTTTTGAACGACCCTGTGGAGGCTGGCTCTGTGCCACCCCACCGTGAGAGGGATAGAAGTCTTCCTCCACAGGTTGTTAGGAATAGGTCCTATTATTCAAGGTACGGTACAGGCTTCACCTAGGGAGACCAACCATGCAGATGAAACGGATTCAGCAAGGCGTTCTTAGCTTGTTACTCCTCGTGGGACTTTCATCCTGCAGTGATGGGGGTGGCGATGTACCGACGCCAGCACCTGCGTCTCTTCCAGCAACCTCGGCTGAAGGGTTTTGGGCTGGGACCACCAATACCAACCGTACCGTCACGGGACTGGTACTCGACGACGGAACCTACTGGGTCCTCTACTCTGCTGAGAATGATCCTTTAACTGTTGCTGGGCTCATACAAGGAGATAGTACTTCGCAAAATGGTGCCATCACGTCGTCAAACACCAAGGACTTCAATTTCGAGACGGGGAAAATACTCGATGCCACAATCACTGGCAACTATACGATGAAGCAAAGTCTGAATGGCACCCTCGTCTATTCGATCGGCGGACCGAATACTTCCTTTACGACGACATATGATAGTGATTATGATCTGGTCCCGGATATGAATACTGTTGCGGGGACTTATGGCGGCCCGGTTACTGCGACTGAAAACGTGACCGTCCAAGTATCATCTACAGGAAATCTTTCTGGCAATTCCACTACCGGATGTACTTTCACTGGATCATTTTCACCACGGACTCATGGAAACGTGTTTAATGTGATTGTGATATTCGCGGATGATCCTGCCTGCAGCAACAGAAATGATACGGTGAACGGGGTTGGAACGTATGATGCTGACACCAAGACACTTTACAGTGCGGCATTGAACGGCGATAGAACGAACGGATTCATCTTTGTCGGTACGAAGCCGTAAGAGTGCGCAGAAACACGCCGTACAAACATTCTCTAGACATCGTATGAGTTGCTGAGTTGGTGTGAGGTAAATCGAGTTCCATCCTTCACATTTTGTCTTCATGGAACCACCAGCTTATCCGATGGGACACATGCTAGTTGCTGTTCCCCGCTATCTTGCATAGGATTCTTCCTGCCAATCTTGAGTTCCATCCTCATTTTTCGAAAGGACCAGTCATGATGCACAAACAGATGTGTGTACTCTGCGCCGCAGCATTTCTAGGTGGAGTGCTAGGTGGTGCGCTGAGCACTCAATTTCTATTCCCAAAGTCAGCTGAAGCGCAGAGGCCCACTGGGGTGAATGCCGAGGAGTTTCTACTGCTGGACGCAAAAGGGAACGCCCGAGCAGGCCTGGGATTGGACGCGAACGGGGAAGTTGGACTCGTGCTCAGAAGTAAGGACGGTGACCGGACCCTGACGCTTTCACCTGACGAACCCTCAGTCATCAAATTAATGGACCGAGGAGGTCGGATACTATGGGGAGCGCCGTAATATCTCTGGAAAGGAAAAGAGGGGGTTAGACCGCTTTCCGGACCAATCCTGACCGCAAACAGCGGGTGCACACACGGATCCGCTTGTGACTCTTCCCGACCACCGCACGAACCGTTTGGATGTTGGGATTGAACACACGCCTGGTCTTATTGTTGGCATGGCTGACATTGTTGCCGGATACCGGCTTCTTCTGACAAATCTCACATATGAGTGCCACGTTCGTACTCCTTGACCTAAGTGAACCTATAAATAATAGTCGGATAGTATCACAGCGGGATAAACACTCACAAGCGGCCTGAGCGTGTAGCCTCGCAGGCGTCCTTGATCCGATTATGTTGTAGAAAGGAGGTCTGCATCCACGACCGTGGAAGCCCCAGTCGATATGATTGAACTTGACAAGTTTTGCGACTCTCTCCTATTGTGCTGGCCATTGTGACTCCTGAGTAAGGGAAGAGGGTGCAAATCCCTCGCGGTCCCGCCGCTGTGAATGGGGACGAAACCCGTCAATACCACTGTCGAGACGTGCGAATGGCTTACCATTCACACGTCAGATGGGAAGGTACGGGGAGTAGGATGAACCATGAGTCAGAAGACCTGCTCGGAGAATTGACCGTCGTTCCCTCGAGGCTGGGGAACAGGTGAGGATGAAGGAGCGGGTGCAATCCTCAGGGTCTACTGTAGGCCTTGGGGATTTTTTATTTGAACTACCGGCAACGATATCATCCTGTTCTAACGGTGTGGCTGGTAGCTGTGTTGTCAATCGTGCTCTCGCAGATGGGTGAAAGTGGGCAAGGAGACTATGGTGAGATGAAGCGGCGGCAGGGAATTCTCACGGGTATGCCTTTTATGGCGCATGTGTCGTCACGGTCGTTTGTGGATGACGCAGGACACAGGATTTATCTGGCCAAAGCTCCCACGCGGGTCGTCTCCCTCGCCCCAAGTATTACGGAAATGCTGTTTGCGCTGGGGTTGGACGAGCAGATCGTTGGCGTGACCGAGTTCTGTGACTATCCAGCGGCGGCGCAGTCCAAGCCCAAGGTGGGATATACGAATCCCAGTATCGAGGTTTTGGTGGCATTACGCCCGGAGTTAGTATTGGCTCCGAAGGACTTCCTTCGTCCTGACTTGCAGAGCAAGCTCGAGCAGCTGAAAATTCCTCTGTTCGTGCTCGACGCGCAGTCGGTCGAGGATATCCCATTACAGATTCATACATTGGGAACGATGTTTGAACAAACATCGGCGGCCAATGAAGTCACGCAGGTCATGCGTCAACGGATTGCGGAGATTCGCCGGAAGGTCGAGCCATTGTCGGCCAAGCGTGTACTGTATGTTCTGAATAGCCAGCCGTTGATCAGCGTGGGGCCGGGAAGTTTCATTCATCAGTTGATCGGGCTTGCCGGTGGGACGAACATCGCGGCTCAGGCTGGCGTAGCCTATCCGAGACTGAGCATGGAGGCGGTGCTCGCTGAAGATCCGGAAGTCTTGATTTTCCCCGTCGGCGACGTGGAGACGGTGCCACGGAGTGAGCAGAAGCAGTGGCTGCGCTGGGAGTCTCTCTCGGCAGTGAAGCGGCAACGCTTTCATGAAGTCTCATCGAATCTCTTAAACCGGCCGGGCCCTCGAATTGTGGAGGGACTTGCGCAACTTGCCAATGCCATTCATCCGGAAGTGTTCGGCTCCGGTAAAGGTACGTTTCATCCATGACGGCTCCGGCTCAAGAACCTCCTGTATCTGTCCGGCCAACTTCTTTTTTTACGATCCCACCGGATGGCTCATGTCGAGACGGCATTGCAACGGGGGGTGTATTACCAGGCGCCGTCCTTACGATATCACGCTGGATGACGACGCTGGGCGGGCTGGCCGGTGCGGCTATTGTGGTTGGGATCCTAGCACTTCACTTCGGTGCGCAGCCGATTGCGTTCAGCGAGATTGTTCGCCTGCTTATTGGAACATTCGCGATGGGCTCGGGAACTGATGATGTCACGGATGTCACACGAACAATTCTAGAGCAGGTGAGGTTGCCGCGAGTCTTGTTGGGCTTTTTAGTTGGGTGCTCTTTGGCATCGGTCGGAGTGGCCTTACAGGCGCTGTTGCGGAATCCACTAGCCGATCCCTATGTGTTGGGTGTCTCAAGTGGTGCTGCCCTTGGAGCTGCGGTGGGGGTCTTGCTCGGAGTGGGAACGACGTTTCTTGCCGCCGCTGCCTTGCCGGCCTGTGGATTTGCTGGAGGTCTGCTGGCGTTAGTCGTCGTCTATCGAATGGCGACGGACTATGAACGATTGCCGATTCATAGTCTGCTGTTGGCAGGGGTGATTTTAAACGCCATTTTTACGGCCTTGATCATGTTCATCACCTCGATCATGGATCCAAATCGTGCCTATGGGATGACGGCCTGGTTGATGGGAGCAATCACCGCGCCGACCTACAGCCATTTGTTCGGTCTTTCTGCCTATCTTGGCATTGGACTCTTCCTGCTTCTCAGTCAAATGCGAGTCCTCAATGTCTTGGCGTCAGGCGAAGATTCCGCTCGTGCGCTCGGCGTCGATACGGAACGATCAAAGCGGTTTATTTTTATCTTGTCCGCATTAGTTACGGGAGCAGTGGTGTCCGTCAGTGGGATGATCGGGTTTATCGGGATGGTGGTTCCTCATGCCGTTCGCTTGGTCGTTGGCGCCGACCATCGGGTGCTCTTGCCGGCATCGGCCCTGGTCGGCGGCACTTTTCTTATGGGTGCCGACACGGTCGCTCGGACCCTGCTTTCGCCGGCGGAAATTCCAGTCGGTATCATTACGGCGCTGACCGGTGGACCGTTCTTTGTATATCTCTTGCTCTGGCGGAAGGATCGGCTGGCATGACTGGCTTCAGTGACGGCCGACAGAATACTGCGCTGATCGCCGACCCAATCGATGCGATCACCTCAAACACTGCATTCGATGTGCAGTCCATTCGATTCCGTTACAAGGCCAGGGATTCGCAAGTCGGCCGCTGGATTCTCGATGGTGTTTCCTTTCAGGTTCACGCCGGTGACGTGGTGGGCGTGGTTGGCCCGAACGGATCGGGAAAAACCTCCTTGCTGAAAGTGTTGGCGAGGGTCCTGACTCCACAAGAAGGGCGTGTCAGCTTGTTCGGTCAAGACTTGGCCTCCATGATTCAACAGGACGTCGCCTGTGTCGTTGGCGTTGTGCCGCAAGATACCCAGCAGCTGTTTCCATTCACTGTCGCAGAAACCGTTCTCATGGGCCGTTTTCCCCATCGGCCACGTGGACGATGGACCGGAGGATTGGGATGGGAAAGCCGTCACGACATCGCCATCGCGGAGCAGGCGATGGTGACGATGGACATCGGGCATGTGGCTCATCGGGTGGTGACGGATCTTTCCGGCGGGGAGCGGCAGCGGGTCTTGATTGCGCGAGCCCTGGCTCAGACTCCACAAGTCTTGCTCCTCGACGAGCCGACGGCGTTTCTTGATCTCCAACATCAGGTCGAAATGTGTTCGCTGTTGCGCCGGTTGAAGGAGTCGCACGGCTTGACGGTCGTCCTGGTCTCCCATGATTTGAATCTCGTCGGGCAGTACTGCGACCGAATCCTGCTGGTAGACAACGGACAGGTGGTGCGGCAAGGATGCCCGGAAGAAGTGATCGAGCCTGACGTGTTGGAAGCCGTGTATCGATGTCGAGTCCTGGTGGATCAGCATCCGGTGTCTGGACTGCCCAGAGTGACGCTCCCTGGGCGCCAACTATCGGGTGGGACGTAGCTATGAGAACGGGCAAAATCGCGCTGCTTCATCTCGAGACGGTTCCGGGGGCAATCGAGCAGAATCGGCGTTTGATTGTCGAGGCCGTCAAACATGCCGCGACAACCGGGGCTGAATGGATTGTCACGCCTGAGTTGGCGGTCTGCGGGCTTCAGTTCGCCCACGTTGTCGGTACGGAGTGGATTCGGCCACAACCAGATGTGTGGATGCAGCAGATCTGCAATCTGAATAAGACCATCAAACGAACCATCTTTCTTGCCTGTCCTGAACGAGACGGCTCTCGGCTTTATAATTCGGTGTTTGTCATCGGCCCAGCTGGCGAGATGATCGGCAAATATCGCAAGATCAATGTGGCGAGCGATTCCCTCTCATGGTCGAGTCCCGGCGACAGTGTCGCTCCGATCGAGTGCAACGGTATCAAGGTGGGTGTGCTGGTGTGCGCTGATGTCTATACGTCGAATATTGCTCGGGCCATGAAGGTTGAAGGGGCTCAGATGTTGGTGTCACCGGCATCATGGGGCCCCGGCATTCACGGTCCAAATGGAGAATGGGAGCAACGGACGCATGAAACCGGGTTGCCGTTGATTGTCTGTAATCGAACCGGCGCAGAAAAGACGTTGGATTTTTGGAAGGCGCCGAGTCTTGTCGTAAAGGACGGCACGCGTCTACTTGCACATACATCCAAGAAATCCGCCGTGCTGACGTTTCATTGGGATTTTGAAGGCATGGGACCACGCTCTTCACGATATACGATCGATTACATCCGGAGTTGATGTGCTGTTTGCTTATAATGATGCTGATGATGTGAGCAGGAAGAGTTTGCACCGCTCTCCTGCAGAAGCAGTCAGGTGCAGAACAATTATTCTGGAGGGATCCTTTAGGTCATACCGTCAGCGACGGGGAAGATGGTGCAAAT
>CABVRS010000026.1 GCA_902500745.1 uncultured Nitrospira sp.
CTTCAAAGTTCCCGTCGTCCATGTAGGCTTTCCCCAATCCAAACCAGGCCACATCGTCATGTGGGTCCATCGCGAGCACTTTTTTGAGCGGTTCTATCCGTGGATTTGGCATGATCATCCTCCATTGCGGCTGTCACGACGATAACAGCGCCGCTGGTCCGTTGTCTATGAACTTCCTGCGTGCTAATCTGAACGAGTCTCTCGTATCTCGTGAAGCGCATCTCGTTCAACAGTTGCAAGTTTCTAGTTTCAAGTTTGTGGTGTCCGCCTTAAGAGCTTGAAACATTAAACTCGAAACTTGAAACTCAGGAGCAAGATACGAACGACGTTTCACACTTCACGGTAACTGATTATGGGGAAAACCGGTCTCGTCTATCATCCAGCCTATCTTGAGCATGATATGGGACCGGGGCATCCTGAGTCTCCTCATCGGTTGCGTGCGATTATGCAGCAACTGGATCAGAGTGGGACGGCTGCTCACCTCATTAGGATCGAACCGCGACGAGCGGAAGATGAATGGATCACACAGATTCATGCTCCCAGCTATGTGGCGACGCTTACTCGAGAAGCTCCTTCGAGCGGACGGGTGTCTTTGGACCCTGACACGTCGATGTCGCCAGGCTCATTGGATGCCGCGTACTTGGCGGCAGGTGGGGCGTTGGCGGGGGTCGATGCCATCATGGCGCATCATGTTGATCACGTGTTTTGTGCCGTCCGGCCGCCGGGACACCATGCTGAAGCGGGGCGAGCGATGGGGTTTTGCTTCTTCAATAACGTCGCCATTGCCGCACGCTATATTCAAAGGAAATATGGACTGAGTCGAGTCTTGATCGTGGATTGGGACGTTCACCATGGAAATGGTACCCAACATAGTTTTGAGGATGATCCCTCGGTGTTGTTCTTCAGTACCCATCAGTATCCCCATTACCCGGGTTCTGGTCGAGGGACTGAGCGAGGGAAAGGAGCAGGAGAGGGGTGTACGATCAATGTGCCGATGGAGGCAGGCGAAGGGGACGACGAATATCGCGCCGTGTTTCACAACACGTTCGTGCCGGCCGCTGACGCCTTCAAACCGGAGTTCGTCATCATCTCTGCGGGATTCGATGCGCACAAAGATGATCCGCTGGCGAGTATGGGCCTGACCGAAACCGGATATAGCGAGCTCACAAGCATCGTGGCAGAGATTGCGAGACGTCACGCCAATGGGCGAATCCTTTCTTCTCTAGAGGGTGGGTATAATCTTAATGCCCTCGCTGCCTCCGTAGAGGCTCACATCAAGGCGTTATTGGCCTGTTGAATGCTGTGCTGATACGCTCACAAGCGACAAGCTCACGAGACTTTCAGGAGTTGCGACGTGTCAGCTTGGAACCTGTTCACCTGTCGGCCGATCAGATGAGTTGATTGCAATACATGCGCAGAATTTCGATCATCGCCACTCTCGCCGTCGTTCTCGCCGGGGGAATCTATTTCTACTACACCGAAATCAAACCGGTCGTGATTTTCGGGTTACGCTCGGACTATGCGCAGGCCATTCCGTTCCAGGACGTCCCGCAAGGGCTGGCCAGCCTCAAGGCCGAGGCCTGTGGCCAATGTCATCGCGAGATTTATGAGGAGTGGAAGACGAGCATCCATGCGCATGCCTATGAGGATCCGTTCTTTCAGGCCTACTGGAAGAAGGATAAGAACATTTGGGTCTGTCTGAATTGTCATACCCCGCTCGAGAATCAGCAGCCCACTCTGATAAAGGAGATCCCGCGTGGGAGAGTTGAGAAAGCAGTTCAGGAACCCAACCCCCGATACGACCCTGAGTATCAAAAAGAATCGGTGACGTGTGCGGTCTGTCACGTGCGAGACGGTGTGATCTACGGGCCATTTGACGATTCCGTGGCCCCGCACCCGACGAAATACGACCCCAATTTTAGAACGGCACAGCCCTGTTACCGCTGTCACAATGTCGTGTCCGGACCGGCACAGTTCTACAACGTGGGACCCTGCGGCACCTATGCTGAGTATGAAGGCAAGTTTTTCATGCAAGAGCGCGGTTTCATCTGTCAGAGTTGCCATATGCCCGAGATCGATCGGCCGGTGGCTGTGGGTGGGCCGGTCCGCAGGGGCCGTCGGCATGTGTGGCGTGGGGGACATGATCCGGATATGGTGAAGCGGGCGCTGGCGGTGCAGGTCAAAGCAGATATTGCTTCCCCAAAGCCGGGTGACCGAATCGGCGTGACCCTCACGCTCGTGAACGCAGGAGCAGGGCACAAGATTCCGACGGGAGACCCCGACCGGTACTTTACCGTGGAGTTTTCAGTAGAGGATGAACAGGGAACTGTTTTAGAGCAGCAGCGCTCGACGATGGGGCGTTGGATTCTGTGGCAGCCGGCGATTGTGGAGTTGTATGATAATAGATTGTTGCCGTTGGCCAGCCGAGAGTACCAGTTTGCGTATCGGTTGCCGGAGAAAATAGACGGACTGCGTCTCAGGACACGCGTGCAGTACCACATTTTGACGGATGCACAGCACGAGATGCTGCAAACCAAATATGGGCTGACTGGGAATGACCCCTACCACTTCGTGGTGTATGAGCGAGCCGTTCCATTGTCCAGCGATTTGAACTTCGCCTGGGCAAAGGAGGGAGAGCTCCCGCCAACCCGTGAAGGCTCACAGGGGGCGAACAGTTGTGCAGCGGGTGGCTGACAGCTGATTATCGATTGCGGAACGCGTTGAGAGGAACTAGGCTGTGATTCATCCGTTATTGATCGATACCGAGTCGTTGCAACAGCAGTTAGGCCGACCGGGCCTCGTCATCATCGATGTGCGTGGCAAGGCGGCCTATGAATTCGGCGGCCATATTCCCGGCGCCGTCCATTCAACGTGGCATGAGTATAGTGATCCCAATGCCGTGCCGAAGGGGTTGCTGAATCCTGACCTGGGTCAGATCGAGCGAATTCTTTGTCGTCTTGGAATCAACAACGACAGCGATGTCGTCATCTACTCCAACCCCTTCGACAACTGGGGGGATGAAGGGCGGATGTTTTGGATGTTGGAATATCTCGGTCATACACGACTCCGTATTTTGGATGGAGGGTGGGTGAAGTGGACGGCCGAGAAGCGACCGTTCGAACACGGACCGGTCTCTCCTGCGGCGGGCACCTTCCAAGCGCATCCGGTGCAGCCGTTGCTGACGCTGAAGGAAGACCTCAAAGCGATCGTCAGATCTCCCCATCCGAAAACCGCGATTCTGGACGCTCGAAGCGTCGAAGAGTATCTCGGGAAAGAGGTGTCCGGTATTCCACGGCCAGGGCATGTTCCCTCGGCCATCCATGTGGCGTGGAATGGATTTCTGAACAAGGATGCGACGGTAAAGGATCCCTCCGTGATCAAGGAAATGTTGCAGGCAAAAGGGGTTCGGGTCGAACAGGATGTGATTTGCTACTGCACGGGGGGTGTTCGATCGGCCTGGCTCTATGTCATCTTGAAACTGGTGGGATATCCACATGTCAGCAATTATTCGGGATCGTGGTGGGAATGGAGTCGTGACTTTGCGGCTCCAGTCGAGAAAGATTTGCACGCGCTTCAAAAAATTCTCGGGATTGATCCTGCCGCCAAACATTCTTGACAGGCCAGGGAGCGCTGTGTAAGGTGAATTTAGAACAATCAATCGACGCAAGCTGCGAATTCTCAACCATCAAGGAGGCAGCCATGATGAGCAGAATCCTTCGTAGTGCGATGCTGGTCTGTGGGGTCGGGATGTTGGTCGGAGCACCAGCGCTGAGTAGCTCGGCGCTGGCCGGCAATAAGCATGTCAGTGAAGCCGTGGAGCATGCCCAAGGGGCTGCGTCACACGGAAAGGAAGGGCATGCCGATGCCTGCGTGCAACATGCGGAAGAGGCCCTCAAGCATGCGACCGCGGCGGGAATGAAGAATCCACATTTGGAGGAAGGGGTCAAGCATCTGACTGAGGCGGTCAAACACGGGAAGGCCGGGCATGCGGATGCCTGTACCGAGCATGCCGAAGGTGGGGCCACGCATTTAGCTGAAGTAAAATAACAAGCGGCGACAGCCGCTCGTTGAGTGACGTGAGAGTGTGTCGAACGGGCAGGGATGTCATCCCTGCCCGTTCTTGTATGACATGGAGTGCCTTGTGCGCATCGGGTTTTACCAGTACAACCCCCAGTTCGGTGAGGTGGTCACGAATCTCGACGTGGTGACGGCCAAACTAGAACAGGCGGATGCCGATCTCATTGTGCTCCCGGAGCTCTTCGCGTCCGGCTATCAGTTTACGTCGCAAGCAGAGGCCCAGCAGTTGGCCGAGCCGGTCCCCGACGGGGCGACGGTCCGTTGCTTGATGGAGATCGCGAAGCGGCGCAAGATGCATCTTGTGGCAGGGCTCCCGGAACGATCCGGGACACGCTGTTACAATTCTGCCGTGCTTGTGGGACCGTCTGGGTTTTTGGGCTGCTACCGAAAGACCCACCTCTTTTATGAAGAGACGCAGTTTTTTACCGCTGGCGACTCGGGATTTCTGGTGTGGGATATTGGGCCGGCGAAGATCGGCGTGATGATCTGTTTCGACTGGTACTACCCTGAGTCCGCAAGGACCTTGGCCTTGCAGGGAGCGGATATCATTTGCCATCCCTCCAACCTGGTGTTGCCGAACTGTCCGGATTCTATGCCGGTCCGGTGCCTTGAAAATCGAGTGTTCGCCGTGACATGTAATCGCATCGGAACCGAGGCCCGTGGTGGAAAAGAGCGGTTGACCTACATCGGCCAGAGTGAAGTCGTCACGCCCAAAGGGGTCATCATCCATCGGGCCTCTCGAGACCAGGAAGAGCTGACGATCGTTGAGATCGACCCGACCGAGGCTCGTGAAAAAACCTTGAATCGCTACAACGATTTGTTTCGCGACCGCCGCGCATCGTTGTACAAACTGTAAGTTTTCGTCTTCCTCCCTGACAAGAGACGCGCAGTGCTTGCGCAAGTCGCGCGAGCACGGTAGGATTTCTCTCATGAGCACCGAGATTCGGAAAGGCATGTTTCTCATCGCGGCGCCGAGCCTCCGGGATCCCAACTTTCGACAGACCGTCGTGTTGCTTTGTGAACATGGACCGGAAGGGGCGCTCGGTGTCATCGTGAACCGCCCTACCGCCATGTCTATTTCGGAGGCACTCCCGCAGGTGCCGGTGATCGAAGGGGCCGGTCATGTCCTCTATGCCGGCGGACCAGTGCAGACGAATCAAGTCATGTTGCTCTATCGTGGAGATACGTTTCCCGACAATGCACACCATGTGTTCGATGGAGTTTGCCTTGGGGGCGACGTCGGCATGGTCGAACGCATTCTCACCGGATCCGGTACGACGGAAGCGTTTCGCGCCTACCTCGGCTATTCCGGATGGGCGCCTGGCCAGCTGGAAAATGAGATGAAGACCGGGTCATGGATCACCTTACCAGCCGACCCGCAAGCAGTGTTTGAGAAAGATCCGACTCGTGTCTGGGGAGATATTCTGCTCACGTTGGGTGAGGCTTATCATCCGTACGCCGAGATGCCGTTCGATCCATCCTGCAACTGATTCTTGTCGCTTGCTTCTTTCCGGGGATCTGCCACATCATCGTTCTCGTTGAAGCTTGCTGCGCCGGGTGCTAGGGTCATACCTCATTCATAGGACAAGGGGGAGGAGCAGGTGAGTCAATTGGGGGTAGACACTGAGTCGTTCTTGAAAAAATTGCATGAACGCCCGCACCAACCCATCGGGCGATGGCTCCGTGCGCCGGCTCACGTGCATTTCAAAGCATTTCGCATGTCCGATCCTCCCGCGCAGCGACCGGCCAGTCGGGAAGAATTCCAGTCTCTGCTGGCAGCGCTCAAGGTGGCGGCGGAGTTGACGGTACTTAAGGAAACGTTTGGATACGGGATTAAGGAATCGGCGGGCGGCGACCGACTCATCCTGGTCTGGCAAGCCCATACGGAATACTACAACTATCAGATCTGGCATCTCCCGGCCAAGCCGGAGGTGTCGTTTGGGCCGCTGACCTTTCCGGAGTACACCTTTGCGATCTCGCCCCTCGGTAATCTCGTCTGCCGACTCGACATCCTGCTCACGGAGGAGCCGTTGCCGGCACGCGAACGGATGCAGCCGCTATTTCCAGGGCCGGTCATCTATGGCAGCCGGGTGTTCGACGAATCGACCAGCTTGGTCACCAGCTTTACTCCGGACGAACTGGGGCGAGAACGGTATTGGGTCAGTCTTGGGCCACAGGCACAGGCTTCGCGATTAAAAGATATTGTCGATGCCATTGTGCGGATCGAAACCTACTATCATTTGCTGTTGATGCAGAAGCCGTTGTTCTCGGCGGCGATTGATCTTGTCTATAAATTTGAGAAGGTACATCTGGAACAGCGAGAAATCATTACCGCTCATATCGGGCATGCGAACTCAGAGACGTTGCAGCGGTGGTTGAACAGTCTGACGCAGGACTTATTGAAAACGAATCGCATGGCCGGACAACTACATTTCGAACTGTCGGCATCGATTCCGTACGACAAGATCGTACACACGACCTTGGCCTCCATCGGAGAGCAACGGATGGAATCCCATCGTCCGATCTCAGATTATGTCGTGAGCGGCATTACCGGCGTCGCGGAAGGATACCAGCAACTCTTGCGACGCGTCGACACGCTTCGTGGTGGCTTCGAAGGCATCATCGCCATCATTCGTACCCGCATCGATTTGATTGTCGAAGCGCAGAATCTCGCACTGCTTCAAAGTGTCGACAAAACGACCAAGAGCCAAGTGATCCTCCAGCATACGGTCGAGGGACTATCGGTCATCGTCATCGCCTATTATCTGGCGGGACTGGCGGGCTATATCTTCAAAGGATTGCAGGAACTCGGTTGGCTTGGCAATGCGAACATTGCCTCGGCGGTGTTCGTTCCCATCGCCATTGGGCTTGCCTTTGCCGTCACGGCATTCAGTAAAAAGTATCTGCATAAAAAGTTAGCGAGTGAGCAACCAGTGTTGAAAAGTGATCATCTGAAAGAGTAGGTCGCCGTTTGCGCTGATCCATCCTTTTATCTCTTCTTTTTAACCGAGGACACACAGGTGACTCGAGAACTCACCATCTCATCATCCACTCTCCCAATTGAGAGCACCCTGTTTCTGTGAACAGCCCTTGTTGATCAGTGCGCTCCAGCTAGCAAGTTTGCTAGGTGAGCATGTAGCACTGTACTGGACTGAGGTACAGAGATCGCCTTGCCACCTTCGCTTCTGACTCTTGCGGAAACTTCAAAAATACCAGTGGGTCGTTCTCGTGCGGTATCGGATCAGATACACCGCCTGAATCCTATTCGATACATGGAGGTCTGCTCAGAGTGAGGCACGGCACCTGTGTGCTGACAGCGAGCAAGCCATATCAGACTGAATGTAAAGAGCTTGTGAGTGATTGGAGATTGCAATTGATGGGTACGTGTTCCGGTGGCATCTCGCTTGCGTTGGAGAATGAAAGATTGTGCGAGATGTGATCCGCACGCGATGTATGTCGGTTCCGATCTGATCAGATCAGACAAGACCAAACAGGCAAGTAACTGTTGGAAAGGAGGTGGAGCGGTCTGTGGGTCACCATGCTGATGACGGATCGGCAGATATCGGTCATCGCAAGATATTTACATGCATCATAAAAGAAAAGGAGATGGTTCGATGAAAGAAATTAAGACAATGCGAACGGAGCCGGCAAAGCTCGAGAGCAAAACGCGTAGACTTGAAATCCCCAAGACGAATGACCAGGAGCTTGGACCGTTAAAGCTTCTTCCCGGGAAGTGGGCGAATGTACCGAATTTGCCGGGCCGAGGGTGGAACATGATCGCGCTGCCGTTTGTGGCGCCAAAGGATGCCAATTTCCCTTTCAACTATCGGTTGTTGGTCAATCAATACAATGAAGAGCTGGAGTTCACACTCGTGGATAAAGCGGTGCCGAATCGTGGCGTTCGCCTCGGACTGGGACCTGATGCGAATACCGATCAATTCCTCGTGACGCTTGATTATCAACAGAGCATCAAGCAAATCGCCGCTGATGATTTTCCGAAAAGTGGCTTGGCAGGGCCGGCTGGTGCTGCAATCCACCATGAGCCAGGTTTGTGGTTGCATATGACCAACGGCATCACGGATGGCCTGAATATTGCGCGGCTCGCGACCATTCCGCATGGGGACTCGGTGTTGGCTTTGGGCCGAAGCAGTGAGCACTCGGGCGCCCAATCTATTCCTGATATCAGTGGCTTACCGATCGGGGTCGATCAAGACCTGAAAAATCCCTACCTGGCACCTTACAAGCATTTCAATGACAATTTGTTCCAGGGATTGTTCAACCCCGTGAGTCCGAACGATCTGCTTGAAGCAGCGAACCAAGGCGTCGAGATTGAAAAGACGATGGTGCTTGATGTTGATTCAACTTTGCCGACCGGCGGCATTGCCAACATTCCGTTTATTGTGAGGCAGGCTAATGCGACGGTCATGAAGTCCACCTTCTGGATTCAGGAATTGAAAGAAAAAGACAAGTATGGGAAGCCCAAGCTTCGCCTGCAGTATTCTCAGTTAGTCATGTTGGACTTTTTTAAACGTGTGGATGGATTGCCTCCTGGTTGCTGCCCAGGTCTCATCCAGTGGCCGCATGTCAGCATTAATACAATGGAGAAGATCGTCGAATAGATCGATCTAGCCGGCACATTGAGGCGGCGGCGGACGTTCGGTCCGCCGCGCCTCATGCGTCTGGATTCACTGTGAAAGGGTTTCAATATGGCACTAATCGATGAAGTGAAAGCCCTGTGCGATCGGCTGGCCCCACTGGGTTGGCGTGACTTGTTGTTGAATGTTACCGGCGGGCAGCTCGATATTCTGAAGCCCACAAGTGCGGCACTCAAGACGGAGCTGACGAAAGCACTTGCCGCCATTGATCGGACCGTGACAGGATTTACCGACTTCTCTCTTTCCGGAACCAAAGCAATTGCAGCAGGATCTCCCACAAATAGCCTGTTGTATCACGCCTTGGCGTCGCCGAATGTGACGGCGGGTCTGAGTGGATTTCCCACGCTCAAGGAAATCGAGACGGTAGAAAACTATGTGTTTGGCGTCGAGCCACCGACGCTTGGGAGTTTAAAAGCCAAGGCCGGGTTGACCGGTTCTCAACGCCTGTCGGTAGTGTTATTCGCGTATGAGTATCGGCCGGCACGAGATACCTGTACCAGGCGTCAGGCCGACATGGTGTTTTCACGCACCGGGGTGTCGCGCGTGGGTACAAGGCCTGCTCGGTATGACGCCAAGAATCGCGGATTTCAGGCACAAGTTGCCGATGATCCCTTTGCCTTTCGCGTCTGTCCGGCACGGTTTGCCGCCTTTCTTGCCGTGCAAAAGAAAGGGAACGACATCACGGTCATGCGGCCTCGGTCTGGGGATGATAGCCGTGATTTCTGGGTTCCCGTCCATAAGCTTTATAACGGCACGGAGTGTATTGCTGGGGTTAATCTCCAGGTGGACTACTCAGCGTTTCATTACAACGACAAGATTCGACGGACTCGTGCCGTCACGTTACGAATGACGAGAGTCCCCGCTACCGCGCCGTTTCAATTCTCGACGGGGATTGCAGAGCTATCTACCGATTCCTCATTGGCTGAAGGCATCGTCATGCCGGTACCGCATCCAAGGCTGATCGAGCCGGCGATGGTCAATGGAAGGCTGTTGACCTACCGGGTGCCGGCTGGGCAAAAAGCGTTTGCTGCGTTGGAGCCTGGTGCCGCTTCGGGTGTTGATGGATCAGAAATCCGTCCAGCGCCGGCCTATGTCCATGCCCGAACGCAGGTGCGAAGCGGCGTGTTGATCGATCTGAATAATGATCCTGCCAGACCGAATGTGAACGACACCGTGTCGAGAGGGAATTATCGTGCACTTCACTATGTCGATTTCACCGGGGACGGTCAGGTCAGTGCGACAGTGTCCGCACTGACCGGGAAACCGGAAGTCGCTCCGACCGTAGTGCCCTGTTATTCATTGGTTGGAGCGCCCGATTTCTTCACGTCAGCCGGTCAGCGTGAATTGTTTGAAAGTGTGCCGGATGATTTTTGGGGCGTCCCGCCGGTGCCGCTGTGTGATACACGCCTCCCGGCCAATCTCCAGATGCCGGGGAACCGTTTTAGCGCGGCGGAGAAGACCATCTCGGCTGTGGTACCTCTTGTCGGACCGGCCCCGACTGGTGTCACAATTCCTCAGTCGTTTGATGCCGACCGCCATTCGTGTTTGCCGGACGATTGTGCCGGGGTTTTCGCGCCTGGGTGGGATGTGAGCACTGATCGCATGCGGGTGTCTGGTGCACAAGTCCAGCATTTAGCAGCCTATGGATTGGGAAGTCCATTCCCGGAGGATGCCAAGTTATGCGCTGCGCTCAGCACATTCTGGCCGGCTGTGGCGCCTGATGCTTCCCGAACCATGTCGCCGAACACAGGAAACTCAGGCCTGCGGGCCACCGTGGCACCGCTGACCGACGAGGAGATCGGACAAGTGGGTGCGCTTCCATGGGATGGTGTTGTGGGTCCCAAGGTCAGTACGTTCAACGGTGTTGAGTTTCTGGATTGTGAGAAGTTTCTGCATGTGGATTATGTCAAAAATGCGCTGGAGGGACGCTTCACACCTCGACTCACCACGCAAGTCTCAAGCGAAGAGTATCAGTTGCGGATGGAGGCGATCGCAACATGTTACCGCATCGTCGGTGACGATCGGAATCTGCGCTTTGTGGTCTCGTTCCGAAAAGTCAGCGCGGGTGATCCGGAGTTGCAGCGCGCGCAATTGGATACCTCGACGGTCTTGACCGGAGAGGTGTATCGGATCGACATGATCTTAGGAGGAGAGGAGACGGAACAACCACATCCAAGCGACTTCCGTCGAAGCCTGCTTCCGATCCAAGATCGACAAGTCTTTCTGGTCGGTCCACGGACCGACACGGCACTTCGTAAACGGGCGAGTCAAACCGTCTGGTCACGCGTGTGAAGCAGGTCGTCATCATCGGCGGCGGTCCATCAGGGGCTGCCGCCGCACTCACTCTCTTGGATGCGCAGATCCCGGTCACGATCGTGGAACAGACGCCGTTTCCACGCTTTCGTCCAGGCGAAACATTGCATCCTGGTCTTGAGCCACTGTTAGCCAGGCTGGGTGTTGCGCACCAGCTCGAATCAGCCGGATACGTGAGGCACTTGGGTGTGTGGTCAGGATGGGGTGGGGCCATGCAATTCGTGCCGTACGGTATGGATACGAGTGGGCCATGGCGGGGCTATCAGGCGATCCGTGCAGATTTCGACCAGCGATTACTCGGCAGTGCGCGTTCGCGTGGAGCACAGATTCTGGCAGGCAAAGTGTCAGGGGTGTTGTGCAACGCGTCTCATGAGGTTGCCGGCGTCATGACATCCGATGGGCCAGTCGCAGCAACCTACGTGATTGATTGCAGCGGTGGCGCGCATACGCTCGCACGGCAGCTTCATATTCCGATTGTGCGGCATTCCCCTCAATTGGTGGCGCGATTTGGGTACGCCACCGGGTGTTGTGACGATCCATCACCATCGATTCGCTCAGACCAACATGGGTGGACCTGGATTGCCGAGGTCGAGCCGAATCGGTTTCAGTGGACTCGTGTGACCGAAGTGCACGATCGACCCGGCCTCACATGGATTCCACCTAATCTTCGTGATCTTGAAGCTGAACCGTCGCGTAGTGCGAATGTCACATGGCGAATGGCGGAGCGTGTAGCTGGGCCAGGCTATTTCCTTACCGGCGATGCCGCAGCAGTCTTGGATCCGTCTTCTTCACACGGTGTCCTGCGGGCGATCATGTCGGGGATGATGGCGGCGCATCTGGTGGCTCGACATCTGTGTGATGGAGCAGAGGCGCAGGTATGTACAGCAACGTATCAAGATTGGCTGGCCAATTGGTTTCAGCATGATGTGGAAGAAATGAGCCGTACCTACTGTGCCGCCAACTTGTTTGGCTTTTGCTAGCTAACGGTAGAAACAGGTGATCAGAGCACATCCGCCAAGAATCGTCCTGTATGGGATGCGGCCACCTTCGCCACTTGTTCCGGCCGTCCTTCGGCCACAATCTGTCCACCGGCGGCGCCGCCTTCGGGACCGAGGTCGATGATCCAGTCGGCGGATTTGATGACATCCAGGTTGTGCTCAACGACGACCAACGTATTACCCGCGTTCACGATTTTGTGCAGGACGGCGAGCAATTTCTTGATGTCGTCAAAGTGGAGCCCGGTGGTCGGTTCATCCATGATATAGAGTGTGCCAGGGGACTGACTCCCCGAGCTTGCTGAGGGGTGCCTGTCCCCGGACGCCCGGCGGGAAAGGGGGACAGTCCCTTGTGGGGACAGTCCCCTTCCGGTACTTGCCAGCTCGGCGGCGATCTTCAGTCGCTGGGCTTCGCCGCCGGAGAGGGTCGTCGCGGACTGACCGAGGCGCAAATATCCGAGGCCGATGGAGGACAAGAGATGCAGTCGTTCTTGCAGCTTCGGTGTCCCGGCGAAGAAGGAAAGCGCGGCTTCCACCGTCATGTTGAGCACGTCAGAGATGTTCTTGCCACGGTACCGAATCTTTAAGGTCTGGGGTTTGAAGCGCTTGCCTTCGCAGATTTCGCAGGGCGCATAGATGTCCTCGAAGAAGTACATCTCCAGCTTTTCAACGCCACTGCCTTCACAACGATCACAGCGACCGCCGACGGCATTAAAAGAAAAGTGGCCCGGTGTGAATCCTCGTTTGAGCGCATCGCGTTCAGAGGCAAACAACTGACGAATGTCGTCGAACGCTTTCAGATAGGTAATGGGGTTGGAACGAGGAGTACGCCCGATCGGCTGTTGGTCGATCAATCTGATGCCTTTCAGATGCTCGATGCCCTTGATGGCTTTGAAGTGGCCCATGGGAAGGGAGTCCACGCGAAATGCACGCGCCACGGCGCGGTAGAGGGTATCCTCCACCAACGTACTCTTGCCCGAGCCGGAGACGCCGGTCACACAGATCAGCATGCCGAGGGGAATACGGATGAGGAGGTCTTTCAGATTATGTTCAGCTGCACCGGCGAGCACCAGCATTCTCCCGGTGCCGGTGCGCCGTTTGGTTGGGAGAGGAATGGAGTCTTCACCACGCAGGTATCGGGCGGTGGTTGCCCGACGGTCATGGACAAACTCCGGAGTGGGAGCGGCACAGACGATCTCGCCACCCTTTTCACCGGAGTGAGGACCAAGTTCGACGATATGATCAGCCGATTCAATCATGCGGCGATCGTGCTCGACCACGACGACGGTGTTGCCGGAAGCAGCCAGGTCGCGCAGGATGCCGGCTAAGAGATCCGTATCGCGCGCATGAAGACCGATGGTCGGTTCGTCGAGGACGTAGAGAGTGCCGACGAGCCGAGAACCCAGTTGGTTCGCGAGCGCGACGCGCTGGGCCTCGCCACCGGAGAGGGTCTTGGTTTGCCGGTTGAGTGTGAGATATCCAAGACCAACACGCTGGAGAAATTCCAGCTTTGCCCTGAGTTGTCGAAGAATATCCGCCGCGATCTCTTGCTCGGATTGGCGTAGCGGCAGAGAGGCTATCCACCCTGAAAGGCTTTCCACGGTTCGTTCCATTGCCGAATGAATATCGGTACTGGCAATCTTGACGAATAACGCGTCCGGTTTGAGGCGGGTGCCATGACAGCTGGGGCAATCGAAGGGTGTGCGATAACGACTCAGCATCACGCGGACATGCAGCTTGTAGCGCTTGCCTTCGAGGTATTCAAAGAAGTCATTGATGCCATCGAAGGATTTCTCGCCTTCCCAGAGCAACCGCTGTGTGTCTTGAGGAAGTGCCTGAAACGGAGCAGTCACGTCAACGTTGTGCCGTTTCATCGCGGACAAGAGCTGTTTCTGCCACCAAGTGGCGCTCGGCTTGCTCCAGGGTTCGATGGCCCCTTCGGCGAGGGACTTGGTCTGGTCGGGGATCACGAGTTCGGGATCGTACCGCAGCACATTGCCGAACCCTTTGCATTCCGGGCAAGCGCCGAGCGGATGATTGAATGAAAACAGGATCGGTCGTAGGGGTTCAAAGGTGCGCCCGCAACTCTGGCAGAGAAATCTGGTGCTGTAGGATTGCCGTCCATGGTCGATGATATCGATCGAACAGCGGCCTTCGCCTTCGCGAAACGCCGTTTCAAGTGCTTCCGCCAGACGAGTGCGGTTGTCTTCCCGGATCACCAGGCGATCAAGAACGATGAAGAGTGAGGGACACGTGTGAAGTGAGGGTCCGACGACATCGTGCAAATCGATAACCTCATCGTCTGCTTTGATACGGGCAAACCCGCGAGTCAGTAACGATTGAATCAGGGTAGCTTCTTCCTTGCGTGATGGCGTCGCAATCGGAACGAGCACCATCGCTCGGGTATCGGGCCATCGTGTCAGCAGCTCATCGGCGACGGTGTCGGGCTGAAAGGAGCGGGCTTCTTGCTTGCAATCCGGGCAGGTGGGTTTGCCGATCTTGGCGAAGAGCAGGCGGAGCAGGTCGGCGATTTCCGTTGTTGTCCCAACCGTCGAGCGGGATGTGCGTACCTGATTCTTCTGTTCGATGGCAATGGCCGGGCGCACGTTGAGAATGCGGTCAACATCCGGGCGAGCCACCTTGTCGAGAAACATCCGGGCATAGGTCGAGAGCGACTCGACATACCGCCATTGACCTTCCGCGAAGATGGTGTCGAATGCGAGCGAGGATTTCCCTGATCCCGAGACGCCGGTAATGGCCGTGACTTTGTTGTGGGGAATCTGCAGTGAGACATTCTTGAGATTATTCTGCCTGGCCCCCTCGATGATGAGGTGGCTGGTGGACGGTTTGGGGGACAGAGGGTTAGGCACGGTGATCGCTCCAGCCAAAGAATGACCGAGTATGGTAGCAACT
Source organism: uncultured Nitrospira sp. (assembly GCA_902500745.1). Taxonomy (GTDB): domain Bacteria; phylum Nitrospirota; class Nitrospiria; order Nitrospirales; family Nitrospiraceae; genus Nitrospira_D. Next base: position 14,954 of record CABVRS010000026.1, read on the forward strand.
GGTGCGGGTTGATTCAATCGTGCAGCAGCGTCACAAAATCCGTTCATGCTGAGCTTGTCGAAGCGTGAGCCCTTCGGTTGACTCAGGACAGGTGTATCGAAGCAGTCAGGGTGACCGAAACCTGGCTCGCTTTGGCGAGCGAAGTTGGTGTCGTTCACATTACTTGGGAGAGAGGATTCCTCGCTCCCTGAAAGAAATCCATAGTGCCCCATAGGTATTCCCATGCTAGAATTCAGCTGTGTTCATAAGGGGGACAGCCACCACGCACTGTCGAAGCGAGGGAGTCAGTCAGCGATGAAAACTCGTGAAGAAGTCCTGTTGCTTATTGAGCAGAATCAGGCTGCGCTGAGAAAGTTGGGGGTGCGTCGGCTGGGCCTGTTCGGATCCTGCGCACGGGGCGAAGCCACGGCGGGGAGCGATCTCGATTTTGTGGTGGAGTTTACAGACAAGTCCTTCGACGCCTACATGGATCTCAAAAGTTTTCTAGAAGCGCTGTTTCACTCTCGGGTAGACCTGGTCACCCTTAGCGCGATCAAACCGCGTCTCCTGCCGATCATTCAACGAGAAACTGTCTATGCCTCGGGATTCTAAGGTCTATCTGGAAGACATTCTCGAGGCCACTCGAAAGATCACGGCGTACACCACCGGGTTGTCCAAAACCGTGTTCCTTGAGGATGAGAAAACAATCGACGCGGTTGTCCGCAATCTTGAAGTCATCGGAGAGGCCGTCAAAAAACTGCCTGAGGATCTCCGTGCGCAGCATTCCGCAGTGGAATGGAAGAAGATAGCGGGTCTTCGCGATATGCTGATTCATGAATACTTCGGCCTCGATGCGGAGATTGTGTGGGATATCGTGCAGCACAAAGTGCCGGCGCTTGATCAAGAAGTGCGCAGAATGCTCCTCGAGTAAGATTGATAGTCACAGTGCCAGCGAGTCTCTCCCATTCCTTCCAACGCAGCGTCCCCAATTCCGTTCATGCTGAGCCGGACGAAGCATGGATCTCTCGACTTGCTCGGAGTGGGCCCGTTGAAGGGCTTGTTTTGAACCAATCGAAAGATTTGCCCTGAGTTCTTAGACAGGCTCAGAACAAGACAATCGAAGGGTTGCCTTTGTGGGGCGAACGGGTAGAATGCCCCACCTAGGATTCCATACGGAGCGTTGAGATCTGAATGGCGGATCGCGTGTCGAACCACTTCGATGTCTTTCTGAGTTATCACTGGCGAGACCATGCGCATGTCGAGGCGCTCGCGAAACGGTTACGCGAGCAGAAGCTCACTGTCTTTCTCGACCGGTGGTATCTCACACCGGGGCAATCGTGGCCGAAGGAATTGGAAGCGACTCTAGCACGCTGCCGAGCGGTGGCCGTTTGCATCGGGCAAGGCGAGATGGGCCCGTGGCAGCAGCGGGAGCAGTATCTGGCGCTGGAGCGACAGGTGGCCGCCGAGCGCCAGGGCCAGCGGTTTCCGGTCATCCCCGTCTTACTCCCCGGTGCCGAACCGCCGTTGGGATTTCTGAGTCAACTCACGTGGGTAGATTTTCGGGTTCGCAACGATGATCCAATTCTGCTGAACACCCTGGTCAACGCCATTCATGGGAAACCGCCGGGTCCGGAGGCACAAGAGACCGTCCGTGACACACTTGCCACCATTTGCCCCTACCGTGGCCTTCTCTATTTCCGCGAGGAAGACGCGCCGTTTTTCTTTGGACGTGAAGCGGCCATCGCGCAGCTCAACGGTGCGGTGCAGCAGCACCATCTGGTCGCCGTGGTGGGGGCGTCGGGCAGTGGCAAATCATCGGTTGTGAGAGCGGGGCTGGTGCCGGAGCTGCGGACGAATCGTGACCGGGTCTGGGAAGTGGTCACGATGGTCCCGACCGACCGCCCCGTCCATGCTGTGGCGGCGATGCTGATGCCGTTTCTGGAACCGGATATGACAGAAACCGATCGGTTGATCGAGCTCAACAAGCTGGCCGAGGCCCTGCTCAATCGAACCATCAAGCTGCGCGAAGTCGTCGACCGTGTGCTGGCGAAGCAGCCAGGCACGGATCGTCTGCTGCTCATTGCCGATCAGTGGGAAGAACTCTTCACGCTCTGTCAAGACGAAGCCGCCAGGCGCTGCTTCATCGACAACATTCTTGAGGCCACGGCAACCACAAAGGTGAGCGCCGTGCTCACCCTGCGGGGAGATTTCTTCGGTCGAGCCATTACCGACTACCGGCCCCTGTCTGATCGAGTGCAAGGCGCCCAGGTGAATCTCGGTCCGATGAAGCGAGAGGAGTTGCGTTTGGCCATCGAGGAACCGGCGAAGAAAGTTGGGCTGAGGTTTGAAGTAGGCTTGATCGATCTGATTCTGGAACAGGTCGGGGATGAACCAGGCCATCTGCCCTTGGTGGAATTTGTGCTCAGGCGCTTGTGGGAAGATCGGCAAGGCGGCCAGCTGCATCATGCGGCCTACAAGGCGATGGGTGAGTTGCAAGGAGCCATCGCGCAAAAAGCCGAGTCACTATTCACAAAACTGAGCGATGAAGATCAGCGCAAGGTGCAACAGATGTTCCTCCGTCTGGTGCGACCGGGTGACGGGGAAGCCGACACCCGGCGTCGCGCGACGCTTGAGGAGGTTGGGACAGAGGAGCATCATCTTGCGAAGCAGCTCGCTGATGAGCGGCTGTTGGTGAGCTCCCAGCGTGCTGGCGGAGGGGAGCAGACGATCGAGGTGTCGCATGAGGCGCTCATTCGGCATTGGGATCGGCTCAGGGGGTGGGTGGATGCCGATCGACGATTCCTCGCCTGGCAGCAGCGGCTCTGCACCTCGGTCGAACAGTACGAAGAGAACCACAAGAATGCCGATGTGCTCCTCCGAGGATTGTCCCTCACCGAAGCGTTGGAATGGCTGAAGAAAAAGCCGGACTCGTTCTCCGCGCGGGAACGCCAGTTTGTCATGGCCAGCAAGACCCATGTGTTGCGTCGCCGATGGCTCACTGCGGCAATCGGTGGGATTGTGGTAGTTGGTGTGACGCTACTTTGGTTGGAAATGCAAAGAGTGACCGTCAAATACGCCACGAGCGTAGTCATGGCTCGGTTATATCTGGTCTCGGTGGCGGAGCCGGAAATGGTCCTAATCTCGGGAGGGAGCTATCGGCAAGGAGATATTCGAGGTCAAGGGTCCAAGGAAGAACAGCCTGTCCGACAAGTGACGATCAAACCGTTTGCCATGGGAAAGTATGAAGTGACATTCCAAGAGTACGATCGGTACGTGGAATTAACAGGTGGTGGATCACCACACGATCAAGCATGGGGACGAGAGAAACGTCCAGTCATCAACGTCTCATGGAATGACGCTGTGTCCTATGCGAAGTGGCTCTCACAAGCGACGGGCAAACGCTATCGTCTTCCAACAGAGTCGGAGTGGGAATATGCGGCCCGAAGTGGGGGGAAAGATGAGACCTGGGCGGGGACTTCGGATGAGGAGCAGCTACACGATTATGCGGTGTATTACAAGCATAGTCATGGCACCGAGGTAGTTGGGAGCAAGAAACCCAGTGGGACCGGTGTATATGACATGAGCGGCAATGTTCTGGAATGGGTCGAGGATTGCTGGCATGACACCTATGAACGAGCACCAACGGACGGATCGGCATGGCTTGGAGTGGATGGTGGTGACTGCGACCGGCGCGTGTTCCGGGGCGGTTCCTGGTTTGATCATGATCCGGGGATCCTTCGTGTTTCTTCCCGAGAGGGAGGTTCGCCCGACGGCGAGGCCAGCTCCGTTGGCTTCCGTCTTGCCCAGGACTTGGAGCCTTAACCCTTTGCGCTTTATTTTTTGACCCTTTGCATCCGGTTCCGCCGGGTCAGTGCAGTTTTCAAAAAGTTGTTGGAGTTGAGTGATGCCTGCGACGGTTCCCCTGTCGGTGCAATCCTCCATGAACTGCTGCTGTTGCTGATTCACCAGTTCGATAGGTTCCCCGATTAATTGGTCTGTGGCGCAGAGCGGCTGACGTATTTATGCAGGATGCTGGCGATCAGGCTTTGATAGGGCAGGCCTTCTTCGGCGGCGCGCTGCTTGAGCAGCTCAAGGTCGGCGGTTGATAAGCGGATATTGATTCGGGCGTCCTTGCGCGTGTAGCGTCGGGCGGCGTCCATGGCGTCTTTTCTGGCCAGGACCTGATTCTTCACCGGCCTGAAGGCGCCGCGTTCGTAATCAGCGATCAGCTTTTCTTCGTCTTTATCGAGCGCGGTTTTCTTCTTCATGGTGTGCTTCCTTTCGCACGGGTTCTCGTGGCCTTCCGGCTTGAATGGATTGTCTTTACTATGACGATGTGTGCCTGCTGTCAACCGTGTACTCGTTTGCGGGAATGCCGAATAGTGGGCCTGGGGTGAGGCGAATCGGGGCTCGTTGGCCACGCCGACGGCTCCGAATGCTGCCCCGCCATCGGACGTGTCCGTTTCCTAAAGCGAGATATTCAGTAAAAGATTTGGTGATTGTTCATGGTGAATGAGAGGATGTGGGCACTGAACCAGGAGGACACATGATTCTGTCGACGACAAACACTATCGAAGGGAAAAAGGTGGTGAAGTATTTGGGGCTGGTGTCCGGGGATGCCATTCTTGGCGCAAATATCTTTCGGGATTTCTTCGCGTCGGTCAGGGACATCGTCGGCGGACGATCAGCCAGTTATGAAAAGGAGCTCCGCAAGGCCAAGGATATCGCGCTTGGAGAAATGCGAGAACAGGCCAAGAACCTAGGTGCTAATGCGATCGTTGGTATCGATATCGATTATGAAACGATCGGCGCCAACAGCAGCATGCTCATGGTCAGTGCAAACGGAACGGCAGTGGTGTTGGAATAACCAATTTGCATGGCACTCCTCACAAATGCCGAATACCTCGATCTAGGCCGCCGCATCGTGCCCTTACTTGGCACCGCATTGGCTGGGCCCTCGGCCGAGGCACTACGCGAACTCGCCCGAGCCTATGATCCTTCCGCAGACGATTCTCGCATCGGCGCCGAAGTTTTTCTGTTCCACAAATATCTCCTGATGCAGGCTTGTGTGGGCGTGTTTCCTGAGGCACAGGTCGATCATATCGTCGGAGGGTTGTTTGCGGCGCTCAATGAACGAGTCAGAGGGCTGGAGCTTGGGCCGGAACGGCAGCAGGCCATGGAGGAGATGTGGCGACTGCGGGCAGGGCAATTCGATGGGCCGTTTTCGCAAGACCGCGTGCGGCTACTTGACGAAAAGTCAGGACTAGTTCACTGGCAGCAGACGATCGGCCGGTTTTGCCGGAATGTGTATGAAGCGGCCGACCCCCCCGATATCTGGGCCGGGAGCAACGGCCCCTCCCATCTTGCAAGCCAGTCTGTCACTGCGGCGCTTGATCAGATGGTGGCGGCGTTAGAAGAGATCAATCGGCTGCAGTTTGGCGAGGCTGCATAGACTGACCTACCGCAGCATCATCTTCACCAACCCGATACATCCCATATACAAGACGAGCGATCCGGCCATCGCCGGCCAGAAGCCAAGGCGAGGGATGCCCAGAATCATGGCGACGACGTAGACGGTCCAGGGTGGGACGAACCACAAGAGATTCTTGGCATAATCGACCGTGGGTACTCCGCCGCCGCTCGCGTAGAGCAGGATAAAGGTGACGCCGGTGATCGCGGGAAAGGTGCTGGCCATGGCGGCCAAGAACGATTTTCCCTGCGAGCCGAGGTAGGTCGAGAAGCTCACGATCGAACCGCCCAGTAAAAAATAGAGCGCATATTTCGCGACGCCATTCACGATGTGTCCTCCTCTGTTATCCGATCGCGATTCTCACGGCACTGTACATCACCATGACTTCAATCGCATGCGCAACGATGGTGATGGAGAGGTTGCGCGTGCGTAACCAGATACTTCCCCAGATGAGCCCGTCCCACAGGGCGATCCAGTGAAGATGTTGAAACGTATGTACGAGAAAAGGATCGAATGCAAAGGTGACGGCACTGACTGTAAGAGCCAGCGGTGTTGAGCGCCGGCTTGAAGCCGTACCTCGCCAGTGAGATTCCAGCTCGGCCAAACGTCCCAAAAGGAAGCCTCGGAAGTTCAGCTCGACGAACAGCGCGATGCCGCAGATTACCCATGGCACCATGAGGAGGATAGGAAGTCGACCGTGAGGTGTGTGCTTTAAGAACGTGATGTCATAGCCGAGCGAGGGGTAGACCACGAGAATGATGACTGTGTTCAGCGCCCCCAGCAAGAGCCCTGTCATGGCTCCCCAACGGAATCCGTTCCATAGCTGTTCTCTCTCCAGGCCGAGTTGAGTCAGAACGTGCGATGCACGCATTGTCCAGAAACCAAGCCCCATGTAGGCGAGGAGTTGCGGGGCAAATTGGACCGGGAGCTGTTCTTGGAGGGAAATCGGAAGGCCGTAGTAGCCGAACGTGGCTCCAATGGGAAGCAGCGCCAGTGCCGCCCCCACAGTAGGGACGTGATGGGGAGCCGGCTGGTCTGGCCCGGACGCCATTGAAATGCTACGAGAGTTCGAGCTGATAACGGTCCAACGTCGTCGCCTTATGGCGCGCGAGATTCGACAAGGACTTGTTGTAATCGACGATGGCCCGTAGCTCGTTGCCCTGAGCGGTCGCAAGATCACGCTGGAAATCGAGCACGAAGCGTGTCGTGCTGAGCCCCACTTTCAACCGCTCCTGTTCGGCTTGCAACTGTTTCTCAGCCATGATCCGTGCCGATCGGGTAGTCTCGATGCGCTTGAAGTCGGTTTGGACTCGGCGCACCGCTTCACGGACACCGACGATAATCTGCTGCCGGACGTTGGCGAGTGTGACCTCGGCGTTTTGGGCCTCGAGTTTCTTTTTGTTGTAGGTGCTGAGGGCGGAACGATTGCCGAGCGGATAGCTGAAGACCAGCCCGGCTCCATAGTTGTAGAAGTCACCACTGAAATTTTTGGTAAAGGAGTCGCCATAGTCCGCGCCCAGTCCGGCGAGTCCCATGGTTCCTTGAAATGAGAGGGTCGGGAGTAATTGATTCCTGGCGAATCGCCTGTTTAATTCGCCGGATTCAATGTTTTTCTTCGCCTGAGCGACCTCTGGGCGTTGTTCGATCGCCGTGTCGATGGCTTCCTGGAGACTGATAGGCTCCAAGAGTGTCATGGGAGCATCAGCCGGCGTCAGCCGCAAATCTTGGCGCAGTTCGTCTTCTCCGGGGTTCAAGAGACGTCGCAGCTGATCCTCTTGATCACGAATGGCTTTCTCAGCCACCAGGACCTGCTCGACTCGCGATGCCACCGCGGCTTCCGCCTGGAGTACATCGACGATCGACATGATGCCCGCTTTGGTCTTGGCTCGGTTCGTTGCCAAGAGCTCTTCAGCCGCTTTCATCGCGGCCTGTGCGACGTGCAGATTTTCATTCGCAAAGACCAGTTCCCAGTAGGTTTGCTCCACCGTGGCAACGACGGTCAGGACGCGGTCTCGAAAAACATGCTGTTCGACCTCGGCGTTATTTTGCGCGACCCTGATAAAGGTCTTGTTGATTTCGATCCCCGCGTTTCTGAGTAACGGCTGGGTGAATGTGAAGGCCAGGCCACCGGTCCACGACGGATTGAACAAAAACCCTCTGGCGACATTTTGATTGATGCTGCTTCGAGCCGGGCTGTAGTTGATGTCGAAATTACCGCCGGTCATGAGGTTGGTGGAGGCGTCGAAGGTAAAGGAGTTGCTGCGTTGGTCGAATGTCGTGATCTCATTCAACACGCCTAAGGTTCCGCCGAACACCGGTCGATTGAGCGGGTTCACTGTCCTGTTATATTGACCGTTTAGGCTGAGCGTCGGATCGAACTTGGCTTGTTCAACGATAATGTCGGCCAAGCGGCTTTCTTTTGTGTGGCGGCTGATGGTGATGTCCAAGTTATGCTGCAGCGCGCGAACCGCTGCATCTGCTAACGAGACGGTCTCCCGTCGTTCTGTGGGGATGGGTTGAGTCACGTCCAAACTCCACCCATGGGAGGGAGTGGCAATGCTCCACAAGACAGCAAGCATCATCGCCAGATGTTGGGGAGTCGAGGATCTGACATTCATGGCGCCTCCGTGTGATCGACAGTCCAACCAGGATCATACTATAATGTGTTCGATGGAACGTGTCATGAAGATTCCTATGCGTGTGTGCCGGAGAGATCTAAACGCCTTTTTTCGTCACGTCGGTGCCATCGGCGGTTTCCTGTGTCTGGGTATGGGAGGAGTGTGCTTCACCGATATGGGTGCATCGGCGCAGAGCTTGTCCGGCGCCTCAAGTGGTCAGTCGTTGGCCGGTGGGGTCTCGCCGCAATTCAAATTCGGCGGAGGGACACTGTACATTGATAATCAGGGAACCCAAGGGTTTCTCTACACGCCGGGCCAACATTTTGAATCCTACAGTTTTCGTAATCCGACAACGGGGCAGGCGTGGAGCGGGGCCGTGATGACGTTCGGGCCACAGCTGTCCATCGGACTTATTCAGGGTGCGAATCAACTAGGCAATGCAACCGTGTTGCCTGGGCCACCGCGCCAAACATCGCCGCTGCCTCCGATCGAATCTACCGTCTTTGACGATAGTAACCCCATTCCGTAACGACGTATACGCAGTGCGAAGTGCACTCCCCTGTTCCGAACAGTAAGGATGCGTCATGGCCCATAGGCTTGCTGCCAGACCACGGCCAATACATACCGAGCCACATTACGTAAGATGTCCGGGTCGATGGTCTCGACGGTATCCGTCGGCTGATGAAAGTGGGGATGCACGCCTCCGCTCACGACGGTGACCGTGGGCACGCCTACTTCCTTGAACGGCACGTGGTCGCCTCCGGGGAAGAATCCGTAGAGATCCACGGTGTCGTGAACCCCGGCGGTCTTTCCTGCATCCAGAAAGATATCCTTTTCGAAGCCGGTGACACCGACAGTGAGCCGTCCGTTTCCGACGCCGGCATGATCGATGTTGATCATGGCCTTTGTGGTGTCCAGCGGAACGATCGGCCGTGACGTATACAGTCGTGATCCAAGGAGGTCGCGTTCCTCGCCGCTGAATGAGATAAAGAGGATCGTTCGTGAGGGACGCAGTGCAATCTTTGTGAGGGCTCGTGCCACCTCCAAGATGACGGCTGTCCCGGAGGCATTATCATCCGCGCCGGGAAAGAGAATGCCTCCTGGACGGCCAAAGTGATCCCGATGGGCACCGACGATCACCACCTCTGGTCCGCTGCCAGGTATCATGCCGATTATATTAATCAAGAGCCCTTCCTCACTGACCGTCTTCCACTGGAGCGATGCAACGTGATGGCTCTGCATAGCTTGTGATGAAGGCGATTGGTTCAGTCGTTCCTGAAGGGCGTGTAGGCGATTTGGTATGTCCTCCTTCGACTCCGAGAGAATGTCCTGGGCGAGCGCGGTGCTGATCCAAGCTCCGGGAATGGCCAGCTCAAGAGGGACTTGCCCATAGAAGGCGCTGGGGCTTCCTGTGACGCCACGGCGGACCTCATAGGGGTGGAGAATCGGACCAGTTGCCGTAAGATAGCCCACCGCGCCACGTTCACGTGCGATGCGCACCTTGTCGGCGTGGTTGAAATGGTGTGGGTAGTGCTCGGGTTTGCCACGAAGAAAGAGGACAATGCAGTTGTTCACGTCCACACCGGCGTAGTCGTCGATGCCTCGAGTTGGGTCAACAATGCCGTATCCGACAAAGACGATCTGGCCTTGGATGTCGGCGGATGGAGAATCGAAGATAGGGAGGTAATCGGAACCGGGTTGTTTGGCCGTTAGTCCATTAGCCCGACCGATTCTGAGGATTGAGTCCGAGGGCATTGTGGCGGTAGGCACGAGGGTTGCCATGGCTCCTGAGGTGGCACCATCTCTTCCTGTTAGGAAGGGCACTAGCAGCGAGCCGTTGCGAATACGCGGTAGACGTAACCCAGCCGAAAGAAACTCTTGGGCGACCCACCGTGCGGATTCGAGATCGTCCTTTGTGCCGCTTTGCCGTCCATTAAAGGACGGTCCGCTGAGTGTTCGAATGTCGGCAAGCATCCGGTCTGAGGAGACAGACTCAATGGCAGATTGAAGCGGCGGTTCAGGCGATTGGGCCAGGATAAAGTGCGGGTCCGTTACCAGCAACAGCACGAGACAGATGACTATTCGCGAAACCCATCCGTTCATGATGGTCCGGTCGGAATTCATGGTGATATCTTGATCATCCCGGGCACCTGCGCTGCTCGGCGGATCATAGCACAGCCGGCAAACAGGTTGCGGAGCCGCATGGAGCCCAGGTACTATTCAGCGAGCATGTGATCCAGGCGCACGGTTCTTCCCGTCCCTGCGCTCCGTTGGTCAGTATGTCAGGGCAACAGGAATTGCTTCAGTCGTAACGGAGTACCTATGGCAAGTGGTGGGTCCGGCAAAGGACTGTACGATCATTTATATCGGCGTTTTTTTGAACAGCGCGATAGCCACAACGGCTATTTATTCCAGGAGGCTCCGGGTGGCAGTGCCAAGCCGCAAACGGTAACGTTTAGGGAGAAGCTGCGGTGGTGGACGTGGGATCGCTGGGAGCGGAGGAAGAAAATTCTCGAAGAGCGCGATCGGTTACAACGCGAGATCCTCCAAATCAAGAAACCACGAAACACAAAGTAGGCGGATTGTGTGGTTTATCACGAGACAACTCCAACCCATCCCTTCCGTTCTGCTCTTGGTGAGTCTTGGGTGGCTGATGGGGGCTAGTTCCAGCTACGGAGTTCAGACCGAAACGCATGAAGAAAAGGCCTCCAATCTCAAGCAACAAGCGACCGGCGGGCTGTTTCAGAAGTGGACTTTCGACCAAGATCGGATTGATGCCCTCCCCGATGGCTTCGAACCAGGCGTTTCCGATGATGGGCCGCCTGCCACGTGGGCTGTACTGGCAAGTCCGAACGCACCGTCTCCACCGAATGTCGTTGCCGGCTCATCCAACTGCGCGCAGGGGTGCTATCAGGTCTTGATGGCCAAGGAGTTGGAGTACGAATATCCGGATCTCAGCGTTCGCTTTCATACGCCGGACGGTGCAGGAGTTGGGGGGCTGATCTTGGGTGCCCGTGACGCCAAGAATTTCTATGCTGCGGTCGTCGATCCAGTTCTACGGAAAGCGCAACTCCTTCGTATATCCGATGGTCGCGGTACGCCCCTCGCTCAAGCGCCGGTCATCCTCAAGCAGGTCGAGTGGCATTCGCTCAGAGTGCAACGAAACACGATCATCAGTAAGGATTTTCTCGAAGTGTATGTCGATGGAACGTTGATACTGTCCGTCGAGGACCAGGCGCTTGGATTGGGACAGGTCGGATTGGTCTTGGCCGGGAAATCCGCAATGCATTTCGATAGCTTTCATGCAGTCCCTCTCTTTTCCCATCGGCCGCTTTCTTCGCCCCCAGCCTATTAGTCCAAGCCGGGCCTGTCTCACGCTTGCCTTTTCTGGTGGTCTGGAGTAGCATGGCCTTGCCGGTTTGCGAATGGCCTGGCACAACCGGCACTGAGAGTGACAAGGCCTGGATGAATGTTGTTTTGGCCCAGCCCGGGAATCTGATCGGAAGACAGAGCTAAGTCGCCGTTGTGTTGACGTCTTCGGCCCATCCCTTCCTCGTTGCTTTCTCGAGTCCAAGACAACATCTTTGTGTCAAAGAAGGAGGAGCCTGATGGGTGCGAAGATCTATGTCGGCGGATTACCCTATTCAACAACCGAGCAACAATTGAGTGACTTGTTTGCGGCGCATGGGGCTGTGGCCTCGGCGCGGATCATTACGGACAAGTTTACCGGACAGTCTCGAGGATTCGGCTTTGTCGAAATGTCGGCTGATGCCGAAGCGCAAGCCGCAATCACGGCGTTGAACGGCACGCAGTTCGGCGGCCGGACATTAACGGTCAATGAAGCTCGTCCTCAGGAGCCCCGTTCCGGCGGGGGAGGGCGGGGAGGATTCGGCGGCGGTCGCGGCTAACCGCGAATCTGCCGGGTGTAAGACGAAGGGCTGCCGGGATTTCCGGCAGCCCTTTTTCGTTGGGCCACAGCGGCGTCCAGGGGGAGCGACTTGAGTTCAGGAGGAACTGTTATGGGATAGGAACCTCGACATAACTGCCTGGGACGGCTGAATCTACGGCCCTTGTCACGTGTTCCACCGCTCGCTCAATGCGCGGCCAGCTGGTAGTCGTCAGCACGACCATCGCAATCTTACGACCCGTGAGGTTCTGCTGATATCGCAGATTCTGGTCGGTCGTGACCAGAACAGAAAAGCGGCTCTCTTCGGATTTTTGCAGCAGTTCACCGTTTTTCAGATTGTTCCAACCAAGCTCAAAGGTCGTCGTGACTTGATGGACAGGAAGGTACTTGCGAAGTGGGACTGGAGTACCCTGGTCGAAAAGAACACGCACTTACGCTGCTTCGAGGGAGCGGGCGGCGTGCTCAAGCACGGCGCGGACTTGCGCGAGCGTCACGCCAGGAAACCAGTCGATAAAGTCTGAGACGTGTGCCCCATCCTCGAGATTCTGGAAGAGGGCCGTCACAGGAATACGAGTGCCGCGAAACACCCATACGCCACTCACACGCTCGGGGTCACGCTCCACGGCTGGGCAAGCAGACCAATCAATCATGCGATGATTGTAGACCGAGCATGGAATCGATTCAATTCAATTGTGCGGACCGGAATTGAGGTCGTATCTTGATGTCGATACCGGACCTATAGCCGCCTGCTTCGGGGATAAATAATATAAGAGCAGACCCCATAGAGCGCACAAAGGATCAGGTGTTAACAGGCGGTCTTTGCTTGCCTTCTTGTCTTCATCTCCTACAATCGAAACAAGCAGCGTTGAGGTGGGCGAGCTGAGAGAACAATTGTTCCTAACATCTTTTTCATCTTTTCTCTGATAATTTCTCTTATCAAGAACTACTCAGAAGACAGTAACTTGAACAACAAATTGATCCGCAAATGCCTTGTTTTATGGCACTGCACACAGACAGGCGTTGTCTTAATTGCTGACTTCTGAGTAAGGGCATCGCAAATGAGGTAAAGAATCAATGAGGCGGGACTATCATCATATCAAGCTGGATTTTCGTATGATTGCTTTGACCGAGGAGCAACTCGAAAAGCTGAAGAGTGAAGTTTCCAGTGTTCGCAAGCTCAAGATCGGCCAAAATTATAAGAATCCGAAACTATTCGTCGCGAGCTTCAGGATCCAGAAAGGCAAGCAATATGACGATCTTTGCATGTTTCTAAAGAAAACTAAGATTTCAAAAGATTCCTATGGTCTTTGGATTTCAATACTAACCACAAAAACAAGTGCGGGAGTCCGTATACCCAAACATGTCTTGAAACTCTATGAAAAGACTGGTGGACTCATAGATTTTAGTTTTGATTCCGGATGAACACCACGGGAAAACTTTGGTGTGGAGGGTTGGTCAGGAAGAAGAAAAGGGACCAGGCAACGCTTTGGACTACGCTAATGCAGGATATTGGGTCGGGAGCACAAATCTGAGTGAGTCAGCATGATGACGAAAGAGCTGAGCTGATGGTCCTCAGCACACTGGTTCCGTGAGATCTGCTAAGATGGGCGGCTGGAGGTTGCCGTGCCGCCGT
>CABVRS010000027.1 GCA_902500745.1 uncultured Nitrospira sp.
TGCTTTCTATGCAGATACCTTCCTGGAAAATTGGGCGCGCATTGGGAATTCCGATCCGCGTCCATGCCTCCTGGTTCTTGGTCTTTTTCTTGGCTACATGGAGCCTCGCGACGGGTTACCTGCCGGATAGTTTGCCCGGTCTCTCACCTGAGCGCTATTGGGCCATGGGCACAGTCGCAGCGATTCTTTTGTTTTTCTCTGTATTGCTGCACGAACTGGGGCACTCCTATGTGGCGCTGTACTATCACATCCCAATTGAGCAGATCACGCTGTTCATTTTCGGGGGAGTGGCTCATATGCGCAGGGAAGCGCCGTCACCAAAGGCGGAGTTTCTCATCGCCGTGGCCGGACCGGCCGTGAGTTTCATGATCGGTGGGACCTGTTTTCTGCTTGTGATGCTGGCTGAAGCTGTTCAACAGCAACAGGGGCTTCGGGGGGTGATCATGCTGGGAGTCTTGTTGGGGATGGTCAATATGCAGCTCGGGATTTTCAACTTGATTCCTGGTTTTCCTCTCGATGGTGGGCGAGTGCTGCGTGCCGGCCTGTGGGCATGGGGAAAGGACTATTATCGGGCCACGAGACAAGCCGCTGTGGTTGGGTTGGCGTTTGGGGCAATCTTCAGTCTTGTCGGCTTATTGGTTGTCTATGGGGCCTCCAGCGGGGAGCTGCCGGCCTCTGCGATGTCAAACGGAGGATGGGTCGTGTTTATCGGGATGTTTTTATTCGCTGCGGCATTGGCCAGCCGACGCCAAGCTGTGCTGAGGCAGTCCTTAGCCACGATCCCTATCCGAGATGTGATGGTGACGACCGTCGTCTCGATCCCCGCGCAATGCACGCTTCATGAAGCTGTGAATCAGTACTTCCAGGCCTATGGCTACGGAGGGTTTCCCGTATTGGATGATCGTCGATTAGTGGGACTCGTGACAATCTTTGAAGTGCAGGGTGTCGCACCGGCGCTCTGGGCGTGGCGCCAGGTTGAACAGGTGATGCGCCCTGTTTCTGAGTCGTTGGTGATCACACCGGAGGTGCCGCTCATTCACGCGATGGAACGGATGGCTCGCGGAGGATGGGATCGATTGGTGGTCATGCAAGACGGAGAGGTTGTGGGTCTCGTGACACAGTCGGCCATTGTGCATTTGTTGCAGTTGCGGAGAGGATAATGCAACGAATGGATCGAAAAGCCAACAGCATTTCAGCTCACCGTCCTTGTGCCTGACTCCAAGATCTTCATTTCTGTCTAGCCGACCGTCTACTCACGTGCGGCAGTTCTGTGGTCAGCCGACGGTGGCCGTGGGATTCGAGCGAGTTGTTGAAGCTTGTGGGTGAGAACTCCACCGAACAGCAAAAGGCCGGCTGAATAATAGACCCATAGGAGCAAGAGCACGACTTCCAACAACGATCCATAGAGCCGTGCATAGACGGTGGCGTAACTGCCATAGCTGACGAATACGACCTTTGTTGAAACCCAGAGCAGGCCGAACGTCAGTGCTCCGGCCATCGCGTCTCGCCACCGTGGACGGCGTCGAGGAACCAGTCGATACAGCAGGCTCACCGCGAGGAATGCGAGCGCAAAGGGCAAGGAGTATGTCAGATGAAAGTCGTGTGCGGCTAGGGCGACAAGATCAAGCCCCCAGAGTCGAGGGGCATAGGCCGTTAAGACTGTGATGGCCTGAGTCGCGACGTAGGATATGAACAGGAGGAGTCCGGTGGACCCTAGCAGGGCGATTGAAACCGCGGTGGAAATCAGAGGGTGCCGCTTCCGAGTGCTCTCGAATACCACGTTGAGCGCGTAGTCGAGTTCATAAAAGACGAGTCCGCCAAACCAAAAGAATGATAGAAACACGAGCCAGCGCACGCTTTCTAAGACACTGATCCGATGCAGCTCTTCCGCCAGTCGTTCGCCCAGAGAAGGCAGAAAGCCTTTGAGGAAGCTCAACATGAACTGTTCACCGATGATGTCTTGGCTCACCAGAAAACTGATTCCATAGAGCAAGAGAAAGACGAGGGGAAAGAGCGAGAGCAGCGAGAAAAAGGCGACGGCCGCCGCCAAGCTGGGACAGCCCTGGCGCAAGAAAGCGGTTAATGCATCACGTAGAAAGCGGAGGATATGCATGAGGCTTCGCACACAGATCAGGACAACGACCGGACGATTTATTTGAGTGTCAACACAGCCTGCATGGCGAAGTTTATGAGCGGGTTGGGGTAGACCCCGAAAATGACGACCCCCGCGACCGTACAGGCCAGCACGATGGAGAGAGTCGGGGACATGACCATGTGAGGAGCCGTTTCCGAATAATCGCTCGGTTCCCGCATGTACATGACCATGACGAGTCGCAAGTAGAAGTAGGCTGAAATAGCGGCAAAGATCAGGGCAAGCGCCGCCAACCACGTCATGCCGGCTTCCACCGCGGACTTGAAGATATACAATTTCCCGACAAATCCTGCCGTCGGAGGAATCCCGGCCAGTGACACCATGAAAACCAGCATCAAGAGCGCAGCCAGAGGATGGCGTTTCGACAGACCGGTAAAGTCTTCGATCTCATCTCCTTCAATGCTGCCTTTGCGGAGCATCGCCACGATTGCGAACGCTCCGAAGGTCATGAAGGTGTAGAGGGCCAGATAGAGTAAGACGCTGGCGATTCCGGAAGAACCCTCCATCCGACCGGCGGCCACCACCCCGATGAGGGCATAGCCCGCATGGGCGATGCTTGAATAGGCCAACATGCGTTTGACGTTTGTTTGGACCAGCGCGACGATGTTGCCGATCAAGAGGGTGGCGATGCAGAGCAAGAGGAAGATCGCGGACCAATCCGCTTTGAGCCCTCCCAGACCTTCAATAAAGACCCGGAGGAACGCGCCGAAACTAGCGGCTTTTGAGGCCACGGCCATAAAAGCCGTCACGGATGTTGGCGCGCCTTGATAGACATCAGGGGTCCACATGTGGAACGGAACGACCGCGAGCTTAAAGCTGAATCCAACCGCGAGCAAGATCGTGGAGAACAACAGTAACGGATCATTCACCCCTTGGCTTGCAATGGCCGTGGCAATCTCCGAGAGCCTTGTGCTGCCGGTCGCTCCGTACAGAAGCGAAATGCCATAGAGAAGAATGCCGGATGAAAATGCTCCTAAGACGAAGTATTTCGCCGAGGCCTCGAGAGAGCGTGGCTCGGCGCGCTTCAGTCCCGCCATGACGTACAGTGAGAGGGACATGAGTTCTGTGCCGAGATAGATCGTCAACAGATCAGCCGCCGATACCATGACCATCATCCCGGTGAGTGCGAGCAGAATAAAGCCATAGTATTCACCGAAATACAGCCGTTCCTCCTTATGGTACGAATACGAAAGCAGGATGGTGAGGCCGGTGACGAAGTAGAGGAGCAATTTCCAGAATGCGCCGTACGCATCGATCACAACGAGACCACTAAAGACCATGGTCGGAGCGCTCACCTGAGACGCCGTCAACCCCATGCAAATGGCAAGGGTCCCCAGACTCAGCCAGACCAAGCTATCCTTACTGGGTCCATGCAACACCGGATCGAGCACAAATATGACGCAGGCCGCTGTGATGACGAGCAACTCCGGCAGGATGAGAAAAAGGTCTCCTACAACAAAAGTCATGGCCGGTGTTCCTTCGTCGCGATCTCGCTGAAACGTGGAGTGGGTACGCTCACTTGCGAGATCGTAAGGCCGACATTCGCGGTGAGACGCGGTTGCATGGAGGAAGGAGCCCGCTGATTCAACGCGGAAGTCTCATCCTGGGGAAGCGGAACGACGCGCGCGATCACTTTCTCTACACTCGCATGCATGCGAGTGAGCATGGGGTTCGGAAACAGACCGATCAAGAAAATTAGGACCACGAGCGGTACCAGAGTCACCGTCTCGCGAAGATTGAGATCGCGAAGTTTCGGAAGCGCATGATCAGCTGGAACGCCGAAGGCGACCCGTTGAATCATCCAGAGGAGGTAGGCAGCGGCCAAGATAATGCCCAATGACGCCAACGCGGCTGCGATCTTGCTCCAGAGGAACGTGCCGACGAGCACCATGAACTCCCCCACGAAACTGTTCGTGCCGGGAAGTCCCAACGAAGACAGCGCAAAAATGACCAAGAATGTGGCATAGCGAGGCATCGGCTTCGTCAGGCCGATGTTGTCGGCGATCTGCCGGCTATGGGTTCGTTCGTAGATCATTCCGACGCAGAGGAAGAGTCCGCCGGTCGTGATGCCGTGGTTCACCATCTGCATGACGGCGCCTTCGATCCCCTGAATATTGAACATGAAGAGGCCAAGCGTCACGAAGCCCATATGGCTGACGCTGGAATAGGCGATGAGTTTTTTGAGATCAGCCTGGGCTAAGGCCATGTAGGCGCCGTAGATAATGGCCACAATCGAGAGCGCCACCATCAACGGAGTGAACAGCCGTGACGCATCCGGCAGCATAGGAAGGCTGAATCGTACAAAACCATACGTGCCCATTTTGAGCAGGACGCTCGCAAGAATGACGCTGCCGGCTGTGGGAGCTTCTACGTGCGCATCCGGCAGCCAGGTATGGAAGGGGAACATGGGCACCTTGACGGCGAATGCCGCGAAAAAGGCGAAAAAGAGCCAGATCTGAAGCGCCATGCCGTAGCTATTCTGGCTCAGCTGAAGGATATCGAATGTGTGGCCACCCTGGAAATAGAGGACCAGGATTCCAACCAGCAGCAACACGCTGCCGGCGAGGGTATAGAGAAAGAATTTAATGGCGGCATAGATGCGATTCGGCCCGCCCCAGACTCCGATCAGGAGGTACATCGGGATCAGCATCGCTTCCCAAAATACGTAGAAGAGCACGAAATCCAACGCGCAGAACACGCCGATCATGGCACCTTCCATGATCAACAGCATGGCCATAAAACTCCGAACCCTGGTCTCTATGGCGTGCCAGGAAATCAAAATGCAGAGCGGCATCAGGATCGTCGTCATGATGATCAGAGGCAAGCTGATGCCATCAAGACCAAGCTTGTAATTGATGGAAAGCGCAGGGATCCATCGTGCTGATTCAACGAATTGCATCTGACCGGAGGATGCATCGAAGAGCCACCAGAGCGGAAGCGAGATCAGGAAGTCGGCCACGGTGATGCCTAGGGCGAGCAGTCGGACGGAGGCGTCCTTGACGGCGAAGATGACGATGGCTCCAATCAAGGGCAGAAAAACCAATACGGTAAGCCAAGGAAAACCAGTCATCAGCACCCCAGACTTGTATAGGCGACTCGCAACATATGGTGTCGATGATGGATCATGTTGCATTCGCCATGGTTCGTTCCATTCGCAGCCATTAAAGAAGAAGATACGCCGTGACAATGACGATACCCATAGCCATCGCCAGTGCGTAGTGTTGGGTTTGACCGCTCTGGATCAACCTCAACAACCATCCTCCCCATGCGATCGCGCGAGCGATCCCATTCACAGCTCCATCGATCACATCGACATCGACTCGTTTCCAAAGCTCGGCGGCTGCCTTCAACGTTGGTCGTACGAAGAGACGGTCATACAACTCATCGACATACCACTTATTCAACGATGCGAGATACAGGCTCTTCAACCCTTCAGCGAGACGATCGGGAAGATGAGGGTTCAGGACATAGGCATAGTAGGCGGAGGCAATCCCAAGGAGCGCCATGGCCGTCGCGGCAAGCATGATTATGAACCCGTCTGAACCATGCTGCGCAGCGGCTTCCTGTCCGGTAGAAAAGACGGGCTCCAAAAATGATGGGATGCCGAGGTATCCGGTCAGCACGCTGAAGACGGCCAAAATAAGGAGCGGTGTCGTCATCGTCCGTGACGGTTCCTGGATGTGCGTCGCATGATGCGGATCGACATGCGATGGACCCCAAAAGGTCACGAACACCAGCCGAAAACTATAGAAGGCGGTCAGGAGCGCCGTCAATAAACCCAAGAGTGTCAAAACTCGACCAAGATCTCCCGATGACCACGCGGAGACCAGAATATCATCCTTGCTGAAAAATCCGGCCGTGAGTGGAAAACCGGCAAGGGCGAGTGAACCGACTACAAATGTCCAATAGGTCACCGGGAGTTTGTCTTTGAGACCGCCCATATGCCGGATGTCCTGTTCATGATGGAGGGCGATGATCACCGAGCCACAGCCAAGGAACAACAGAGCTTTGAAGGCGCCGTGTGTTAAGAGATGGTACATGCCGGAGGCATACGCGCCGAGTCCACAAGCCATGATCATGTAGCCGAGCTGGCTCACGGTCGAATAGGCGACCACACGTTTGATGTCTGTTTGGGTCAGCGCGATCGTGGCGCCAAGTACCATCGTCGCAGCGCCGGTCACGGCGACGACGCTCATCGCGGTGGGGGACAGGTTATAGATGGGCGCGAGCCGGGCGACCATGAACACACCGGCGGTCACCATTGTGGCGGCGTGAATGAGAGCCGAAATCGGTGTGGGGCCTTCCATTGCATCAGGCAACCAGACGTGAAGAGGGACTTGGGCGGATTTACCCACCGCGCCGGTGAACAGTAAGAGGGCGATGAGTGTGAACACGGAAACATCCCACACTCCCCCGAACGGACCGAGAAGATTCATCGTCAGGTCGGTCGTCTCATGGATGGCAGGAAAGATGTCAAGGTAGTTCAGCGATCCGAAATGGTACCAGACCAACAGCAGACCCAGCATGAAGCCAAAATCGCCGACACGATTCACGAGAAAGGCCTTGGTTGCCGCGGCACAGGCCGACGCGCGTTCGTACCAGTGTCCGATCAAGAGATAGGAGCAGAGACCGACGGCTTCCCAAAATATGAAGAGCTGAAGCAAATTGTCGGCGAGTACGAGCATGAGCATCGAGAAAGTAAAGAGGGCGATATAGCTGAAGAAACGAGCGTAGCCCGAATCGCCGTGCATATAGCCGATCGTATAGATGTGTACGAGCGAACTGACGCCGGTCACCAGCAACAGCATGACGGCGGTGAGCCGATCGATATGGAGACCGATGTGAATATCGAGATCGCCCGAAACGAGCCATGTATAGAGTGGTACGGAAATAACGGAACCGGAGGCCACCTCAACAAAAGCCGACAGCGCCAACAGGAGCGAGAGCAAGACTGCCGGGACTGCGATCAGGTGAGCCCGGTCCTTGATCCGGGAGCCTCCTAATCCTAAGACAAGAAAGGCGGCCAGCGGGAGGAATGGGATGAGTGCGTACAGCATCAGAGCCCGTTCCTTGTCGTTCGACGCTCGTGAAGCGCAATGAAAAGGAACAGTTGCAATGCTCGATGATCTTCGACGAAGGAGGCGTCACACTTCACGAGAGACCGTGCCCTTACCACTTGAGTAGATTGAACTCTTCAATATTGATCGTCGACTTGGATCGGTGCAAGGCGATGATGATGGCCAGCCCGACCGCGACTTCCGCCGCTGCGACCGTCAAGGTAAAAAAGACGAACACTTGTCCCCCAAGGTCCTGCAAGCGGTCGGAGAACGCGACAAAATTGATGTTGGTCGCATTCAGCATCAATTCAATGGACAGCAGAATGGCGATAATGTTGCGCCGGATCAACACGCCGACGACACCCGTCAGGAAGACGATGGCGCTCAAGATCAGGTAGTACGAAACAGGGACCATCATCGGGCACCTGGGGCTCGGGTCATGTGCTTTGCGTTGTTCTCGCCGATGTCCCGTTTCGCAAGGACAATGGCGCCGATCATGGCGACCAGGAGAATCAAGGAGGCGACTTCAAAAGGAAATAGGTATGTCGAGAAGAGCATCTTTCCGATGGCCAATGTATTGTTCGAGATGTAAGGCTCAACAGAAAGTGAGGCCGGGGCACGGTGAGCCGACCCTATACCGCCCGAGAGCAGGACAAGAAATTCGATCGACAAGGGAATGCAGACAAACGCGGCGACTCGCCATTGGCTGTGGTATCGATCGTCGCGGTTCACGTTGAGCAACATGACGACAAACAGATACAGCACGAGGATGGCCCCGCCATAGATGATGACCTGCACGGCGGCGAGAAACTCGGCATGGAGCGTGATATACAAGCCTGCGACGTGGAAAAACATGACCAGGAGAGATAGCGCGCTATACACAGGATTTCGTAAGGCCACGACCAGAATAGCGGTGATGGCAATGATCCCGGCAAAGTATCCAAAAAACATGTAAGCCACGATACAGTTCCTGGGTTAGCGGTCGATCAGACCAAACACATACCACCGTGTGGTCGTCATCGGTGCCTCAATGCGTTGCATCCGGGTCAGTTCGGTTTGG
Organism: uncultured Nitrospira sp.; assembly: GCA_902500745.1. Taxonomy (GTDB): domain Bacteria; phylum Nitrospirota; class Nitrospiria; order Nitrospirales; family Nitrospiraceae; genus Nitrospira_D. Next base: position 8,270 of record CABVRS010000027.1, read on the forward strand.
GCGGCACGTGCTTGAATGGCACATTGAAGAACGCGACGTTCGGATGTTGCAGTTCTAAGCGTTTCTCACGGATCGGAAATGATCGATCGCCGATCGCGAGAAGTTGCTGCTTATTCAAATGGAGTTGCCGCTTGTCATATACCGCCCATTCAAATTCTCTCGTCATACCCAAGGCATCAACGGGACAGGCATCGACGCACATCCCGCAGAACAAACATCGGGTCATGTCCATATAGTATTCTTTCGAATAGCGCTTCGTCGGTTCGCCGGGCACCTCGGCGCTCACGACACGAATGACCCGTGAAGGGCAGGCGGCTTCACAGAGGTCGCACCCCACGCACTTCTCAGTCCCATCGTCGTATCGGAGCAGGGCGAGCATGCCGCGGTAGTTATCCGGCAGTGTGCGTTTCTCATGGGGATATTGCAACGTGATCGGCTTGTAGTTGAGCAAATGCCACAGGGTTGCCTTCATGCCGACGAGGATTTCATAAAAGGTAATGGTCTTGACCCATTCGGATAGGCTCAGACGTTTCGCGGGTGTGGGTGAAGCCATATCAGTCTCGAGAGCTATTTCATGTGTTGCGCAATAAATACGGCAATCGATGTCACGACAATATTCGCTAATGCGATCGGCAGCAGGACTTTCCAGCCGAACTTCATCAGCTGATCATATCGCAGCCTCGGCAATGTGGCGCGAAGCCAGAAAAAGAGAAACAAAAGCGAGTACGTCTTCGCCGCAAACCACATGGTGTTCTCGACCCACGCCAATGACGGCATGCCCAAAAGTTCCAGGATGGTTCCTGGGTAGGGTGCGTTCCAACCGCCGAGAAACAGCGCGGCCGCTACACAGGACACCAGGACCATGTTTGCGTATTCGGCGAGGAAGAAGAACGCGAATCGGAGACCGCTGTACTCGGTAAAGAATCCGGCGACCAATTCGCTTTCCGCTTCGGGCAAATCGAATGGAACGCGGTTCGTCTCGGCGACCGATGAGATCACGTACACCACAAAGACAAAAATCTGAGGGGCCGGAAGGGCGAAAATAAACCAGTTCCAAAACCATCCTGCCTGGGCATCGGTGATCGTCACCAGGCTGAGGGATCCGGTTAAGATGACTACGCCGATGATGGACAACCCGACGTTGAGCTCATAACTGATGATCTGTGCAGCCGAGCGTAGCCCTCCAAGTAAGGAGTATTTACTGTTGGATGCCCACCCTCCGAGGATGATGCCGTAGGCACCGATCGAAGCAAAGGCGAGGATATAGAGAATACCGATGTTGATGTCACTGATCACGAAGGGTTTGACGGTGATGCCGCCGATCTCAAGGGTCCAATTCGGACCCCAGGGAATCACGGCGAATCCAATGAAGGCAGGAATCAAGCAAAGAACGGGCGCCATCGTAAAGAGGAACTTGTTGGCGCCGGCAGGGACGATGTCCTCCTTAAAAAACAGCTTGATAGCGTCCGCGAACGGTTGAAGGATGCCGTAGGGTCCCACTTCCATGGGACCCATGCGGTCCTGCATCCATCCCAACACTTTTCGCTCGGCCAACGTGAGGAGAAGCACCGTGATAACCACGATGCCCATGACGGCAGCGATTTGGGTAAGAGATATGGCAAGACGCAACCCGAATTCACTCACAATAAGACTCCTCGATTAGCGTAATCATTAGCAACGAATAGATGTGTCACGCAACCTTCATCATAGATACCGTCGCGGTCAGGAACGATGGCACGTGTGTGCGTGGATCGATCGCACACTCGAATAGGCCGACGGCGGCTTGGCCGAAGTGATCTGGAAACCACGCCGTACCTTGAGGTACCCGTTCCATAATTTTTATCTCGGTTGTCATCTCTCCGGAAGTACTGGCGAGGCGCACGCGATCGCCATCCATCAAGGCAAAGCGGGCGGCGTCAACCGGATTGATCCGGAGCCGGCCACCGCCTTCCAGCTGTAGCAGACCTTTCGACCGCGTCGAGAGCTTTCCCGAGTGGAACAGGCTCTGCGCCATTTCCAGCTGTAGGGTACCGTCCGGTCTGGGATGCGGCGCCACGAGTCGGTACCGAGTCGCGAGATCAGGGTGGTGGCCCTCAGCGAGGTACCGATCGAGAACGGTACGGTCGACTTTTGGCGGCAACGGTGTCGGTCCGAGCAACCCATAGCCGGAAATGACACTCCGGATTTCCTTCAGGATGTCTTTGCTCTCTGCATATTCCATCGGCATCCCCAGCAAGATGAAGAGCGCGGCAAAGACCTCCCAATCAGGGCGGCTTTCTCCGATCGGGTCGATAGAAGGACGAACCGTTTGGACATGTCCTTCGGTATTCGTAAACGTTCCGGTTTTCTCCATCGAAGACGCGGCGGGTAACACGACGTGGGCCAAGGCCGCTGTCTCGGTCAGAAACAATTCCTGACAGACGAGAAAATCAAGGTTCCGTAGTGAATCTTCCGCTCGCACCGATGCCGGGAGACTGGCCACGGGATTCTCTCCCACGATGAACATGGCTTTGAGCGATCCGGCTTTGGCACGGTTCAGCATATCAATGAGAGAGGCTCCGACGGTAGGCGGGAGTTTCCCGTTCCACTGCTTCATGAATCGTTCGCGATTCGCGGCATCATCGACGGGGAAGACGCCCGGGAGAAATTCGGTCACGGCGCCCATTTCCACGGCGCCCTGGTCATTGTTTTCTTCAGCGAGTGGCGCAAATCCGCAGCCAGGTTGATCCAATTTGCCCGTCAGGATCAGCAGATCGAGAAGGGTTAATGATCCTGTATAGCCGCGCTCGCTGCGTAGCAGAACTTGTCCTGTCAAAACGATCACGCGTCGTCCCGCTGCCAATACTTTGGCGGCTTGGATGAACGCATCGGACTCGATGCCGGTTGCTCGGCTAAGGTCGTGCCAAGAGAGCTGCTGCAGCGCGGTTGTGACGGCCGTGACATAGGTCGGGTAGCGCTGCGTGATGTCTTCCGGTATGAGGTGCTCCTCAATGATGGCTTTCACGAGACCGAGGATGCCATTCTGCATCTCGCTGGGTGGAATACGGAAATGATGATGCGCAAGATTGGCGATATTGCTCATGGTATCCATGACCGGCTCCAGCGACTCAATCGTGATCAGCGTCGCTCGGCGCTTCTTCACCGCTTCTTTGACTTTGAGGCCGGTGATGGGATTGGTCTGTGTGATATTCGTGCCGACGAGTAGCAGCACATCGGCTTCCAGAATGTCGTCGAAGGTAACGGTCCACCGATGTGTCCCCTGGACCAGTCGCATGGCGTGCAGGCCGTTGACATGGCCGTAGCGGGCGCTGCTGTCGATATGGTTGGTGCCGATGGCCATGCGCATAAATTTCTGAAAGACGTACAACTCTTCGTTCGTACAACGGCCTGAGATCAATCCTCCGAAACTCTCACCTCCATGCAGTTTCTGAAGTTCGCTGACACGCCCGGCGACATATTCGAGAGCCTCTTCCCACGTCGTTTGGACGAGGGTGCCGTTGCGCCGAATCAGCGGGTGGGTCAGGCGATCAGGGTGGCTGGCCGCATGGAATCCAAAGAACCCTCGAGCACAGAGGTCTCCATTATTTCGACCGGCTCCATGCGCGGAGTTCACCTCGATGAGCTCCTGTTCCTTCGTCTGGACGGTCATCTGACATCCATCGCCGCAGTATCCGCAGATCGTGTCGGCTCGTTTCAACATCCAGGGCCGATATTCGTACATCGAGAGTCGGCTGGTAATCGCCCCGACCGGACAGATTTGCACGCAGCCGCCGCAGAACTCGCAGTTCAGTGGGTGCACACCGAAGTGCTTGATTTCGGTCATCGTCCCGCGACCGACCGGGGCCAATGCTTTCACATCCATGACTTCGTCGCAGTAACGGACACAGCGGAGGCATTGGACGCAGCGATTCATCTGTGTTTCGATGAGAGGACTGAAATATTCCTTTTGAAAGATGCGTTTGGTCTCCACGAATCGGCTGGTTGCCGTATATTGATGGGAGAAATCTTGGAGGTCGCATTTCCCCCCTTGATCGCAGACCGGACAATCGAGTGGGTGATTGGCGAGAATGAACTCGAGCACCGAGCGATGGGCATCATTGACCACGCTCGTGGCGGTGCGCACGCTCATCCCTTCGTCGACCGGTGTGCTACAGGCGGTCTGAAGTTTGGGCATCTTTTCGACTTCAACCAGGCACATGCGACAATTGGCATCCGGTTTGAGCTTCGGGTGATAGCAAAAATGTGGAATCATGACGCCAAGACGTCGAGCCGCTTCGATCACCAACGTCCCTTTCGGGACCTTGACGGTCATCCCATCGATCGTCAGACGCACCATCTGGGGTGTAGTCTCAGGCATAGTCCAACTTTATTATCTGATGAGCCACCAGTCTGTTGATCTGAAGATGTGAGGGATCTCTTCCGCTCAACAGATCATCAGATCGACAGATTCCCATCAATGCCTTCCCGCCGGTTCAAGTTTAATCAGATTGACGGCCTCTGCTTCATGAATGAGGTCGACATACTCCTGTCGCCAATATTTCAACGTACTTTGGATCGGGGCCACTTCCGCATCACCGAAGGCACAGACCGTGCGGCCTGCGATGTTTTTGCATAGATCCAGTAAGGTTTCAAGGTCCTCCATGTGACCTCGCTTTGCCAGAATTCTGCGCAACGTCTGAACGAGCCATGAACTGCCCTCTCGGCAGGGACTGCATTTCCCACAGGACTCATGGTAGAAAAATTCCATCAACCTGAGTGCCGCCCAAACCATGCTGGTCCCTTCTTCCATCACGGTGACGCCGCCGGATCCCAGCATCGAGCCTGCCAGTGCGACATGTTCGAAATCCAGTTTCACGTCGAGATGAGCCGGCGTGAAAAACGGCGCCGATGCGCCTCCGGGAATAATGGCTTTCAACGGCTTGTCGGACCGCATGCCACCAGCGTGTTCATACACCAGCTCTCGGATCGTGATTCCCATCGGCACTTCATAATTGCCCGGCCGCTTCACATGTCCGCTGACACAGAAGACTCTGGTGCCCGTGCTTTTGGGAGGCGAACCGATTGCGGCAAACCATTCGGGGCCTCGGTTCATGATGTGCGGCACGTTGGCCAGCGTTTCGACATTGTTGACCACGGTCGGTTTATTGTAGAGGCCGTGCGTGGCTGGAAACGGCGGCTTGATACGAGGAAGACCACGCTTGCCTTCGAGTGATTCCAAGAGCGCTGTTTCCTCACCGCAGATGTACGCGCCGGCCCCTCGATGGACCCAGACGTCCGCATGAATACCCGTGCCCAGAATATTCTTGCCGATGTATCCGGCAGCTCTTGCTTCGGCGATGGCATGCTCCAAAATCTTGGCCCCCAAGACCATTTCGCCACGGATATAGATGAAGGCAGTCTCCGCACCGATCGCGTAGCAGGACAACACGATTCCTTCCAAGACTTGGTGAGGGTCGCGTTCCATCAATTGCCGGTCCTTGAACGTGCCGGGTTCGCTCTCGTCCGCGTTGCAACATAGGTAACGGGGACCTTGATAATCTTTCGGTAGGAACCCCCACTTGACGCCGGTCGGGAAACCTGCGCCGCCGCGCCCGCGCAAGCCTGATTTTCGAACCATGGCCGTGACATCGGCCGGAGCAATCTTGCCGAGCGTCTTGCGCAAGGCTTGATAGCCTCCTGTTTTTTCATAGTCCACTAGGGACCCGGTATAGCCGGGCTGCATCATATTTTTCAGAAGAATGAGTTCGTGTTGAGGCATCTTAAGCTCGTGAAACGTCGCTCGTGAAACATGAAGCGTCTGACAATCCGACGTGCTTGCTTGCGAATGATGACATACGCATCACGCTTCACGCGCCCGCTCTGCGGGCGTCGGTTCCGGCCACATGAAGGGCCCGGTTTTTAGGGAACTCGTCCCGGTTGAACGTAGATCGGACAAAATGCGGTCCAATTTGTCTTCAGTCAGTTGCTCATAGTAATCATCATTGATCATCATCATCGGACCGGTCCCACATGCAGCTAAGCATTCCACGACGCTGAGGCTAAACAATCCATCTGCCGTGGTTTCACCCGGCGCAATGCCCAGCTTGGCGTTGATCCACTCAAGCACCGTGTCTGATCCCACGAGTGCGCACATGAGAGATTTACAGACCTGCAAGTGGAACCTACCAACCGGCTTGAGATTAAACATCGTGTAGAAGGTAATCGTCTCATAGACTTGTGGTGGCGTGAGTCTGAGCAGCGCCGCAATCTCCTGCATCGCGGACTCGGTCACGTAGCCTTGATCGCGCTGCGCCACATAGAGAAGCGGAATCAGGGCGGACCGCTTGACCGGATAGCGCGAGAGGATGTCCTCGATTTCCTTTCCGTATTTGTCCTTCAGCACGGTTCCTCCGCACATTCCGATCGTGCCCGGGCCGCGAGCGCTGGAACATCTTGGCCGGTATGCCTCATCTATCGCACTCTCCCATGACGACGTCATAAGTGCCGAAAATCGTGATGATGTCGGAAATCAAGTAACCCCGTGCCATGTGGTCGAACGCACCCAGGTGGATGAAAGAAGGTGACCGAATCTTCAATCGATAGGGACGGGGGCTCCCGTCGCTGATGATAAAGAACCCCAATTCGCCCTTCGGCGCTTCAGTGGCGCAATAGGTTTCACCCTTGGGCGGCTTGAAGCCCTGAGTGAAGATGATGAAGTGGTGAATCAAGCTCTCCATGTCGCGCATCACTTGCTGCTTGGGCGGCGGAATGTATTGCGGCACATCGGCGATGATCTGTCCGGGCGGCATTTGATCCAGGCATTGCGTAATGATCCGTGCGCTCTGTCGCATTTCTTCGACGCGGATCCAATAGCGATCATAGGTGTCGCCGTTTTTCCCGACCGGCACTTCCCAGTCGACCTTATGATAGACGCCGTAGGGTTCGAGTTTTCGGACGTCGTATGCGACGCCGGATCCACGCAAGGTCGGACCGGTCATGCCGAAATTGATCGCGTCTTCACCGGAGATCACCGCGATGTGTTTGGTCCGTCCCAACCATATGCGGTTGCTGGCCAGCAGTGAATCATACTCCTTCACCTTCTCCGGAAAGGTGTCTAAGAACGTTTTGAGTTGATCCACCAGTTCAGGAGTAAAATCGCTGTCCACGCCGCCGATCCGGTAATAGTTCAGGGTCAGTCTGGCTCCACACAACCGTTCGAACATATCGAGCAAAGTCTCTCGCTCGCGAAAGGTCCAAAAAAAGACGGTCATAGCCCCGATATCCAACGCCTGGGCGCCAAGCCAGAACAGGTGGCCGAGGATACGCTGCATTTCCGCGACGATGGTGCGGATATACTCGGCGCGTTCAGGCACCGTGATGCCGAGCAGCTTTTCGACGGCTCTCACATAGGCGTAGTTATTCGCCATGGCACAGACATAATCGAGCCGGTCGGTATGGGGGATGATCTGCATGTAGGCCAAGCCTTCAGCCAATTTCTCCACCCCTCGGTGAAGGTACCCCAGATCAGGCGTGGCCTTGATAATCCGCTCGCCGTCCAATTCAAGAACCACTCGCACAACGCCGTGTGTGCTTGGATGCTGTGGGCCCATGTTCAACAAGAGCTCTTCCCGTCTGTTCGATGAGGAGCCGTTCGGTTCGGCGAGAAAGAGCTTCCTTTCGGCCTCTGAAACTTCACTCTCAATGTGCTCGACCGGTGGTTCATCGAGGCGTGGGATAAAGTCGAACTGACTGCGCCATCCACGACCTTCGGTCGGGAAATCTTTGCGCAGGGGATAGCCTTCAGCATAATCCTCCGGGAGGAGGATGCGGCGGAGATCCGGGTGGCCCGTGAATCGGATCCCCATCATGTCGTAGACTTCTCGCTCCAAGAAGGTCGCCCCCCGCCACACGCTTGTGACCGAATCAAGGGTCGGGTTGTCTTCGGTGATCCTCGCCTTCAGGCGGATGCGCGTGCCGTGAGGAAGCGACAATAAAAGATAGATGACTTCAAACCGTTCCTGATCAGCTGGATAGTCCGCGGAGCAAATATCAGTGATGTGGTCAAAACAGGCTGCCGGGTCATCGTGTAAAAAACGAGCGACCTCCAAGATCCTCGACGCGGCGACATGAATCGTGACCTCAGACCGGGCCGTGTCGACGTCGACGGAGAGCACCGCTTCCGGAAACGTGTTCAGAAGGGTGTCAGTGAGAGATTGCATATGTTCGTCGATCATCGCGCTCATCCCTCTCTCAGATCAGCTGTGCGCATCATTCATTGGACTCTCACGGGACACGCACCCGTTAACGAGGCAGTGTCTTACTTCACGAATACCCTTTCGCGTTGGATCTTTTCCTGTAACTTGAGGAGCCCGTCCAGCAACGCTTCGGGTCTGGGCGGGCAACCGGGAACATAGACGTCAACCGGCACGATTTGATCCACACCCTGCACGACGGCATAGCTGTTGTAATGATTGCCTGAGGTCGCGCACGAACCCATGCAGATGACATAGCGAGGCTCGGGCATCTGGTCGTAGATCCGTCGAATGACCGGGGCCATCTTTCGCGATACGGTTCCTGCGACAATCATGAGATCCGATTGCCTGGGCGAGGCGCGGAAGATACCGGCACCGAAGCGGTCAAGGTCATAGCGGGATGAGACACTGGCGATCATTTCAATCGCGCAGCACGCCAACCCGAACGTCATGGGCCAGAGCGCGGACTTCCTGGCCCAGTTGACGACCGCATCCAAGTTCGTCGTCACGATATTGGCGTCGAACTGTCGTTCAAGAAGACTCATGACGCGTCTCTCGTCGTTCGTGCAGCGTCGTTCGTCAAAAGCGGAGTGCGCATCGTTTGCGCTTCACGCTTCACAAGAGACGAACAACAGCCCGGCTTCAATCCCATTCGAGCGCTCCTTTTTTCCAGGCGTACCAAAACCCCACCACCAGAATGGCGATAAAGATAATCATCTCGATTAATCCAATCAGCCCAAGGCTGTTAAATGCAACGGCCCAGGGAAACATGAACGCAATCTCGATATCGAAAATCACAAAAAGCATCGCAATGATGTAGTACCGGATGGGGAACTGAACGCGGGCATCCTGAAACAGGGGGCTTCCGCTTTCATACGGCGCCAACTTTGCTCGATAGGGCTGGTGAGGACGCACAATGCCGCCAAGGAGAAGCGTGAGAGTTCCTAACGCGATGCCGACACCGATGAAGATGAGGATCGGGATATAGCTCTCTGGAGCAGTGACAGTTTCCATGAGACCTCAGAACCTCGTTACCAACCGGTGATTCCGTAGAGATGCACGCATGCGCAATCTCTCAAGCCGCCGACTGTGCCGTGAGTGCAGACTCAAAGAATGGCTTGTACTTCAAGCCATCCAGTTCGGGACTCACGATTCCCTTGTGCTGGACAAGGACCTTGAACGTCGTTCCCATACCCTGTGGCCTGAGCAAGTGAATCGCGGCGTTGAACGTCGGGCTGTCTGGTTCCAGCTCCTCGATCATGTGTTCGACACCGAGTCCCATCAGAAAACTCAGTTGATTGGTGAAGCCGGTCGTGCGGAGACCAGATTCTTCCCCGGTAAGAGCCAGACTCGTGAAATCCACATGCGCGGTCATGTCTTGATCCCCCACGCGCAGAAACGGTTCCTCATTGACGGATTGCCGTGAATAACAGAGGAATGTGCCGCCTTTTCGGTCGGGTCGATAGAGATCCTGGGCAACGTGGCCGTAATCGATCGTGAGCACGACGCCTCGCTTGATAAGCTGAGCGACCTGCCGCATCCACCTCACCGCGTGAACATTAATTTCGGTTCGATAGCCCTCAGGCCAAGCCGTGTTGATTTGACGTACGCGATCGGACAAGGCTTCGGACGACAGCGGCCGTAAGCAATCGACAAATCGCCCACGTTGATAGTCCACGCAGAGCTCTTCTATGCCGTTGGCCGTGACCTGAATCCGGTGAACGGGAAATGAATCGATGAGTTCATTGCTCAGAAAGAGCCCGTTCACTCCTTCCAGGGCCATATTTGCAAGGTCGTTCGCCCAGGTGAGGCGGTTCGGCTGATCGAGCCAGCGAGCGACGTTCTCGCGTTGTAACACCTGCATGGCCGGGCTTCGTTCAATCAGGACATAGTGAAGGCGCTCGAACAACGATCCGAAGTGCCGCTGGCAGGCGGAGAGAAAGTGTCGAGCCAGCAACCCTTTGCCGGGTCCCATTTCGACGACGATAAATGGATCAGGGTGCCCGAGTAACCGGTCTATCTGTTCAGCTTGTTTCGCGAGGGCCTGTCCAAGCATGGGGTGGACGTCAGAACTGGTATAGAAATCACCACGCCAACCGATTCGTTCAGCCATCTGTTCCGGTGCGCGCATGTAGTAGCCGAACTGGGGATGATAGAGCGCCAACTCCATGAACCGAGCGAACGAAATCGGTCCTGAGGCGGCGATTTCAGCAGCAATGGCGGCGATGAGTTCTGGATGCCCGATGCTCACAGAAAGCTCCAATGGACCGTCATCAATGGAAAAAGCGACACCCCTAGATTGTGGGCAGGACCTGCCCATCATCCCAGGCGTCGAAAGGGCCATAGAGTAGCCCTCGGAACTGCGTTAAGTCAAGGTGAAGTAAGGAGGAATGGAGTTTTTCGAGTGAGCCATAGGAGTCGACTCGACGAGCCGATGGACCTGCTGCGGTCAGTAGCGAGTGACGGTCTCCGGATTGAGATCACGACAAAGGTAGAGACCCTTTTGTCAGCCGAGCGCCACTAGACCCCGTGGCACTTCTTGTACTTCTTGCCTGATCCGCAGGGACAGGGATCGTTACGGCCGACCTTGTTCTCAGCCCGTTGAGCAGGGGCCGGTGCGGCTACGGGTTCGTCGCCTCGGTTCAGCGTCATTCTGGGCTGCGGACGTGACACGATGGACTGGGGTGGAGGCGTCGGCTGTTCCCCTTCATGGCGGACGGCTTGGACATGGAACAGGCGGTCGAGTGTGTCGGATTTGATGCGTTCCATCATGCCGGCGAAGAGGTCGAAGCCTTCGCGTTTATACTCAATGAGCGGGTCTTTCTGGCCGTACCCGCGAAGGCCGATGCCGTCTCGCAGGTGGTCCATCCCCAGTAGGTGATCTTTCCAGTGGTGATCAATGACCTGCAGCATAAAGGTCTTTTCCAAAAAGCGCATCAACTCCGGCCCCAGTTCTTGTTCTTTTTTCGAATAGGCGTCCCGAGCCTGGGTTCGGAGGTCTTCCAGCAGCGTCTCTCGCCCGACATCGCGCAGAGAATCGCCACCGTCGTCTTTGCCCTGGATGACATCCAAGCCGAACTGACTCTGCATGACCTCAGCGAGTCCTTTGACGTCCCACTCTTCCGGATACTGATCGGGCGGGCAGTAGACCGCCATCGTCGATTCCACCGAACTGTTGATCATGTCATGGAGATCGTTGGTGAGGTTCTCTCCGTTCAACACGGCTCGACGGTGACGATAGATCACTTCGCGCTGTTTGTTCATGACATCGTCATATTCGAGGAGTTGTTTGCGGATCTCAAAATTGTGGGCTTCCACCTTCTTTTGCGCGTTCGCGATCGCGCGGGTGACCATGCCGTGTTCAATGGGAACGCCTTCCTCCATGCCGAGCTTCAGCATCAACTGAGACACGCGTTCGGAGGCAAAGATCCGCATCAGATCGTCTTCGAGCGAGAGGTAAAATCGCGACGTACCGGGATCGCCCTGGCGGCCGGCTCGTCCACGAAGCTGATTGTCGATCCGGCGACTCTCGTGGCGCTCCGTGCCCAGGATATGAAGCCCTCCGGCCGTGAGCACTTCCTGCTTGTTCTTCTCGCAATCCGACCGAATCTCCTCGAAGATTTCCAGCTTGCGGGACTCCGGGATGCTCTCATCGCGATAGAGCACCTGCTTGTACATAAAATCAGGATTGCCGCCTAATAAGATGTCGGTGCCGCGGCCGGCCATGTTTGTCGCGATCGTCACGGCGCCCTTGCGTCCGGCCTGCGCCACGATTTCCGCTTCGCGCTCATGTTGCTTGGCATTGAGGACATTGTGCTTCACGCCGTTTCGATTCAAGAGCCCGGCGAGTTTTTCTGATTTTTCGATCGAGATGGTCCCCACGAGCACCGGCTGCCCGCGCTCATGGCACTCTTTGATCTCCTCGACGATCGCTAAAAACTTCTCTTTCTCGGTGCGGTACACCACATCGGCATAATCCTGCCGAATCATCTGACGATTGGTCGGCACGACGTTGACGTCGAGGTTGTAGATCTTGGCGAACTCGGCGGCTTCGGTGTCGGCTGTCCCGGTCATGCCGCTGAGCTTGTTGTACATGCGGAAATAGTTCTGGAAGGTCACAGACGCAAGGGTCTGGTTCTCGTTCGCGATTTTCACGCCTTCTTTGGCTTCAACGGCCTGATGTAGGCCGTCGCTCCAGCGGCGACCCGGCATCAAGCGTCCGGTAAACTCATCGACGATGATGACTTCGCCGTCTTTGACGACGTAGTCGACATCGCGCTTATAGAGTGTGTAGGCCTGCAGCGCCTTCACCACGTGATGGACCATCTCCATGTGGGCCGGATCGTACAAATTGTCTACGCCGAGCAATTTTTCCACACGGGCGTTGCCGTCTTCGGTCAGCGAGGCAGTCTTGGTCTTCTCTTCAATGGTGTAGTCTTGTTCGGCTTTGAGCTGGGGAATGATCGCATTGATCCGATAATAGAGATCGGTGGTCTGGTCGGTCGGACCCGAGATGATCAGCGGCGTCCGGGCTTCATCGATCAAAATGCTGTCGACTTCGTCGACGATGGCGAAGTTCAACTCGCGCTGGACGCACTGACTGAGATCCGTGACGACCAAGTTGTCGCGGAGATAATCGAACCCGTACTCGTTGTTCGTACCGTACGTAATGTCGGCGCGATAGGCTTCGGGCCTCGTGCAGGGGCGCAAATGTTGCAGCCGCTTATCGGAGGCCTCGTAGGTTGGGTCGTAGATGAATGACGCGTCGTGTTGAATGACTCCTGTGGAGAGGCCGAGGGCATGGTACAGCTGTGCCATCCATTGGGCGTCTCGTTTGGCGAGATAATCGTTGACCGTAACGAGATGGACACCCTTTCCTTCCAGCGCATTCAAATAGACGGGGAGCGTCGCCACCAGGGTTTTCCCTTCCCCGGTTTTCATTTCAGCAATGCGGCCTCGGTGGAGAATCATGCCGCCGATCAGCTGCACATCGAAATGCCGCATGTTGAGTGTGCGCCGCGACATTTCCCGACAGACGGCGAAGGCTTCAGGCAGGATATCGTCCAGCGTCTGACCTGCTTCAAGTCGCTTCTTGAAGTCCTGCGTTTTGTCGGTCAGCGCTTGATCGGAGAGCGGCGTAAGACCCGCTTCCAGCCCGTTGATTTGATCGACGATCGGGCGTATAGCCTTGATTTCACGGTCGTTTTTACTGCCGAATATCAGATTGAGTACTTGTGTCACCATGGCTGTACTATAAAATGAGAAAAGTCTTTGTGGTTGTTGTGAATGAGCGTTCCTATCCCGTCAAGCCCGGCAGTATACAGCATCCCATCCATGAATCCTACTCGATCCTCAGGTCGCATCTCGGCGGCTTGACAAGCGTTGCCACCGTCGCCTACCATCCACCACGGTTGTAGCATCTGTTGCATCGGCAGAGTTTTGTAGCATTTGCTCATAACGGGCCTCGGTCATTTTGGAAAAATGTTTCCGATGGATTGGACGTTTCGCAAGTTCCTCGCGACTTTCATCGTGCTCTGTGTTCTCGCCATCGGCGGGATAGCTCAGGCACAATCTGCAGAACATGCCGGGCACCACGCTCAGCACCAAGCAGCGACACATGGGACCGTGCTGTGCTCTTGGATATGTGCGGCCGGCACGGTACTCGACACCGAAGTGGTCCTGATTCAATCCGAGCGTAGCTCGGTTGCAGTTATCCCGCTTTCTCCTACGACTCGTATCTTCTCCGAGCTGCCGAGCATCTCTCCGAGCCGAGCTCCACCGTCCTTCATAGCATAAAGACTAAGCGGTTGCGGCGCCTTTCGAGAAGGTGACGGATCGTTTCATCGCCGGATGCTATCACTGGAATGCGGAGACGGAAATCAGGTTCCAATGTTCGATGTTCTCATAGACATATTTGACTAACGCGACAGAGTTGGGGGGCTATGAACATGAAACAGAGTACCAATAGCATTCTATTTGGGGTGCTGCTCGCGAGCGCGCTGCTCGTGACCAGCGGAAGTCTGGTATGGGGGATGGGATCACGCGTGCCCGCAGTGGGCACGACCGCTGAGGATTTTCGCTTGCCCGATCTGGCAGGTAAGCAGCAGAGCCTGAGTCAATATCGCGGCAAAGTCGTGCTGGTCAATTTTTGGGCGACCTGGTGCAAGCCCTGCACAACGGAAATGCCGGCGATGCAGACGACCTATGACAATCTTCGGGACAAGGGATTCGTCGTGTTGGCCATCAATGAGTTGGAAGACGAAGCGAAGGTACGAGAGCATATCCAACAATATGGCCATACGTTCCCGGTGCTCTTGGACCGTGATAACAAAGTAGCGAATCAGTTCGGCGTCTTCGGCTTACCGGTCAGCGTATTCATCGATGAAAAGGGCGTGGTCCGGGAATACATCAAAGGTGGGCTCCTGACTGAACAGGTGATCCTCGATACCGTCGCACGTATCCAAAAGCCAGAGCCAATCAAGGCGGCGTCGATTCAATAGAAGAGCGTTTGTTAGGACAAAGAGAAGTGACACGATCTGCATTCATCTGGGCCTTGTTGCTCTGCCTTGTACTGGTCAATGGGGCGATGGTCGCCCCGAGTGTCGGTCATGCTGAACACCATGCCGACCATCAGGCTGGAACGCATTCAACGGGCATCTGTGCATGGTTGTGTGCGGGTGGTGTTGGGCTCGAATCGTCTGTTGTGCAGTTTACTTCGTATCTACAGCTCCTTGAACCCTTCAATAGTTCTCCCTTCGAAACAACCTTTAGTGTGGTCTCGCTTCCATATTTCTTCCGCGGGCCTCCCGGCGTTCTAGCCTAGCGCCGACTGTCGGCGCGTCCTTTTAACAATTGTGTCTCGCGATGGGGTTCGCTCTGTGGATCCTATCGTGTCACTCAACAGAAAGAGTGTGGAGTCATGCTGCGTACGATCTGGTCTTCTCTTCTCATCATCGCTGGTGTCATCGGAATGGTGTTCACGACGCATAGCCCAACCCCGGTCGAAGCCTCTTGCGGATCGGTCAGTTGCTTTGTCGTGATCGGGTCTCAGCAACAAGTGCCGATGAAGGGTCTGCTGACCATCAATGCTATCTACAACTTCACCCCGATGGAGGCGCCCCCAGGGGAAGGTGGACGCATCCCCTTCGCCAGTCAGGGTGACAGAACCCTCACGTTGGCGAACTTGGATGTGAACCGCATCGAGACCAGGACACGCACCGCCACACTCGACCTCAACTACGGTCTGACCGAACGACTCGGTATCCAAGTGGCAATTCCGTACAAGCACGTCGAGTCGGATGCGCAGATCGGTGGTCTCACCCCGGTGCCCTATAGCGAGAGGGGGCTCGGGGATATTCGCGCCACGCTGAAGTACAACGTCTTGCCCACTCTGCGAAGCATGGTCGTGGTGGGAGTCGGCGTCGATTTTCCGACCGGCAGCTATGGGCGATTTGCACAAGGTACCACCTTGGCGGAATCAACGCTCCAGATCGGTCGGGGCAACTTCGGTATCGTCCCGATGATCTATCAAACGTATGAACTCATCCCCCACCGGGTGAATCAGTTTGCGTCAGTGAGCTATCGGCACACGTTTAAGAACAGTGATGGCTATCAGTTCGGTGATGAAGTGAGTGGGGCATTGGGGCTCAATGTGATCCCGCTTGAACGGACGCCATGGTTGGTGTTGACGCAACAGTTCAATTTTCGATGGATGCAGAACGATGCCATGGATGCGTCACTATTTCTGTTCAACCCCGGAGGAGCGCCAATTCTGCTCGATCCGGCGGTGAGATTTCGGGCGATACCCACAACCGGTTCAACCTACGTCGCCTATTCACCGGGCATTATGGTGAATGTGTTCAACTTTGCCTCGGCCTATTTCATCGCGCAAATCCCGATCCATCGGGATTTCAACGGCAATTTGGAACAACAGATCAGCTACATCTTTGGGGTCACGAAATCGTTCCAATTGTTTGGCGGGTCCTCATAGAGTGCGGTAGGGAGTGGCGGTATCGAATCAGCCATGATGACGAAGATGCGACAACAAATTTCTCGGGCGTTGACCGGCTGCTGCGCCTTGCTGTGGCTGATCGGATCGCTGTCGGTCGCACAGGGGAATCTGCCGACACAATGGGCGGCACCCCATTGCCCGAGTGGGCAGACGCAGAACGGTCAACAGAGCCACAATCATTGCGCATGGCACTGCGTCGGGCTCGATGTCCAGACTGGTGGCGGACGAGGCGAAACCTCCGCAGACCTTCAGGTGAGTCTTGTCTGGAGTCTTGGCGCAATTCCCTTACCGGACGTGGATGTGGTTGGCCAATTTCCTCCCCGCGGCCCACCGGGAGCCATTGTTCAGATCGGATGAAGCTTGTTTGTTCTGGGAGCCGGCTGCGCTCCCGTCAATAACTTTGAAGGCGATAATTCACAAGGAAGGAACCGTCCATGGAAGCTCTAAAGAAACGAAGCTATATATCTTATGTCACAACGGGCGCGCTCGGACTCGCGCTGATTGGTCTGGCCGCTTGCAGTTCAGGCGATGACACGACTGGGGCATTGACGCCGCAAGGTAGCGCCGGGCTCAGTGGGCCAATTGCGTTTGTGAATAACACCGGTGATAAGACATTGACGAGTGTTGCGTTGAAGGGAGACTCCGGCAATGCAGTGGTCAACACGATTGATGCGGCGGAATTTGAAAATGCTGCGCTCGGAGACATGCAGTTTTCGAACGAAGATTGGATCTTTGTGAATCTTGCGGCAGCAAATAAGGTTGCCACAATTGATCCACTGACGGCTGCAACTCCGGTTCACGAAGTCAATCTCCAAGCCGGTACCAGGCCGGTCCATCTCTACCGTGATGCAAACGATGGCGAAGTGATCTGGATCATGAATGATGGCGACAACGCTGCGGGGACGACAACTCCAGGCGATGACTTGGTGAATTGTGCGACTCAGGGCGGTGGATCGGTGACCGTTCTGCATAACTCTCATCTTGGGCCGGGAGGAACACCGCCCACTGTGTTGGGAACGACCTGTCTGCTGGCAGATGGGCACAAGGTCGCGGCGTTTGCCGAAAATAAGCGAGTCTTCGTCTCCAGCACCACGGCTGGGGAAATCGCTGTGATTGATGGAGATGAGACGTCGGCGACCTATCGCCAGATGATCTCCCGAATCGATCTCTGCAATCCCAACAAAGAAACGTGCAATCCTGAAAACCCAACCGGCACGACTGCGTTTACTCCCAATGGTTCAGAGCCTCATGGGATTCGTTGGTCAAAACTGACGAAAAAGATTTACAGCTTCCAAGAAGGATACCAAGAGATCGCGGAGATCGATCCTGCCTCATTTGCAATTATCAAGACCTTTGATCTCGCTGGAACTCCGTACACAGGGTATGGAATTTCTCCAGACGGCAAGTATCTCTTGCTGCGAGGAGAAACGACTGCACCGCAAGCGACCAAACTCGGAGTCATCGATCTGACTGCCGCATCGCCGATTATCGCTGATCTGACGATTCCCGAACTGGATGGCACGTCGCCGGGGGCATTCAAGTTTTCGCCAAACTCCGCACGGTTCTACATTTTGGCCGGGAATGGACCGACGGCGACAAAGAAAGACCGGCTGTTCGCATTTGACTGGACGACCGTGGCGCCGCCGAGCCTCACCCTGTTGAGGGAAATTCCGTTGGTGTCGACCGGAGGGCACGGCTTCGATGTGTTGGCTCAAGGAGCAGGAGCGGCCAGATATCTAGTCGTATCCAACGCAGCTCCGGCCAATTCGGTCACGATTATTAATGCGACCGACAACCAGGAGAAGCAGACGGTCCCTGTCGGGCCAAATCCTGGAGGGGTGATGGTATTCAACTCTGGGGCAGCATTGGCCGGGAACCAGGCGACTAATTAGTCGAAGGGAAACGGGTGGGTGGCCTTTCAGAAGACAGCAGTCACTGGTGGGCCACCCATCAACCATCGGATGAGTTGGTACCTGAGCTGAAGAAGAAACATGTCTGAGCAGGCTGCCTCCGGCTCGGACCAGCGTGGGGCAGAGGGTTCCTCCCTTGACCTCTGCCCCGCACTTTTCTTAATGTCAGTCATGTGAGTGGATAGAGTTGATATTTGACAGGCGGTGTTGCGAGGAGAATGACGTCGAAGGATGACAATCGGTTTTGCTTTCCCGCCTGGGGCATGTCATTGGTCCTACATGGAGCAGTGGTTGGCTTAGCGCTCGTATTCGTGGCCCAACTCAAACCTGTTCTTCAAGAGAAAACGTTTCAATGGGATGTGGCACTGACGGCAGAGGCGAGGCCCGAGACCGAATCCAACCAAGCTGAATCGGTTGCTGCATCGGTGCACCAACCGGTCAAAAAGCTTCCTCCATCACAGACGAAGTCAGGGTCGGAGATTTCTCAGCCGACCATGCCAACGGAACAGAAGATCGAGCCTCTGCAACCAACGATTGAACAGGCACCGCCGATTGAACAACAGATAGAGGTTCCTCAGTTACGCGACGAGCCGGCTATAGAAGCCAAAGACCTAGAGGATGTTGCCGCGGCACCCATCTTTCGGGAGGTCGAGGCTCAACCAGTACCACATGATCCGATCTCGGACACGTCAGATCTTGTGCTATCATCCGAAGTGTCCGCATCTCAAGAAAGCCCTGTTCCAGTTTTGGCCTCTGGTGGCAGTATGGATACCATTCCACTACAGACGGCCAACATTCAGGAATCCGGCCCGGAAGCGAAACTAGACAATCGGTGGTTGGCCGAGTCCCTCTGGCGGCGGGTGGCGGGACTGAAACGCTATCCGAATTCGGCCCGCATGAACGGCCAAGAAGGGAAAGTCATCTTGAAAGCCGTGATTCGATCGGATGGGCAACTCGCCGATGTGTTCGTCCAGAAAAGCTCAGGATACAGCGCGCTCGATGAAGCAGCGATGGAAGCAGTAAGACTCGCATGCCCGCTTCATATGAGGCATGCCATTGGGAAGTCGCAGATCGTCGTGAGCCTTCCGATCGTGTACAGCTTGGCGAACTAGGGGAGTAGCCGCTGGACCATGAGCAGCGCTTTCTGTTGCAACCGGAGCAGGCTGAGTGGACGAATGAAGAAGGTCGGCGTATAAAACGAGTATGAGAGTAAGCAGTAGAATCACACATCGGTCTGACTATCTCGTTGGTGCTGTCGCGTGTCTGACCGTCGTCATGTACGTCGCCCTCGTC